>JAFGUB010000001.1 GCA_016938735.1 Campylobacterales bacterium | reverse complement strand
GAACTCGACGCTTTGGGGGATGATGCGGTAGCCGCCCCAGAAGTCGGGCAGGGGGATTTCACCCTCTTTGAACTTCTCTTTCATCTTTTCTACCATTGTAAGTACGCGATGATATTCTCTTGGGTTGCTTTCATAACACACGCCGCCGCGCAAACCCGAAGCCGCCAAGCCCCAGCAGCAGGGCTAAAAGCGCGAAGCCGGGAAGCCCAAGGAGCGGCACAGCTACGCTCGTACTGCCTGCGCGGTACGCGCCGCCGGGGTCTTGTACAGAGCCATTGGTGCTGCCATCGAGGTCAAACATGCTACCGTCGGTGATGGAAAAGCTCACTTTGGTGTAGTTGCCCGCTTGGTGCGTTACCGTCGCGCCCATGTCATACCAGGTGCCACCCACGTTTTTGGCGTAGCCCGTGATGGTGGTATCGTAGGGGTAGTAGAGGCTGATTTGCGCCGTGCCTCCGCTACTTAGCCCCGAAACGGTGAAGCTAACGGTGCCATAGTGCAGCGTGATGGAGCCGCCGCCGCTCAGCGTGACGCTCTGAGCGCTTGGGGCGGTAGAGAGATTGCTGAGCTGATTGTTTGTCGATTCGACGGTGACGCTGCCCATATTACCTACGTCGCTTTGCTGTGCGTCGGGGGTGTTGTCATGGTTGCCATCGGTTGATGCCTCTTCATCCAGACCGTCGTTGTCGCCTGATGGGGTGCTGCTGCTTGAAGCACTCGAAACAGAACTCGAAGAGGGTGCAGCGCTGGAGCTTGAGGATACTACGGATGAGGAGCTGGAGCTGCTGCTCGATGAGGCGACCACCTCATAGCCCGAACCGTTGATATCAAAAGTGTAGGGATCTTCATCACTGTCATTGTTGGCGATGGAAACGGTGGCGCTTTGGGTGCCTACGGTCGATGGGTCAAAAGTGATGCTGAAGGTGGTGGCATAACCGACACCGACATAAACATAACCGTTGCGCAGTTGCGCTGCCGTATAGCCGCCCGAAGTAATAGGTTGTGCGCTGACGCTAAAGGCCGCGCTGCCTGAGAGGGCAACGACCGGCGAACTAGTGAGGCTGAGCATCGCCGTGCCGTTGTTCTCGATGGTAAAGGTACGCACCACTGAACCCGAAGCGATATCGACGCTACCAAAGTCGCTATGATCACTCGCACTTGGGGTGGTGTCGCCATCTACAATCGAGACACTGTTACCCTTGACGTTGATCTCAGGTGCAGGGTCGTCACTGGTGTTGTTCTCTATCGTGATGGTTACATTCTTCTCATACGAGAGGCCGCCGTTGTCGGTGACTTTGATACAGATGCTGTAGCTACTACGGGTCTCGTAGTCAAACACTGCATTGGATTTGAGCCAGGGAGTGTTAATGGTGAAATTACCCTCTTGACCTGTTTTGTTGGCATCGTTACATGTAAGGGCGTAGGTGTGGGTGTCGCCGGTGTCCGGGTCGGTGGCGCCCAACTCGCCGATGGGGGTGGGCACTGTACTGTTTTCGATGATGGAGCTAGAACTGAGGTTGAGATCAGCAGGAGCACTATTCAAAGGAGCAACAGACCCGCGGACGCAACGCACGTAATCGCTGTAGCTCTTATGGTCCGCACGGTCGTCGCCGTTGGTGAAGTACACGAGCCACGCACCGGACGTATCGGCAGCGTAGGTTGTAGAGCTCCAGTACCAATCATCGGTCGCCGTATGCACAAAAGCGGGGTCGATGGCGGGACTATAGAGGGTATCGTCGGTGATGGAGTAGAGCTCGTTGATGCTCGGCAGTCGCCAGTCGCTATGTCCTAGATCGGTGAGATCTTCACAGTAGCTGAGCGCTTGCGTCCAATTCTTATAGGCAATGCTATCATTGGAGGTGGAAGCGTTGTTGTCGTAATCGTCTTGCCACTGTAGCCCTGTTTGGCTGTCGGTGACGATGCCCGCATCACGGGTGTAGGCTCCAAAGAGCAGACTAGCGGCGGTCAAAAGCAAAAGGATCATTTTCATGAATCGCTCCTATGGTGTTGAGTAGGTGATAACTATCTGCATGCTTGGCATGCGCCTTGAATGAGGCTTGCACAGCTAAAAACTGCTTTATCTCTGCAAGCCTCATTGTCCCTTTTTGTGCTTCGTAGGCGTCTAGGTAGCGCGCCTTTTTACGCTTGAAGTTATTGACGATTCGGCGGCGCACGAGCCTATAGTGCGGGCGTATGATATAGCCGAGAAAATCGACCCCTTCACCCACACGCACGAGTTTGGGCGGCTTGAGCACCAAGCCACGCTGCGTACGCAAAAAATCCGCCATCTGCTCATAGTGTCACTGAAGCCGTTTCGGGTCACAGTCCACGAGCACGAAGTCGTCCACATAGCGCACATACCCCTTGACAAGGAGCTGGCGCTTCACAAAGTAATCAAAAGCATTGAGATAGACATTGGCAAAAAACTGACTGGTCAGGTTGCCGATGGGTAGCCCCAGATGACGCGGCAGCTTAAGCAAACTCTTGTGCTGCGGAAGCGCCGCAAAACGGCGCGGATTGCCGCGCAGATGCACCCCATCACGCACATCATGGGTGAGGATGCGGTTGGCAAGCCACAGTAGCTCTCCTTGGTTTGGTAGAGCGCTATGTGAGAGATCCCTATGCAGTGTGCGCAGCAAGATCGTCTTGTCGATACTGTAAAAAAAGTTGCGTATATCACACTGTAGCACCCATGCGTCGCTCCCCATGCTGCGCATAAACGCTTGCAAGCGCATAGCAGCACTATGTATGCCTCTGCCTTGGCGGTTGGAGTGCACATCATGAATAAAGCGCGGTTCATAATGAGCCTCTAGTCTGGGTACCAGATAGTGGTGCACCACGCGGTCTTTAAAATCAGCCGCAAAGATTTCGCGCAATTTGGGGTCTTTGGCCAAAAATGCGACACTGCGACCGGGTCTATAGCTGCCGCTGTGCAGAGCGTCGCACAGATCAAAAAGATGATCGATGAGGCGCGACTCAAAGTGCAGCGCGTTGTACGTGCCGCGCTTGTGGCGGCGGCACGCCAGATAGGCATCGTAGAGGTCACGAAAGCTCACGCTAGAGAGCATCGCGCTTATCCGCGGACGCAACGCACGTAATTGCTGTTGCTCTTATTGTTCGCATTGTCGTTGCCGTTGTTGAAGTTCACGATCCACGCATTGGACGTATCGGCAGCGTCATGCACATCAACTCCGCATTTCGAACGTTCGGACAAAAGCGTTGCAGTCGTCCAAACACCTGCATGCCACATGGGCAGCGGAGTCGCCGGGTAAGAGTGGCACGCCTTCGCAAGCAGCGTCATTGCGAAGCTCCGGCCAATGATCGGCTCCATCCTTGTGCTTGGCGGCAGACGTTGACCGCCAGAGCACTGCTGTGTTCAAACTGCTTGAAACTTGCAAAGGCACCCAACTCTTTGGCGAGCTGCAGCAGCATCTTGAGCTCCTCGCAGCGCTCCAATAGCGCCATCACCGCTTCACCCTTGTGGGTATTGGCGCGGTGCACGCCAAAAAGGATCATCTTGGCATGGGTGCGCAGATCGGCACCGATGGTGTACTTGTAATACTTCTCAAAGCCACGCACAATGGTCTCAAGATAAGTAGCCAGCTCCAGAGCCGATTTATAGATATTCAGATGGTCATACCGCATAGGTCAAAGGTTCAATGCCCGCGGACGCAACGCACGTAATAGCTGTAGCTCTCATAGGTCGCAAAGTCGGTGCCGTCGTCGAAGTCCACGAGCCACGCACCGGACGTATCGGCAGCGTAGGTTGTAGAGCTCCAGTACCAGTCATCGGTACGGGTCGTGCTCACAAACGCATCGTGGATGACAGGCCCAGGATAGGGTTTGGCATAGTCCACGAGGCTTTTGAGCTCGCGGCGGGTGGGTAAGCGCCAATCCGCATGCCCTGCAAGAGTGAGAGCGTCGCAATAGGTGATCGCACCCGCGTGGTTGACAACAGGGACATTGCCACCATTGTCCGCGTAGCTATTTTGCCACATCAGGCCAAAGGTGTTGTCGGTGATGGTGCCATCGGCGTTGGTCGTGAAGCTTGGCGCTAGACCGCTTGTATAATTTCCGTCGTCGCCTGTGGCGTAGGTGGCGGTTTGACCTGTCTTGGGGAGGGGGTGGTCGGCGAAGAGCAGCGCCGTGATAAATAATGGTAGCACTTTTTTTAACATTGAGTACCTTTCTTTGCAAAAATTTGCTGATAGTTTACCCCCCCTCCAGCTTAAATAAATGCTGAGAAAACGGAGGGTTGAGAATTGAGATTTAGATACGTTTAACGTTATGTGTCATAAAATAGCCCATGATCAAATCGTTTACATGTAAAGAGAGCGAAAAGATTTTCAATCGAACCTTTTCAAAAAAGCTGCCTCAAGAGTTGCAGCGTAGCGCTTACAAAAGGATGTAGTATCGCCTCTGTTTTGTATGGAGCGAAGGGAGTGCGCTGGATGTGGAAATTGTCGATTATCACTAACAGGAGTCTTATATGAACACCATTGCACCCATACACCCCGGCGAAATACTGCTCGAAGAGTTTATGACGCCCCATCGCCTCACCCAAAACGCGCTGGCCTTAGCACTAGGAGTCTCAGCACGCCGCATCAACGAAATCGTCCACGCCAAACGCGCCGTCACCGCCGATACCGCGCTGCGCTTGTCGCTCTTTTTTGGCACTTCACCCGATTTTTGGCTGACGCTTCAGAGCCGCTATGATCTTGAGTGCGCCAAAGAGCGCTCTTTGGCGCAACTGCAGCGCGAGATCAAGGCGCTGGTGGCGTAAGAACCCTGAAATACAATTTGAAGATTTGTTGATATCACTAAAGGAGCAGTCGATGACCGTGCGCAAACTGATCACTCTTCCCGATACACTGATCGAAGAGCTTGAGGCATTGAGCAAAGCTACCGGAGAAAAACAGAGCGAGCTAATCGCCAATGCGCTGGATATGTACTTTGACTATCTGGATGCCAAAGCCGCCGAAAAACAGCTAAAAGCGATCCATGAAGGAAGCGAAAAAGTCTACAGCTTTGAAGCAGCCATGAGGGAGCTCTCGCTTGAAGCTTGAGTTTTCGCAGACGGCGCTTAAAAATTTACGCACGTTCAAGGTGCCAGCCGCGAAATCTCCCACCCTTGCGATGTACGGGTGTAGAGAATGCGGTCGTGCAGGCGGCTTTCGCGGCCCTGCCAGAACTCGACGCTTTGGGGGATGATGCGGTAGCCGCCCCAG
>JAFGUB010000011.1 GCA_016938735.1 Campylobacterales bacterium | reverse complement strand
CGTCATCCCCGTGATCCCGATCTCGGCAAGCGCGTCTTTGACGTCTTCGAGTTTAAATGGTTTGATTACCGCTTCTACTTTTTTCATTTTCTGGACTCCACATTTAAGTTGCTTAAAATGATGCAGGGCAGACCCTGCGACTAAGTCGGGCAATTATAATCTTATTTAAGATTTTTCGCAAACTCTGGATACGCCTCAAGACCCGTCTCATGCAGGTCTTCACCGTCATACTCCTCTTCCTCTGCGACACGGATTCCCATCACCATTTTCAGCACATACCATACGATGAACGAAGCGACAAAGGTGAAGAGGCCTACCGCTACAATCCCCTTAATTTGCGCCATCAAGGTCACTTCAGGATTGAAGATACCGACGGCCAAAGTACCCCAGATACCGTTGACAAGGTGTACCGAAAGCGCACCCACCGGATCGTCGATGCGGAGTTTGTCAAAAAACGGAACCGCGAAGACCACCAGAGCCGCAGCAACCGCACCGTCGATAAACGCCACCATCATACCCAGGTCGGGCCCTGCAGTCACCGCTACCAGACCGCCAAGCGCACCGTTAAGCACCATGGTAAGGTCCACTTTTTTGTAGATGAGCTGTGTCAGGATCGCCGCAGTCACCGCGCCGGTTGCCGCTGCCATATTGGTATCGGCAAAGACAAGTGCCATCGTGTCGATATCGCTTTTGGTTCCCATCGTCAGCACGGAGCCGCCGTTGAATCCAAACCATCCAAGCCAGAGAATGAAGGTTCCCAGCGTCGCCAGCGGCAGGTTGGAGCCGGGAATCGGTCTGACGTTGCCTTCTTTGGTGTATTTGCCCTTGCGCGCACCCAGCAACAGTACGCCCGCCAGCGCTGCCCATCCGCCTACTGAGTGTACAATGGTTGATCCGGCGAAGTCGCTAAAGCCTTCCATAAAGCCTCCCAGTGCGCTACCGCCCCACGACCAGTGCCCCTGAATCGGATAGATCACCGCCGTAAGCACGACAACGAAGATCAGAAACGGCCATAGTCTCATACGCTCCGCCACGACGCCCGAAATCACCGAAGCCGCCGTCGCCACAAAGACCACCTGAAAAAAGAAGTCCGACATCACGGCGCGGTCGTCGTAACTGATACCGTCAAGCGCAAACGCGATATCGCCCATAAACGCCCCGTCGCCCCCATACATCAGGTTGTAGCCCACGACATAGTACATGATACAAGCGATCGAATAGAGCGCGATATTTTTGGTCAATATGACCACATTATTTTTGGTTCGGGTCAGACCCGCCTCAAGCATTGCAAAGCCTGCAGCCATCCACATTACCAGCGCTCCTGCGAACAGAAACAAAAAACTGGTGAGAATGTACTGTACGTCAGCGAAGTTTTCCATTGGTTCTCCCTTGATTGAATTGAAGATGCCAAAATTATAAACTCATGAGTGCTACATTTTTGTATATTGATTGATTATTTTTTGATCATAGCTACAAATCCTCTTCATTTGGCTCTATTTTTGTTATTAAGCACCGTTTCGGTAGAATTGAGCCTATTTTACATGTAAAGAATTGGGGACACAGCATGAACGATCTGCTTGACAACAGCGCAATCGAAAACGTCAATATAGAAGAGAGTCTCAAAAGCAGCTACCTCGACTACTCCATGAGCGTCATCATCGGACGCGCGCTGCCCGATGTGCGCGACGGTCTCAAGCCGGTACACCGCCGCATTCTCTACGCCATGGACAAGCTTAGCCTCTCCGCCGGAGCCAAATACAAAAAATCGGCCCGTATCGTCGGGGATGTCATCGGTCAGTACCACCCGCACGGCGACACGGCGGTCTATGACGCACTGGTACGTATGGCGCAGCCCTTTAGCATGCGCATGACGCTGGTGGACGGCCAGGGCAACTTCGGCTCCATCGACGGCGACAACGCGGCGGCGATGCGTTATACCGAAGCGCGTATGACCCGCTACGCCGGAGAGCTACTGCAGGATCTGGACAAAAATACCGTCAATATGATCGAAAACTACGACGGTACCACCTTTGAACCCTCAGTACTCCCCACCCGTGTCCCCAACCTACTCATCAACGGCTCCAACGGAATCGCCGTCGGTATGGCCACCAACATCCCCCCGCACAATCCTGCCGAGGTGCTGCGCGGCCTGGTCTATCTGATCGATAATCCGCAAGCCAACCTGATGGAGATCATGGAGTTCATCAAAGCCCCCGACTTTCCCACCGGCGGCACCATCTTCGGTAAAAAAGGGATTTTAGAGGCGTACGAGAGCGGTCGCGGTCGCATCAAGGTGCGTGCCAAAACCCACATCGAGAAGAAGAGCAACAAAGACGTCATCGTGATCGACGAGCTTCCCTACATGGTCAACAAAGCGCGCCTGATCGAAAATATCGCCGATCTGGTCAAAGAGAAGGTGATCGAAGGGATCAGCGAGATCCGTGACGAATCGGACCGTGAAGGGATCCGCGTGGTCATTGAGCTCAAACGCGACGCCATGAGCGAGATCGTGCTCAACAACCTCTTTAAATCCACCAGCATGGAGACCACCTTTGGGATCATCATGCTGGCCATTCACAACCAAGAGCCGCGCGTCTTCACGCTGCTGGAGATGCTGCGCCACTTCATCAACCACCGCAAAACGGTCATCATCCGCCGCACCATCTTCGATCTGGAAAAAGCCAAAGCGCGGGCGCACATTTTAGAAGGCTTGAAAAAGGCGCTCGATCACATTGACGAGATCATCGCCATCATCAAAGCCAGCGCCAGCATCGAAAACGCCCGCGAAAACCTCATTGAGCGTTTTGAGTTTAGTGAGATTCAAGCCCAAGCCATCGTCGATATGCGTCTTGGACGCCTTACGGGTCTTGAGCGCGAAAAGATCGAAAATGAACTGGCCGAAATCCTCAAGCTCATCGACTATCTCGAGAGCATCCTGCGCAGCGAAGAGGTGCTCATGAACATCATCAAAGAGGAGCTCTCTACGGCACTTGAGCAGTACAGTGAAGAGCGCCGCACCGACATCGAAGACAACTACGACGACATCGATATCGAAGATCTGATCCCCAACGAGCCGATGGTCGTCACCATCTCGCATCGCGGCTACATCAAGCGCGTCCCGCTTGCGGCGTATGAGAAGCAGCGGCGCGGCGGCAAAGGCAAAGTGGCCGCTACCACTTATGAAGATGATTTCATCGAAAAGTTCTATACATGTAACACCCATGACACCTTGATGTTCGTCACCGATCGCGGCCAACTGCACTGGCTCAAAGTCTACCGCATCCCCGAGGGCAGCCGTACCGCCAAAGGCAAAGCGGTCGTTAACCTCATCAACCTTGAAACCGATGAGAAGATCCGCTCTATCATCCCCACCACCGATTTTAACGAAGCCAAGTCACTCGCCTTCTTTACCCGCAACGGCATCGTCAAGCGCACCAACCTCAGCGAATTTAGCAATGTCCGCTCCACGGGCGTACGTGCGATTGTGCTTGATGATGACGACACGCTGGTCACGGCGCACATCACCACGGTTGAGACCAAATGGCTCTTTATGGTCACCAAAAAAGCGCAATGTATCAAATTCGAGATCGAAAAGACCCGTGAACAAGGCCGTTCTACGCGCGGCGTGACGGGGATCAAATTCAAATATGACGGCGACGAAGTGGTCGATGCCAACATTATCAAAAGCGACGACGAAGAGATCTTGATGGTCAGCGAGAAAGGGATCGGTAAGCGCACCACCGCTGAAGAATACCGCCTCACCAACCGCGCCGGAACCGGCGTGATCGCCATGAAACTCAACCACAAAACAGGCCAAAACGTCATCGGCTGCGTGATGGTCGATGAAAACATGGATCTCATGGCGCTTACCAAAGAGGGCAAGATGATCCGCGTCGATATGCAAAGTATCTCCAAGTCGTCTCGCAACACCAGCGGCGTCTATATTGTTAAAGGTGATGACGTGGCCGGCATTTCGCGTTGTCCCAAAACGGATGAGGAAGAGGATGGCGAAACTGCCACAGATGCAGACGAAAAAGCACTGTTTTAGCCCCTTGAGCTGCTCAGCGCTCTCAAGGCGTAAGATGTCGCCCTTATATCCTTGCTTTAAAGTTTTTGTGTATTAGAATAGTCTACTTACTACAACGGGAGGGAGTATACGGTGTCATCAAACATTTCATCTTATACCACAGCCCTCAAAACCTACGTCAACTACCAAAAAAATCAAGATCTTTTAAACTCCTCACTTGAAAAAATAAGTTCAGGCTTACGCATCAACAGTGCAAAAGATGATGCAGCCGGAATGATGATAGCCGACAGCCTACGCATGCAATCTGCCGGCTTTGCAGAAGCCACAAAAAATGCCAATATCGGTATTAGCCTGCTTCAAATGGCAGACAAAGCACTCTCCTCACAAATCAATCTTGCCGATTCGCTCAAAGTATTGGCCATTCAAGCTGCTCAAGATGGGCAAACCCTCAGCAGCCGAGATCTCCTCCAAAAAAGTGCCTTTAAAATAATCGAATCGATGAATACCATCGCAAGCACCACCAGTTTCAACAATATCCCGCTGCTCCAAGGCACCTTTACCAACAAAGAGTTTCAAATCGGCGCCTACGCCGACCAAACCAATACCCTCACCATCGGCGCCACCCAATCGAGCAAGATCGGCCAAGTCCAGTTCCAAGTCCACAACTCTCAAATTTACCACAACGATGCTACCCTCTCTCAAACGATGCAGATCGGCTTCATGGTCAATGGCAAAGAGGTAAAACTTCAAAGCGCAGTTGTCGGATATGGCCCGGGTGAAGGGTTGGGTGCGGTTGCCGATATCATCAACCGCTACAGCGACCGCACCGGTATCAAAGCTACCGCAGAGGTGGAGTATGTCGGCTATGTCGATCTCAGCCAAAATTATCTCAACAACATCCAAGCGGGCACCCTACCTGATACCTTCAGCATCAACGGTGTCACGATCGGCGCACTTACCGTTCAAGACAACGACAGTGACGGTACCCTCGTCAACGCCATCAACGCCGTCTCGGAGCAAACAGGCGTATACGCCTCACTGACCTCCCAAGGCCAACTACTCCTCAACAGCCCTGAAGGACGCGCTATTAGCGTCACACCTCACCACGCCAACACGAAAATCATCGGCGATATCGACAACTTCATGGGCAACTTAAAATTGCGCAACGTACACGGCCTGCCCATCACGCTCAGCAGTGCTATGCAAAACAGCTTAAATAGCCTCAATATCGGAGCCAATGCCGAAGTCAACAGCGGGCGGGGCGCAGGCAGCAGTATGGACTATCTTCGCAATCTTAACTTGATCGACCTCACCGGTAGCCGTGACCTTAATGACAATCTCGACATCTCCGGCGCTACCCTTGGCCGCATCTTTAATTCGCCGCTCTCGGCCATCATGGACAGCATCGACATCATCGACGCCGCGCGCGAACAGCTCACCGCCATCCATAGCGAAATAGGCTCGATGCAAAACCAGCTTCAATCCTCTTTGAACAACGCCGACTACATGAGCATCGTGACCAAAGCTGCCGAATCTTCCATTCGTGACATCGACTTTGCCCAAGAAATGGCCAACTTCTCCAAGCAAGATATCCTCACAAAAGCCGGTAGCTTCGCTCTTGCTCAAGCCAATATCCGCCAAGGCGATGTCATGCGGCTTTTGGGTGATTTTGAAAACTAATAAATCCTTGCTCGCCCAGCAGAATCGTCGTTTTTTTTGAAACTCTAAGGCTTCATTCCTATAAGTTCGTATTATTTTATCTGCACAAGCACATATCGTTTCAATAGGTAACACTAATCCATAGTTTGTAGCTTATAGTGGGTGATATTTGCCTATCCGCAACTAAAATGATCTCAAGATTAAAGTCGAATCAAATTTAGGTCGATCTACATCGTAAGATAGCCCTGCGGCTATGAATACTAAATGAGGAGTGATTATGAACACAAAAGTCATTGCAGTAGCTATAGCAGTAGCAGTCATGCTTAGTGCCTGTGGGGGGGGTGGCAGTAGTGTCTCTTCGTCCATTACAGAAGAGACAGTTACGCCTCCAACAATCAAAGCTGATGAGGTCACCCTTAGCGCCTCTTACCCTCCGATTCCACAGATTCCGGAAGAGTAAGCGACAGCTGATGATCTACAAAAAAGTATTGGGTGCTTGTATGGTGGCTATCGTGACGATAGGTTGCGTCGAAACTGATTCTAGCGTACGTGATTATCAAAGTGACAGTTCTGCATCAACTACGTCAAGCACATCTGATGCTTCAAGCAGCCTCTCAAGCATGAGTACATCATCAAGCAGTGGGGCCAGTAGCAGTGTCAGCAGTTTAGACACGATTTTTGATGCCAATGAGGCCATCGAAGATCCCAACGCCTGTATGGCAAGCGGCTTGTTCAATGCCCTCATCGACAGCAGCTTTGATCCACTAGGTACGGCAGATGAACCCAACGGTGTCGAGATCAGTTCTCGAATGGCATACAACGCGAAGGTGGAGATGACGCAAGTGATTCTTTACTATCCCGATTTGACACAGACGCTGCAAAGCACATTTGTCAATCAATCCGAAACGCTCTATCGTTTTACCTATAATGCTGCTTGGTTATACAACGTGCCCAAAACGGTCTATGTCCGCACACCCCAAGACAGCAACGGAAAATACAGTTGCTACCGCTATGAGATCAACTCGGCAGTAGATAATAGTTTGACAAAAACCAAAGTGTACAGATTAAACTAGACAAAAGGAGTCTCTTATGTTTCAAAAAAAAATTATGTTGAGCACTGCTGCTATTGCAGTGCTTGCCTCGACCATCGCAACCGCCGATTACCTCCCGCTCTCCACTACGGCAAGTGATGACAAATGGGTGATGTTCGGGGTCACGGGCCTCAAAGGCACCGGTGCCAACGCAGGGATCGACGGGCAATTTTCCATCCCCGATATTGTCAGCTTCAAAGCAGTCGATACCGGTCCGGACGCAGCTTACAGCGCAGGCTTTTTGGTTTCAGGCGAATACTTTGGCTGGCTCAAAGCCTTAGATACCATCACCCAAGTTGAAGCCCGCGTCAATACCACCGGTATGGCTTACAACGAAACCGAACCCGTGCGCACGATGTACATCACAAGTACAGAAGGCGGTACGCCACAGTTTGCCCTACAGTACAAAGCTTCGTTTGAGGGCAAAAAGCTAGAGTACCGTATCGGCTCAGGCGATGTCTACTCCGTGACCATTTCCGCTGCCAACACCTACTCCAATCCTGCCGTTGGGGTCTACAACGTCGCCGTTCCCCCTACTCTCGCAACCACTCTATGGAACCTAAAGGTGAACGAAGACAACTCCGTGGTGGACTACGACTTTTCTGACAATCCTGTTTTGGCCCATCAGTATGTAGAAAACACCCACAAAGATCAGCCCGATGCCGGCGACTTCCACCGTATCTACAACTACAACGCCCAGCAAGAGCGCTGGGAAATCTACGACTCACGCAACAGAGAAACGGCCAACGACTTCACCACCATCGAGCCGGGCAAAGGCTACTGGGGTAAAATGGAGACGACGGCTGTTACAGCCACTGCCGGCGGCCTGCTGGTAGGCACCTCCAGTCTCTCTGCAGCCACGTATGAAGAGAATCTAGTAGAGGGGTGGAATCTCATCGCCCTTAATGACGGCGTGGTACGTCATGCTTCTACGGGGTTGATTGCAACAATGGCACTATCGCTTGCTACACACGGAATCATCATCAGCGACCCGTCTGATAACTATTCAGTAACGATTATGGGTGATGTTAATAATGCAAATACATCCGATGATGCGCGCACCATCAATGCTGCTGTTGAAGCGGCTAAGCTTGCTGGTACCCTTCCAATGAGCTTTCATATCCGCGCTTTTGCAGTTTCAGCAACCCAAATAGCGATCATCTCCAATAAGCAGTTTATTCTTAAAGATGAAGCTACAGCTAATAGTGTTAGTGCTGTTACTACGCTTACGGGTGCTGCACCGCTTGATCCTACTACCAAAGGCGATGCAACCACTGAAGCTACTAACCTTACGACAATCGGTGTTATGTCCAAATACGGCGAATATGTCACGATCGTCAAGCCGCTAACCGGCGCAGGCAGTGCGCAAGCGCTTACTAATGGCTCAAGCGTACAGATCAAAGGGGCAACTGCGGCAGGCGACACACCCATCGCAATGGGCGCAACACTGACAGCCACAGAAGTACTCCTTGAAGCGCATCCAGATATAACATCTACCGAAATCGATCTTTTAGATTATGATGGCACCACCGATCATATCCTTCTGGCCTCTACGGAGCCTTTCTATATCCGCGATCATACCTTTACGCGGGTGTTTGCATTTGATAACACAGACAATGGAACCGGTACCATCGATATCATCAACAGTGCAGACGACACAACCAATACCGCTTCTATTGCAACCACTGACGATACGACAACAGAGGCCGCAACCGCCATCAATAATATCGGCACCACCCTCGTCTCTTCAGCCGTAGTGCCTAGCGAAGCAACAAAATTGGTCGTTGTCTCAGACGAAGTGGACAGCAATGAATTCGATGTCATCGAAACCACCGGCGAAAACATCGTCGACACCACCACCAACGACGATATCGCCAAAGGCGCGATCAAAGGAGTCTACTCGCTTCACGCTTTGGTCAAAGTGCCGCTGGAAACCAAAGTAGTGCTCACTCCAGGTGATGATGCAGACCTTTCTGATGCTGACGATATCATCACTATCACCATCAATGGTACGGCAGGTACCGGCATTACTCCTGGCGACCTTACTGCCGGTGGCGATGCTGAAAACGCAGCGTTTTTGGATGCATTAGTTGCACAAATTCGCATTCAACTAGGCGAACTTGGACTCTCTTCAACTGTATCACACAACTATACTGCTGCCATGTCTGGTATCACCGAAGCTTCAATTACAATCAGTGGACCAGACATAGTTTCTGCTGCATATGCAGAAACAGATGGAGCAGTGGTTGCAGCCTTTACTACGTCACCTGTCATCGGAGCCGTCAACAAAGGCTTCCTCGCTGCCTTCAGCCCTGATCTCACTGAAGATCTCAAATACAACGCTGTCTATACCCCCAACTATGTCTATGACGGTCCGATCTTTACGCTCAAAAACGCGGGCTACACCACCAAAGCGCTGGTTTCCGGCTCTACTGACCTGACCGATGGGCTAGTTTCATGGACCAGTCTCGACCTCACCCGCTCACCCGCGCAGTGGCTCAGCTCTCAAGACTACAGCCTCTTTAGCTCCGATTATGTCGCCGGATACTGGGCGTTTGTAGAGAGCGGCGGCGAAAATCCGCTAAGCATCAGCGAAGCCAATATCACTACGCAGGTCTATACCAGCCACTTCAACGTAAGCGACAATAGTACCTACAACCACTACTCGGGCAACATCGAGCTCAAAATTGACGGCTTTGACACCACCGATGACTGGAAGTCCAATATGGTCAAAGTAGTCATCAACGGTGACAGCATCGAGCTGGCCAACTCTACCACAGCTCCAACCGTCTTTAGCGGCAAAATGAGCTCTTATGAGATCGCCAACATGATCGCTGGCGAGAACTACTCCGTCGAGGCCTATGTGAGTGACGGTCTCGGCAATCACTTGCTCAAACAAAATGTCAACATGATCGTCGATTATCAAAAACCTGCCAAACCTACCGTCACACTCAATAGCGGTGCGACCGTAGCGCTTGCTTCTGCGAGTGCCGATGCGGCAGCGTTTTATCTCTTTGATGTCTCAACTACCTACATTCCCGAAACCGCAACCATCGAAGCTTCAATCGGAGAAGCCGAGATCAAAAAAGCTGCAGCCGCTAACTACAACCTTTGTAAGGTGCTTGCCGTAAAAGCCTACAATGCCGCGCCATACACCATCGCCGCCATTGCCGTCGATGAGGCCGGAACCATAGGTGGAGGCAACGCTTCGGATGCGGTAGAGTTTGATTACAAACCTGTACTCAAAGATGCCATCTTGATGGCCAACACCTACAACGGTGTCAAAAACCCAACCACCTCAGGCACCTACTACAACAACGACTGCGAAAGCCAAGGTGTTCAAACAGTCAATACCGGTATCACTATCGCTTCGCTCAATGAAGCCCAAGAGGTCAAAATCGCCTACAATCCGCTCATCGACAACAACTTGATCAACAGTGCACCGCTGATCGCTTATGTCACCGATGGCAATGTCGTCGCTGAAATTGCCTACAACGAGGCCTACGTTGGTAAACGGGCCTACATCAAGCTTCAAGGCAATGTCTATGACTTCCAGTTCCCTGTTGCCGGAGCCAATGACAGCACAGAAAGTCCTGTTGAGCTTATAGCCAACAAAGTGCTCGAGATGGATCTCTAATACTTTAAGATATGCTACAATCTTCTTAAAAAGAAGGTTGTGCATGCACTTTATTCTTCTGTTCTTACATTTTTCTTGGCTTCATGCCGCGCTCGTACTCCCGACGTTTCATACTTTTGATACCAATGTGACGCTACCTGAATCGACGATTCTCTGGAGCGAATCCAACGGCTCATGGAGTGCCTCACTGCCGCTTGAACTTTCCGCGCTGCAGACCTTACATGTAGGCCCAAACGACTTCATCCTTGCTCCCATCGCACCCAAAAAAGCGCCTAAGATGTCAGGCGATACCCTAAAGCTTCAAGCAGGATGGAACCACATCGCCGCGCCGCGCGAAGGAATCGACGTGCTTGCGACTTTTGAAGCGCAAGCGCAGATCCGCTTTGTCTTTGTCTATGACCCGCAAAGCGGTATATGGGCGGGATACAGCCCAAAGCGCGACATTCTCGAAGCGATCAATCAGACCCGTATCTTACTGCTGCGCGCCATAGAGCCCGAAGTAGGTCTCTTCATCTACGCTGAAAAAGCCATGGAGCACAAGAGCGTACCCTTACATGTAAGCGAACAATGTCTTGAATTTGCACGCCAAAGCGACTATGCCACCCTCACCGACAGCGGTATGGATGCCGATGCGACCGAAAACCCCAAAGATGCTATCGCCCTACAATCTCGCTATCTCAGCCACTACCGACGCGGCATCTACTCCGATTCTCGCCAGATGCTTATATACCCAAAAATCAAAACAGATGCCGCAGCAACGCTCAAATACGCCCCCGCCGACCCTGCTACCCACATCCGTTATGCCCCGCAATATGCAGAAAAGAGCTTTTACATATACGACTTCATGCAACGCCGCTGCTACATCGGCGTCTTCCCTTCTAAAAAAGTTCCCCCTTTTGGCACGCTCAAAGTGCTGAAGTAATGCTTTTAAAGGGTTTCATCCAATAGTCCTTGTACATGTAAAGGCATTACAGCTCAATATTTGGCACATTTTTTGCTATGAATTTTTTATGAAACCATCACATCTTCTTATCTTGCCGCTTTGTCTCTGTGTTCTTCACGCCGCGCCCGCGCGTGATGCGTATGTGACGATAGCCGCCGCTTACGAATACAGCAGCGACCAAGACCCAGGCATTGCTGCGGCTACGCGCGTAGGCAGCGTGGTTTACAAGACTCCTTACATGTACGCCGCCTTAGAGGCTGAAGCTACACGCTCGATCGTCCCCACCACCGACTCAGGCGACGATCTGGATGTCGATGTGACTGCCAGCAGCTTCGGTCTTTACGCAGCCGCTATGACCCACGTGACGCAGCGGCTCTACCTCAAGCCCCGTATCGGCGCCGTCTATCACCACTACGATGCCGCTCTCTCAGGTCAAACCAAGCACTACACCGTCAAAGTCAAAGAGGCAGGCGTCGGATTGGGCGTAGGGCTTGGCGTGGGTGTACGCCTTAGTCCCGTACTCGATCTAATCGCCGATGTTACGATGCTTGATGACACGGCCCTGATACACGCTTCGCTTGGGCTTAACTTCCGCTTTTCACTCTACTAAAGGGAGTCTTTCTTGATTCGCATGTTCTTTTTTATTTTATGTATGCCTTTTGGGATGAGCGCGCTGATGGCCGCTTCGTTTAGTGTGGAGCTGGGTGCTTACATGCCCCATTTCGACGGAACCATTGAAAATCCCTCCACCATCACCACCTACGATAAAGATCTGCTTTACGATGCAGCCGAACCCATCAGCTATTTCGGCGCAGAGGTCAATTTTGAGAGCTGGTATCTCCCCACGCTGCGGCTTGGCTACTTCAACATGAGCGACTCCAAAAATGCCGTTTTGACGCAGACCAAAGAGTTCGTCAGTTGGGACTACAACGGCAGCGTCACTACATGGACCGACTACACGGTGATCAATGCCGTAATCGCCAAAGATTTCTACCGCAAGGGCAGCTATATCGATCTCTTTGGCGTACCGCTCTACACGGGTGATCTCATCTTTGATCTGGGACTCAACCTCAAAAAGATCGCCTACCGTTTCGACGTTCGCCAAAACGGGCCCGTTTTGGAAAAAGACTTCATCACCGTCGATTCGGAGGTGCTGATGCCCTATTTTGGGATCAGCTACCGCGTGGGTCGCTTCAATCTTGGCGGCGATATCAGCGGTCTGGCCTTCGGCGAGGTTAAAGCCAACAGCTACAAGCTCGCTTTGGAGTACCGTGTCTACGGCGGCATCGCCCTGCGCGGAGGCTACATGTACGAATCCTTCGAGGCCACCGAGAAAAAAGATGAAGTCACCTTTAAAGCCAGCGGCGCTTTTGGCAGCGTGCGCTACTACTTTTAAAAGTGGAACACTGATTGCTTAAACCAACAAACACCTCCCGCCAAGGAAACGATATGCGCCTCTTTTCTCTCGCCACCTCACTGGTTGCCGCCTACATGCTCGTAGGCTGCGCCCCGATGGAATCTGAACCTAGCACCCTTACTGCAAGCGATCCGACCGTAAATACTACTGCGCTGCCCAACCAAAGTACACAGTGCGAAAGCAAAAAAATCAAAACCTACTGCACCGACGATTGCGCCGTGGTTGAAGGCCTTCCCAATCAGATCACCCCGTGCGAATCGATCAGCATCAAAGTGATCGGTCAAGGGGTTTCGCCTACCAACACCATCTCCCCCTCTCAAGCCTTTGCGCTGGCCAAACGCGCGGCCATTGCCGATGGCTACCGCTCCATCGCCGAGCGGGTTGCAGGGGTACATGTAGAGGGTCATGACTACATCAAAAACATGATGGTTCAGCGCTCAGAAGTGCGCACCAGCGTCAATGCGATGATCCGCCACGCCAATGTGATCGAAACCAGCTACAAAGAGGGTCTGTGCGAAGTCGAAATGGAGATCATTCTCTCCTATGCTTCGGTAGTGCTCTAGCGCTTTGCGCGTCGCTGCATGGCGATGAGTACCTCATAGGGTATCGCCTCATCACGCAAAGCGCTGCCGTGGCAGAGGAGCGCTTACATGTAAGCCGCGCCATGCAACCGTGCAAGGGCAACAAAGAACCCGCTTTGATCCTTGAGGGCGAGGGCGATCTGCCGACGCTTTTAGAGCGCCGCCGCGACGATTTTGATGCCTATCTACGCCGACACGCCTACCATGTAACCCACCGCGAACGCAGTATCAACCATGCTACCCAAAGCCGTACCGACCTCACCTTTCCCACCGCCTGCTTTGAAGTCGAGTTTAAAGCGGGCTTTGCTACAATCGCGCTCATCAAATAGCAAAGGGACCATGTGAAAATTGCCATCGTCGAAGACGATATCAACATGCGCAAATCCCTAGAAATCGCTATGGGCGACCACCCTGAGTTTGAAGTGCTCACCTTCAAAAACGCCCGCGACGCGCTCAAAAAACTCGACGAGAGCTTTGAGCTTGTCATCTCCGACATCAACATGCCCGGCATGGACGGCATCGAGTTTGTCAAAGAGCTGGGCGGTCGCTTCGAGGTGATCCTCATCACGGGCAACGCCACGCTGGGCCGCGCCATCGAATCGATCCAGCTCGGCGTCAAAGACTTTTTACTTAAACCCTTCGAGATCGAAACCCTTATCAAGGCGATCAAACGCTCCGATCAAGTGCAAAAGAGTGTCAAAAGCCATCCGCAAAAAACACCCCAAAAACCGCAAAACGCCTTTTTGGGCCACTCAGAGGCACTTGACAAGGCCTTACATGTAACCCAAAAAGCCGCCGCTACCGATGCCAGCATCTTGCTGCTTGGAGAGAGCGGCGTGGGCAAAGAGCTCTTTGCCCGCTTCGTGCACGAACACTCGCCGCGCGCCGCTAAACCCTTTGTGGCGATCAATATGGCCGCCATCCCCGACAACCTCATCGAAAGCGAACTCTTCGGCTTTGAAAAGGGGGCCTTTACCGATGCTACCGAAGCGCGCGCGGGGCAGTTTGAGCTGGCGCAAGGGGGCACGCTTTTTCTTGATGAGATCGCCGAGATGCCTTATGGCGTTCAGGCCAAACTGCTGCGCGCCCTGCAAGAGCGTGAAATTCGCCGCTTGGGGGCATCCAAGAGCATCAAGATCGACGTGCGCATCGTCTGCGCCACCAATGCCGATCTGCCCCAAAAGATCCAAGAGGGAGCATTTCGCGAAGACCTCTACTACCGCCTCAACACCATCCCTGTCGTTATCCCTCCGCTGCGTGAGCGCCGCGACGAGATTCTTCCTATTGCCGAAGCGACGCTACAGCACCACAGCGCGCAATACGGCTTTGCACCCAAACAGTTCAGCATTGAAGCCCAAGAGTCACTGCTGGAGTACGCATGGCCGGGCAATATCCGCGAGCTCATCTCCGTCGTCGAGCGCGCGGTGATTTTAAGCGATGGCGAGCAGATCAACGCCGAAGCGCTCTTTTTGGAGAGCCGGGGGCTGCGCCCCAAACGTTCTATCGCCACCATGGAGCAGGAGCTGATCGAGGAGCTGCTGCGTACATGTAAGGGCGATACGACGGAGGCGGCGGCGATGCTGGGACTTAGTCCCGAAGCCCTAAAAAACAAAATAAAACTTTACAATCTACAAGGAGCAAACCCATGAAACAATACAACGTTGCCGTCGTCGGTGCCAGCGGCGCCGTCGGAGAAGAGATTTTACGCGTACTCGAGGAGGTCGATTTTCCTCTGGCCAAACTGGTGCCGCTCGCCAGCGCGCGCTCGGCGGGTACTACCGTCACGTTTAGGGGCAAAGAGGTGGTGATCCAGGAGCTCACCGACACCATTTTTGAAGAGGAGCAGATCCAGATCGCCCTCTTTAGCGCCGGCGGCAGCGTTTCAGCCCAGTACGCCCCCATCGCAGCCAGTGCGGGCGCGGTGGTCATCGACAACACCAGCCACTTTCGGATGCACGCCGACGTGCCGCTGGTCGTCCCCGAGGTCAACCCCAAAGACATCGCCCTGTGGAAAAACACGGGCATCATCGCCAACCCCAACTGCTCCACCATTCAGATGGTGCAGACCCTCAAACCGCTTGATGACGCCTATGATCTGCTGCGCGTGGATGTGAGCACCTATCAGGCCACTTCGGGCGCGGGCATGAGCGCCATGGAGGAGCTGGTGCGCCAGATGCAAGACTTCTTCGCCTTCAAACTTGAGCAGAGTGAACACAAAAAGTTTCCTCATCAGATCGCGCTCAACCTCATCCCCCAGATCGACTCCTTTACCGACAACGGCTACACCAAAGAGGAGATGAAGATGGTCAACGAGACCGTCAAGATCATGCACAAAAACATCGAAGTCTCCGCAACCTGCGTGCGTGTGCCCATCTTACGCGGCCACTCCGAATCTTTGACACTCACCTTTGACGGTGCGGTCGATGCCGACGAAGCGCGCGCCCTGCTCGAAAATGCCCCCAACATCGTCGTGATGGACAAGCCCAACGAGGGCATCTACCCCATGCCCAAAATCGCTACGGACCAGAATGAAACCTACGTAGGCCGCATCCGCCGCGACGTTTACCGCGACAATGTGCTGCACGTGTGGGTCGTTGCCGACAACCTGCGCGTGGGCGCGGCCACCAACGCCGTGCGCATTGCGCTTAAGTGGATCGAAATGGAGCAGGCGTAATGTTTGAAAAAGTCTTTGAATCGGCGCTTTGGCGCAGCCGTTTTTTTACCCTTTTTGCGGTTGTCTTTAGCATCATCGGTTCCATGATTCTTTTTGTTGTGGCAAGCCTCGATATTTGGGGTGTCGTGGTCATGATCTGGGATATGCTGGTGAACCATGCCCATCCCGAGCATCTGCACGAAGAGGTGGTCGCCAATATTATCGGCGCGGTCGATCTCTTTTTGATCGCCATCGTCATGATGATCTTCTCGATGGGGATTTACGAGCTCTTCATCTCCAAAATCGATGAAGCCGAGCAGTCAGGCAACAGCTCAGAAGTACTCAAGATCCACTCGCTCGACCAGCTCAAAGACAAGATCGCTAAAGTGATCATCATGGTGCTGGTGGTGAGCTTTTTCCAGCGTGTGCTGCACACGACCTACTCCGGGCCGCTGGAGATGCTCTACTTTGCCGGCTCCATCTTGCTGCTCGCCCTCGCGCTCTACTTTTTGCATAAGGGAGACCACTAATGGTATTTATCGACGCCTGTTTTCGTAGACCCACTCCCTATACCCCCATCTGGATGATGCGTCAGGCCGGACGCTATCTGCCGGAGTATATGGAAGTGCGCGCGCAAGCGGGGAACTTTCTAAATCTCTGCCACAATCCCGTGCTGGCTGCCGAAGTGACCCTTCAGCCCATCCGCCGCTTCGGCATGGACGCGGCGATTCTCTTTAGCGATATTTTGGTGGTACCCAACGAGATGGGGATGGAGCTGGAGTTTATCAAAGGTGAAGGCCCGAATTTCCCTTCTCCGATCACCACTCAGGCCGATCTGGACGCCTTACATGTAGAGAGTGCGGCGGAGAAGCTGGAGTATGTCTACGAGACGATTCGCCTCGTACGCGCCGATCTGGAGTCCCAAACGGCGCTGATCGGCTTTACGGGTGCGCCGTGGACGCTGGCGACCTATATGATCGAGGGGCACGGCACCAAAACCTACGCGGTGGTGAAAAAGATGATCGCTACCCAACCGCAGTTCATGCACGCTCTGCTTGAAAAGCTCACCCACGTGATCAAGGGCTACCTTGAGCGCCAGATCGAAGCGGGGGTCAATGCGGTGCAGATCTTCGATTCATGGGCTTCGGCGCTCGAAGAGGAGGCTTTTTTCGAGTTTAGCTGGCGCTATATCCTTGAGATCAGCGAGTACATCAAAGCCAAATATCCACACATCCCGGTCATCCTCTTTCCCAAAGGGATTAGCGGCTACCTGGAACGCGTACGCGCAATCGGCGGCAATTTCGACGTCTTCGGCGTGGATTGGTCCACCCCCATCGAGCTGGCTAAAGCCAAACTCGGTGATCGCTACGTCTTGCAAGGCAATATGGAGCCCACCCGCCTCTACTCCAAAGAGGCCACCCGCAAAGGGGTGGAGCATATCTTACATGTCATGAATAACGAAGGGCATATCTTCAACCTCGGCCACGGAATGCTGCCCGATCTGGAGCCTGAAAACGCCGCTTATCTGGTGGATCTGGTCCATTCGCTCTCCAAACGCTAAGCCAAGCTCCGCTTGGCACTTTAAGCGTTACATGTAACCTTGCTTTAACCTATCGGCACTTATGATTCGCATTAAAAAACGGAATCTTCACCTCTTGAATCCTCTACGCATTTTCCTGCCGTTGCTTACCGTATTGCTCTTTTGGGGTTGCGGTTTTGAATATTCACCCTATCTGGCCGAACCCGGGCGCGAGGGCCAAAACACCAAAAACATCGCGCGTATCGAGGCGCAGCAGCTCGCCTATCCGCTGCGTATCGCGCTCATCTCCGACACCCACAGCTACTATCACGGACTAGAAGAGGTCTTATCGTCGATCAAACACGACCGCTTCGATTTTGTCCTCCATGCCGGCGACATCACCGATGCGGGGCTGCAAAAGGAGTATGATCTCTACGACGACTATCGCAAAAAGCTCTCAATTCCCTTTGTCCACGCCGTAGGCAACCACGACGCGCTCACCAACGGTATGGCCGTCTTTCGCAACCGCTACGGTCTTTTCGACTTCTCCTTTCGTGTCGCGCAGACCCACTTTATCGTCTTCAACAACAACACCTGGGAGTTCGGCAACGCCGCGTATGATCTAACATGGCTCGAATCAGAGCTGCAAGAGGCGCGCGCGGCGGGAGGCAATATCATCCTCATCAACCATATCCCCACCGAAGATTTCCGCTTCGACAAGGCACGTATGACCGCCTACAAAGCGCTGCTGGAGCGCTATGAGGTCTCACTGATCATCTGCGGACACGACCACGCCCACCGCATCGAAACCATCGGCTCGGTGACACAGGTGGTTGTCGGCAGCGTCTCCAAAGAGGCCTATGTGGAGCTCATCATCACCGGCTTTGGACGCGGCGACTTTATGCTGAGAAAAATCGATGTTTAAATCCCTTGTGATAGCGCTCGCTCTGCTCGCTACGCTGCGCGCCGAGCCGATCAATCCGCCCCCTTTTGACTACCTCAACATCCAGCACGCGGGCAATGTCGGCATTATCGCGCTTGGCGGCGGCAACACCTTTTTAGAGGGGCACTATGAGATGGAGTTCTATCTGGGACTTACCCCGCGCACCCACTCCGAAGCGAGCGTCGCGGCGGTGGCGATGAAAAACAACCTCATCCCCTTTAGTTTACATGTAAGCGAGTACCGCTTCAAGCCGTATGCGGGGCTGGGACTACTCAGTGCGCTCAACCACCGCTACGACCCGCAGTGGCGCGACGAACTGCCCGATGAGTACTACTATCAGGATATCTGGCACTTTAGCGCCCACTTCGGCGCCGTATTTGAGCGCAGCGATTGGGGCGTTTACGTCGAAGCAATGACGATTGATAGCTACTTTAGCGTCTATGCAAGCAGCAAAGGCTCACTCGGCCTCGATGACATCTTCTCACTTGGCGTGGGCTTAAGGATCAAACTTTGAGACTCTTTCTTTCGCTTCTTGCCCTACTAGGCGTGCTGCACGGCGATGAACCCTATATAGGCTCGACACTGGACGCCTCTTTTATGTGGGAGCCGACCTGCTACCATCTAGGCTTTGATGCCCCCTTGGGCGATGAAGAGCGCTTAGGCTGGATCGGCACTCTGGGCTACTGTGACCTCTATGAGGGCAAATCACGCTTTTTGCGTAAACCTTGGCACTCGGCGGTGGGCTGCTCTATGCACACGGCGGCGTGTTTCGTGACGGCCTCTTTATCGCAGCGACGCTACAACTACAGCAAGAGGATCTCTACGAGGTCAACACCTATGCCAAAGGGGTTGCCTACGGGCACATCTCTACTTTATGGAGCGGTTATCGGTGGCACTTCAAACGCGGCGCTACCGTGGCACTCGGGCTGCACTTTTCGCATGTCGTACCTTGGCGTAGCTTCGTCGATGCACATGGATCGCGCAGTGACGAGACCCTCAAGCGGATGCTAGAGCGTGAAGAGACGCATTGGCGGCCGCTGCTGGCTCTGGGGTGGCGGTTTTGAGACACACTCCGTATCGTCAGGTTCTGCTGGGTTTTGGTGTCAGTTTGCTGCTGCTTTTTGGGCTGCGTTTGTGGCTCTATCTACGCTACGCTCAAGAGTTTGCCTCTTTAGAACCCTTAGAAGTAGTGATGGCTTTTTGGATGGGCTTTCGCGTCGATATAGCCACACTCTTTACCGCCCTAGCCCTCCCTACGCTTTTGCTGCTTGCTCCCTTTAAAGGGGCGCTGCATCAGCGCTTCCGGCAGATCATGGGGCTACTCTGGGCGCTTATTTTGTGCATCATCGTCGGTGTGATCGTCGGCGATATTCTCTACTTCGGATTTGTTCACCGCCACCTCTCGAATGAACTCTTCGTGATTGCACAAGACCTCAACCTTATCATCGATATGGCGCTGGAGTTTTACCTCATAGAGCTGCTACTGAGCACTCTTTTGATGGCCTTCGCGGTTGGCTTTTTTTGGTGGCTTTTTCGGGCCTCTTTGCATTATAGCGCCACAAGATGGCGAGACTATCTGCTCTTTGGTCTGACGGTTGCCCTTCTGTTTTTGGGTATCCGTCAAAACCTCTCGGGTCATCCCTTTGGCATCACCCACGCCTTTGCCTCTCCTAAAATCGCCTCGGGCAATCTGGCCCTCAACGGCTTCTTCTCCACCCTTCGCGCCCCGCGCGGCAAAGGGGTGGTGGATGAGCAGGCGGTCGATCCCGAGCACCTTCAAACACTGCTGCGCTCCAAGCGCACGGCGTTTGTGGATAAAAACTATCCCGCCCTACGCCGCTTTAGCGACGAGCGAACGCCCAAGCCCTACAACGTCGTGATCGTTCTGCTGGAGAGCTGGAGTGCACGCTATATTGATGCGATTGCCGGGGGCGACTATGGGGTCACCCCCAACTTCGACGCTCTGGCAAAAGACGGGGTGCTCTTTACGCGCGCCTACGCCAACGGCCAGCGCTCCATCGAAGGGATCGGCTCGATGCTTTGCGGCATCACCCAGCCCAGCGCCCTGCCCAATGTGGGCTGGGGTCTGGAGATGCACCACCTCAGCTATCTGGGCCGTATGGCAAAGCAAAACGGCTACGCTACCCTAGCGATGCAAAGCTCCGATCGAGGCTCGTTTCGGCTTGATGCGATCATGCGCTTAGCCGGATTCGAGCACTACTACGGCGCTGAGGATATGAACCGCAGCAACCGTGAGGACACTACGCATTCACCGCGTTTTGGTACATGGGATGGCAATATGTTTGATCTCTTACATGTAAAGCTAGGCGAACTCAAAGAGCCTTTTTTGGGCTTCACCTTTACCGCTTCGACCCACTCCCCTTTTCACTCTCCGGGGGGCGCATGGGAGAAGTATCCGCATGACAACACCAAGTCAGAAGGCTTTCTCAACACGCTTTACTATGCCGATGCGATGCTAGGCGAATTTATGCGCAAAGCAAGAGAGGAGCCGTGGTTCGAGCGCACACTCTTTATCTTTACCGCCGATCATACGCTAGGGTATAAAGAGATCGGCAAGGGTGAGGGCGTTTTAGAAAAGCACCATATCCCCCTGCTGCTCTACGCCCCCGCCTTGCTTGCGCCGCGTACGGATGAGCGCATCGCCTCACAAAACGACCTATTCCCCACAGTGGTTGATCTGCTTGGCTGGAGTGAACCGTTTGCGTCGCTGGGGCAGTCGCTTTTTGATACGCCGCTCTTTCCCCACGCCTTTGTGCGTGAGGGAAACAGCGTGGGGCTGATCGGAGAAGCAGGGTATTTGACGATGCAAGACGGTCGTGACGCGGCTAAGGCACTAGAAGAATCTCAAGAAGAGCACTACGCCAAGGCCTTACGCACACTTGATGCGACGCTCAGCACCCTACTGCTGGAAAACCGCTGGACCAAAGAGTAGCTAGTGCGCCAGATCGAAGTAGCGGCGCAGTACATGTAAGCTCAATAAGCGCTCATGCAGAGGGTTTTGAAACTGCGCGACGTAGGCGTTGGCATTTCGTATGATCGCTTTGGCTTCGTCGCTGTGGTGGCTGTAGTACTCAATCTTCTCTTCAAGATCGCCGTAATCATCTTGCAAGAGCACATAGTGGTGATCGGGAATCAGCGTGCCCTCCATAAACCACGTCTCGAATTTGGGCCGCGCCATCAGGGTCAGCGAGTTTGAGGACATGATCCACTTCAGGTTCGATGCCACGTCGTTGCCTTCGATGGAGAGGATAAACTTATATTCAAGCTGCTGCTTGAGGCTGAGCCGCCCTTTTTGCCAGGGTACACGGAGATCCCCTTTGGTGTTGGTTTGGCCGATATCGCAAAGCGGATGGTTGCAAAAACGCTCCACAAAGGCTTTGCGGTGGGGCCGATACGCTTTACCGCGCCATACCGCCTTATCTTTTTTTGCTTCAAACGGGAGGGTGTCGTTGACAAAAATAAAGTGGCGCACCTTGTTGAGGTTGAGCAGTACGGAGTGGGCATTATCCCCTTCGATAGGGCGGCTTTTAAGAAAAGAGGGGTGGTCGGGAATCGTCGTAATGTCACCAAAGAGGTAGCAAAAGCGCTCACTCGGCTCAAAGTAGCGCAGATGCTCTAAAAGATCGAAAAAGTAGGTCTTTTTGGGGGCTTCACGCACAAAACGTGCGATGGTGGACGCTTGCGGCGGGAGGGTAAAGGGGGCTTTGAGGCGGTTGTAGTACTCCAGCCGCCGCGTCAGCGCTTCATCCAAAGGGATCCGCAGCAGGGCATCGCGTTTGGCACGATCATATTGGGCAGGGATCAGCATCGAGGCAAGGCTACGCAGATAGAAGCTGAATTTACTGTTTTTGTTGGGATCAAAGCGCAGCTTCATCGCGCGAAGTTCTCCTCAAACCGCCCCGAAGCGCGGTTTTGGTAGCGGCGCAAAAAATCCCCTTTGCCCGTACCGTCGGCAAAGTTGCTGCCATAAATGATCCAATGGGTCTTATCACGCGCCGCTTCACCGCTGAGCCCTTCATACTCGGCGCGGTAGAGCGAGGAGTAGATCATGGCCCGCCCCGTGCCGTGGTAGCAGTGAATCAGCACCGGATAGACGCTCGGATCATCAAGCGTTGTTAAAAAGGCCTCAAGCGATTCGCGCGTGGGCACCTGACGCGAGGGAATATGCACATGACGCACCCCTTCCAAGGCAGAAAGGGCGTCGCGCTCTTTGGCGATATCGGTTGGCAGCTCGGGGTGCAGATCGTCGCGAAGGCCCTGATGGCGCAGATCGATCACAGTTTTGATGCCGTACTTTTGGACGGTTTCGATCAGACGCTCTGTGGGCATAGCGCCCGATTTATAGACCTTTCCGGGCGTGATCGTCTCAAACTGATAGGTCATCCCCATGTAGAGAAAATAGCCCCCAATCAGCAGCGCCAAAGCCAAAACGGCCGCACCAAAGGGTTTCAACAGACGTTTCATTCATCTCCTTTTTTAGCGCATCAGCCGCGCAAAGGTTGCCGAGCGCGCGACAAGCTCCTCATAACTGCCCCGATCCACAATCCGCCCCGCTTCAAAGACCAAGATGGTATCCGCGTGTTTGATGGTGTCGAGCCGATGGGCGATAATAAGGGTGATTTTGTCTTTAGAGTACGCCTCCAAAGCCTTTTGGATGCGCATCTCGCTGGCGTTATCGAGCGCACTGGTGGCCTCATCGAGGATCAGCACCGATGCGTGTTTGTAGATGGCCCTAGCGATGGCGATGCGCTGGCGCTGCCCGCCGGAGAGGTTGGCGCCGAACTCTTCCATCATCGTATGAATCCCCTGCGCCATATTCTGGGCAAACTCCAGCGCATCGGCTTGACGCAGGGCTTCGATCACCCGCGCCTCATCGACGGTTTCGCCATAGGCCACGTTGGCTGCCAAGGTGTCTTGAAAAATATACACCCGCTGGGTCACAATCGCAATATGCGACCGGAGTGAGTGCTGGGTAAAGGCTTTGAGCGGCGTACCGTTGATGCGGATCTCCCCGCTTGAAGCGTCATAAAAACGCAACAGTAGATTAATCAGCGAACTCTTGCCGCCGCCGCTATCGCCGACCAGCGCCACCGTCTCGCCCGCGCGAAGGCTCAGATCGATTCCGCACAGCGCCTGCTTGTCGCCGTAATGTAGATCAACCCCTTCAAAATCGATACATGTAATGTCGCGCTCAAGCGTCTGTGCGCCGTCGGTAATGCGCACCTCATGATCGAGCATCGCAAAAACCCGCTCGCTCGCCGCCACCGCATCTTGAATCTTGCCGTAGATGGAGCCGATGCGCCGAATCGGCTGAAACGCCAGCCCCACGGCGGTGATAAAGGCGGTAAACTCCCCCACGCTCATGCGCCCCTCATACACCTCACGCCCGCCCACAAAGATGATCGCCGCAAGCGCCGAAGCGCCCAGAATCTCCATAATGGGCGAGACGAGCTCGGCGGTATAAACCGACTTCATATTGAGCCTAAAAAAGTGGTTGTTCTCTTTGGCGAAGCGACCCAGCTCATACGCTTCGGTGGCGTTGGCCTTGATCACCTCGGAGTTGTTGAAGACCTCCGTGAGGCGGGTTACCACGTCGGCATTTTTGGCCTGAGATTTGTGCGAGAGGCGCTTGAGGCGTCTGGCAATGCGCAGCAGCGGAATGACAATCAGCGGAATGACGATAAAGGCGTAGAAGCTGAGCGAAGGGTTGAGATAGACCACATACCCCACCAGCGCCACCACCGTCAGCGTCTCGCGGATCAGATCGGGCAGCATGTCGGAGACGAAGTATTGGATGCGGTTGATGTCGTTGGTAAGCCGCGAGATCAGCTCCCCGCTGCGGTTGGCATACAAAAAACCCATGTCGGCGTGCAGCAGCTTGTCAAGTAATTTTTCTCGAAAGCGCGAGACGATATGCAGCCCGATGTACTTGGTAAAGACACTTTGCAAATAGCGCCCGACTGATTTGACGAAGTAGATCCCCACGATCCCCAGCGGAATCAGCAAAAGCATCGCTTCGTCTTTGTTGATGAACATCTCATCCATCAGCGGCTTCATGATGTGCGCCGTGGCGGTGGTCGCACCGACGGTGAGGATGATGCCCAAAATGACAAGGAGGTAGTAGCGCTTATACTCTTTCAGATATGGCCAATAGCGTAGAAAAACGGATCGCATGTCACTCCTATAATCAGAACCGAATTATACCACTCGCTATAATGGCACATCCAAAACAAGGCAAAAAGATGATAAAAGTGGTGATTCACGCCGATTTTGAGCGCTACCGCAGTGAGCTTGAGACGATCGACACACTTTTTGACGCCAGCGCCGAATCGATCCACAAAGCACGTAACGAGCTACGACTCGCGACGCTTGGAACGCAGCGAATCGTGATTAAAGCCTTTCGCGTCCCCAACCTGCTCAACCGCATCGCTTATGCGTGGTTGCGCCCCTCCAAAGCCGCCAAATCCTATGCCAACGCATTACGCCTGCGTGAACTTGGCGTTGATACGCCTGCACCGATTGCTTATGTGCAAGAGCAATCCGAAGGACTTTTTGGGCGCAGTTATTATGTTTCGTGTTATGAGCCTTACGATATGACGATCCGAGAAGTCCTGCATCACAAAGTAGACGATAGTGCAGCGCTACTCGATGCGTTTGTACGCTTTACTTACGGCTTACATGTAAAGGGAATCTGGCACGAGGACTATTCACCGGGCAATATTTTGATCCGCCGTGAGGAGGGAGGATATCGCTTTATGTTAGTGGATATCAACCGTATGCGTTTTGGTGTCGTGACCCCCAAGCAAGGATGCGCCCATTTTGCCAAGTTGTGGGCGCGGCCTGAAGATCTAGAGCGCATGGCGCAGCTCTACGCCGAGCTCTCATCCATGAATCCGCACACCACACTGGAGCTGATGCGCCGATACGCCCAAAGGGTGGTATCACTCAAAAAGTTCAAAAAAATGCTTAAAGGAAAAGCGTGAGCGATTTTCTCTATGCACGTTATGCCGACACCCAAACGCTGCACGATGCACTCTCCTCAATCTACACGCACGATATCCCTGCCATAGCAACTTTTAGCGGTGCTTGGGGGGCTTTGGCGCTAGGCGCGAACCGCTACGGCGGATTTGCCCATTATGAGGATGCGCACCATCTTTGCGCGGTGATCGGCGCCCCTTTGCTGGAGTGGCGCTCCAATGCTTTTTTAGGTACTGAAGGGGGCAATGAAGGAACCCAAGCGCTGATGCGGCGTTATCTGGAAGGAGCGTTGTATTGGGATGAAGAGGTAAGCGGACCGTTTGTCTTTGTGTTGATCGACAAAGCGGCGCAAACGCTGGTTTATGTCACTGATTTGATGCTTTTCATTCCCGTTTATCGTTATGGCGAGGGGGAAATGATCGGCACACATGTGGATGCTTTGGCTAGGGCGGCGGAGTGCACAGAGCAGATCGATTGGGTGTCGGTGGGTGATTTTATCCTCAATCATGTGGTGACGTTTCCCTACACCACCTACGCCTCTATACGCCAAAGCGAGCCGGCTGCGCACTACTACGGAGCTGATTTTTTTCACTATTGGCAACCTCTCGAAACAGAGATGTTTGGGTCGCTGGATGGGGCGGCAGAAGCCCTACGCAAAGCGCTGAAACAGTACGTCGAAGCAGTATGCGCAGGGATGGATCAGGTGGGCGCTTTTGTCAGTCCCGGCGAAGACTCAAGGGCTGTTTTGGGGATGCTGCCTTCTCATGTATTGATAGAAGGATTTCATTATGGGCGGGGTATTCCCAGAGAAGAGGGGATTGTGCGTGAGGTTTGCGCCGCTTATGGCGCTCATCTCAACGTGCTTGAGCGCGATGCCTATTTTTATCTGGACATTTTGCCCGAAGCGACGCGCTTAATCGGCAGTATGCATCAGTATTCGCATGCTCATGTTTTGGGATTGCACCGTGATTGGGATCTTCAAAAATACCGCGCGGTTTTTGGAGGCTACCTTGCAGACTCCCTGCACAAAGGGGTATATGCCCGCAAATTCAAAGCGTATGGTCTTTTGAGGTTTTTGCCGGAATTTGAGCGCAAAGGGGAGAACCGCACCCAAGCGCTGCGAAGCAACTACATCAAGCCCGAAATTCTGCAAGAGATCGACCGGCGGCGGCGGGAACATTTCGCACGTCTTGAGGCGCTACGGCCGACAAGTGCGCATGAGTGGTTCGCATTTTGGCCCGCCACGATGCGTATGACCATAGTTAATTTTCACACCACCCGCCGGCTCTTTTGCAGTTATGAGCCCTTTTTCTGCAACGCTTCGGTCAAAATCGCGGCAGGCGTTGCAGTGCGATGGAAACTCAACCGACGCCTGTTCCACCGTGTGGTACGCCCCTTTTTAAGACCAAGCCGTCACATCGCACATGCAGACGGACGACTGCCTTATTGCTCATTTTGGGCCAATGCGCCTCTGGTGCTTTGGCAAAAGTTGAGTCAACTATTAACAACAAGCGTAGCCACTCTTAAGGCGTATTGGCACAAAGAGGAAACTCCGTGGATGCGCCGTCGCGCCGTCAAAAGCGATAGCCGATGGAAGGATGCTTTTGATGCGTATGGTGCGGGTTATCGTGATTTAGAAGCCCTGATTGACAATACGAATGCCCAAAAAAAACTGAGCTCACGACGTTCACGCAATGTACTGCAGGTGCTGTGTTGGCTCGATTGGCGCCGTAGCCTATAGGGTGATCACTTTTACGGTCGTGGTATCGAAAAAGTCGTATTTATTTTGAATAATGTCGCGTTTTCCAAGGATCTCTTCGTCTTTGAAGCGGATAGAGACGATGGCGCTCTCAGGAAAGATATGGTTAAGGGTATAGAGCGCCGTCGAAAAAAACGAGGCGATATGCATGGGATAACGGCGTTCAAGTAAAAAACGTAGCTCAATAGGTCCCGTGGAGGCATCGAGGCGAAAGCGGTCGCTTTGCAGTGCCTTCAAAGCATCACCAACGATTTCTGCGCGGTGGGGAATATAGACCATCGGTCTGTCAAAATAGTCGATGCAGGCGCGTAGGGTACGTATATAGGTCTCTTCTGTAATTTTGCCTGTATTGAGCAGCGATGATCCCAGAAAATAAAGGGTTTCATCGTCGCGGATCGTATGGGGTAGAAAACGGGTTTTTAGAAAATCGTAATGATTGAAAACAATCGTTTTGCCCTCAACGGGATCGAGATGAAAACAGGTGAAAAAGTTGACCGGCTTGTCGTGGTCTGTTTTGAGATTGAAGAGGCGGTAGCGAAAAAGCTTGAAGCGTCGTGCGAACCCCCTCTCTTTGTAATTGGGATCGAGCCCGTTTTTGTAGATGGTGAGCGTCAGAGTGCCGTCATCAAGCAGATAGAGCGATTTGCAGGGAATGTTGGCGATCATGATCTGATGCAAAACGGCATAGTCGCCGCTAAAGAGGAAGTCAAAATGCTCTTGGCGTAGTTTCTTGATAATGCGCACCTGCGCGCGTAGACCGCCGGCACTTTTGCGCTCACCCTTGTTATACTCAATGATTTCATCCCATGAATCAACTTCAAGCAGTTGGGTGAGCTGAATGTTGTTGAGGTCGGTCGCATTGGAGTTTTTGTTATACAGCACGACCAAAATATTGCGCTGAGTCTTGAAGTGGTGTTTGGCTTCGATGGCATTGAGCAGTTGAAGCGGCGAGCGGACGATGTAAAGGCTTGAATTCATGGGGCAATCTTAATCAAAAGAAGATTAAAAACCCTTTTTTGCTAGAATTTTGTACTTTTTGCCCACACAAGGCGCACCCAATGCAGATACTCGCCGTCATTCCCGCACGCGGGGGTTCCAAAGGGATTCCCCGCAAAAATCTTCGGCTACTGGGCGACAAGCCGCTCATCTACTACGCAATCACGACGGCGCGCTCGCTCTCTTACGGCATCGACGTCTACGTCTCCAGCGACGATGATGAGATCCTCTCCATCGCCGCGCAGTTTGGCGCCAAGATCCACCGCCGCGACCCCTCCATCAGCGATGATCGCACGACGCTTGATCCGGTCATCTACGCCGCGTACATGTACGCCAAAGAGAGTGAGGGCAAAGAGTATGACCTCATCGTCACCATGCAGCCCACCTCGCCGCTGCTCAAGGCCCATTCGCTTCAAAACGCGATTGCGATGATGATCGAGAAGCCGCAGATCGAAACCCTCATCGCGGCCAAAGACGCCACCCATCTGAGCTGGCGCAAGGAGGAGGGGCGCTTTATCCCCAACTACAGCGCGCGCGTCAACCGCCAGTACCTCACTCCTACCTATACCGAAACGGGGGCCTTTTTCATCAGCCGCGCACCCATCGTCACCCCGACGAGTCGTATCGGAAGCGCGGTAGAGCTCTATCTGCTTGGCGGCGGAGAGGAGATCGACATCGACACCTATGAGGACTGGAATCTCTGCGAGTACCATCTGCGCCGCAAAAAGATCCTCTTTGTCGTCACCGGTAACGCGCAGGTGGGGCTAGGTCACGTCTACAACACCCTCATCGTTGCCAACGACATCCTCAACCACCAGATCACCTTTCTCGTCGATCGTGAGAGTGCGCTCGCTTTTGAGAAGATCGCCTCCAAAAACTACCCCGTTTTGATGCAGGGCGAACGCACACTCTCAGAGGAGATCGAAGCGCTCTCACCCGATCTCGTGATCAACGACCGCCTCGATACCGGCGCTGAGTATGTGCAGGGGATCAAAAAGCTCGGCATCAAGGTCGCCAACTTTGAAGATCTCGGCAGCGGCGCGGCGGAAGCCGATCTGGTCATCAACGCCATCTACCCCGAAAAAAGGGTGCTGCCCAACCACTACTTCGGGCACGACTACTTTATCTTGCGCGATGAATTTCTCTACACCCCGCCCAAAACGATCACACCCAAGGTGCGCGAAGTGCTCATCACCTTCGGTGGGGTCGATCCCAACAACTACACCCAAAAGTGCATCGAAGCGATCTATGACACCTGCCGTGAGCGTAAGGTCAAGATCACCGTTGTGGCGGGATTCGGCTACCGCGCGTATGAGTCCATCGAAGGCTTTGAGGGGGTCGAGATCTGCCGCAGCGTCTCGAATATCTCCCACTACATCGCCAGAGCCGATCTGATCTTCACCTCCGCAGGGCGCACCACCTATGAGGTGGCCAGCCTCGGCGTCCCCTCCATCGTACTGGCGCAAAACGAGCGCGAACTGACCCACTTTTTCGCCTCAAGCGAATTTGGCTTTGTGCATCTGGGGCTGGGAAGCGCCGTGGATGCGGCGCAGATTCTGCGCACCTTCAACGCCCTGTGCAGCGATGAGCAGAGTCGGCGCTACATGAACGAGCTGATGCTTAAAACCAAACTGCACGAAGGCCGCAAGCGGGTCAACCGCCTGCTGCAAAATCTACTTTAAACAAAGGCTAAACATGACCCTACGCGAACTTTTTGCAACGCACAACCCCTACGCGCTGCGCCTCTACAAACCCTACGTCATCGCCGAGATCGGCGTCAACCACGAAGGGAGCATGGAGCTGGCCAAACGGCTCATCGACGAGGCCAAAGAGGGGGGCGCGGACGCCGTGAAGTTTCAGACCTATCGCGCCGACACCATCGCCTCCAAAGACTCTCCGGCCTACTGGGACACCACCAAAGAGCCTACCACCTCCCAGCACGCCCTATTTACCAAACACGAAGGCTTCTGGATTGATGAAATGCGCGAGCTGAGGCGCTACAGCGACGCCGTGGGGATCGAGTTTCTCAGCACCCCTTTTGATGTCGAGAGCGCGACCTTTTTGAACGAGATGATGGAGGTCTATAAAATCTCCTCCTCAGATATCACCAACAAGCCCTTTATCGAGTACATGTGCGGTTTTGGCAAGCCCATCATCCTCTCCACGGGTGCGAGCGCCCTGCATGAGATCGAGGAGGCGGTGGGCTGGATCGAGCCTTTTGGGGTGCCGCTTGCCCTGCTGCACTGCGTGCTCAACTACCCTACCCCCGATCACAACGCCAATCTGGGGATGATCATGGAGCTTAAAGCCAAATTCCCCCATCACATCATCGGCTACAGTGACCACACTTTGCCCCGCGACATGAAGGTGTGTGAGATGGCCGTGATGCTGGGTTCGGTCATTATCGAAAAGCACTTCACCCACGACAAGAGCCTTCCCGGCAACGACCACTACCACGCGATGGACAAGGAAGACCTCAAGCGTTTTCGCACTAATCTGGAACGCACCTTTGAGATTCTGGGCAGCTTCAAGGTCGCCGCGCTGGATGATGAGGCCCCCGCCCGCGCTCATGCCCGCCGCTCTTTGGTAGCCGCGCGCCCTATTGCGCAGGGTGCCGTTATCAGCAAAGAGGATCTCACCTTCAAGCGTCCCGCGCACGGGGTAAGCCCCAAGTTTATCGATGAAATCGTCGGCAAAAACGCGCGCATCGCCATCGAGGAAGATGCCGTCATCCAGTGGAACATGTTTGCATGAAGGATCGCTACATTCTGCTTACCGGCAGCAAAAACAACGCCGGAGACTTTCTCATCAAACACCGCGCCAAAAAGCTGCTCTCCACTCTGCGCAGCGATCGGGAGATTCTGGACTGGAACGTCTGGGAGCCTTTTGACGAGGAAAAACTCTCTATCGTCAACGCATCGCGCGCCCTGATTCTCACCGGCGGTCCGGCCCTGCAAAAGAACATGTACCCCGGCAAATACAAGCTTTCTAGCGATCTTCGCGCCATCAAAACCCCCATTGTCTCTATGGGGATCGGCTGGAGCTGCGAACGGGGCGAGTGGCGCGACATTCACGACTACACCCTCACCCCCCAGACGCACGCGCTGCTCTCTCAGATGCAAGAGCACGGGATCATGTCGAGCGTGCGGGATTACCACAGCTTACATGTACTCCTCTCAAACGGCTACAAAAACACCCTGATGACGGGCTGTCCGGCACTCTATAGCCTAGAGCACGTTGCGCAAAGCAGCGTCGAGCGCGACGAGATCAAACGGATCGGCTTTTCGCTGGGGGTGAGTATGCGCCACTCGCACAGCATGTTCGTGCAGATGCAAGAGGTGGCGCTTTTACTGCGCCGACTCTTTCCCAAAGCGCAGATCGAAACGGTGTTTCACCATTCGCTAGAGCCGCAAAAAGCACAGGTTGCCAACAAGATTAGGGCCGTCCAGCAGCACTTTGTGGCGTGGTTGGAGCGTGAGGGGTTTGGGTATGTCGATATCTCCGGGAGTGCCGAGGCGCTCATTGAGTACTACAGCGAAGTGGACTTACATGTAGGCTACCGCGTCCATGCGCACATCTTTATGAACTCGATCTCCAAGCGTTCCGTACTGATCAATGAAGACGGTCGGGGCAAGGCGCTTGAAAAGGTCATCGGCGGGGTGAGTTTTGCGGCGTATGATGCGATCAGTGATTCTAAAATCATCAAAAGTCTCTCGCGCCTCTCCACCCGCATCAGCCGCCACACCCCCAACCGTCACCTCCTACGCGACCTTGAAGATGCGCTCATTTATGAGCAGGAGCACGGCATCAAACTCGCTCAGCCGCGCAGCGAAATCGACCGCCACTTTCCGCTGATGCAGCGCTTCATCGCGCAACTACCGTGAAAATCACCGGCAACATCATCACCCTCAACGAGTCGCGCCATATCGAAGCGTGCATCGCGTCGCTACAATCGGTGTGCGACGAGATCATCGTGGTGGATTCACACAGCAGCGACGATACGCGTGAACGCGCTGAGGCGATGGGGGCGCGGGTGGTTTTGCAGAGCTATCTGGGCGACGGGCCGCAAAAAAATGTCGCTAGTGCGCACGCCGCGCATGCGTGGATTTTGAGCATCGACGCCGATGAGCGCTTGGATGAGGAGATGGTCGCGCAGATCAAGGCGCTGAAAGAGGATGACGCCATCGACGCCTACGCTTTTGCACGTAAAAACTACATCGGCAGCCGCTGGATTCGCCATTGCGGCTGGTATCCCGACTACGCGATCCGGCTCTATCACAAAGAGCGCGCCCGTTTTCGCGACACGCAGGGGCATTCGGGGGTGGAAGCCTTACATGTAAAGCGTCTTGGCGGTCATATCATCCACTACTCCTACCGAAACTACCATGAGCTGCTGCACAAAACCAACCGCTTCAGCACGCGCGGGGCCAAGATGCTGCTGCAAAAGGGTAAAAAGGCCAACGGTTTTTCCCCTTTTGTGCACGGAGCCAGCGCCTTTGTGCGCAAGTACTTTTTGCAGCGCGGCTTTTTGCAGGGGCTTGACGGGCTCACCATCGCGCTTACCGCCTCCATCAACGCCTATATGAAGTACGCCAAACTGCTGGAGATGCGCCGCGAGGGCAGCGAGAGCGCGTCGCTGTGGGAGCAGTAGTGCGCCTTGTTCATGCCAACTTCGCACGCGGTTTTCGCGGCGGCGAGCGCCAGACACTGCTGCTGATCGAAGCACTCGCACGGCGCGGCTACGCGCAGCGTCTGCTGGTGCGCCCTGGCAGTGAGCTGGGAGCGCGGGCCAAGGCGATTGCGGGGCTTGAGATCATCGAGATCTCCAAACCTTATGCCTTACATGTAAGCCATGTGCGCGGCTTTGATTGCATCCACGCCCACGAGACCAAAGCCCTGCAGTTCGCTTTTTTTGCCAAACTCTTTTTGGGCGTGCCCTATATCGTCACGCGCCGCGTCGATAACCCCATCAGCCCCAACGCCTTCAACCGCGCCCTCTACACCCACGCCGCGCGCTGCGTCGCACTCTCAAGCGCCATTGAATTGCAGATCATTACTCTGGCCCCCAAAGCCCGCGTACTGCGCATCCCCAGCGCCTACAGCGGCTTTACATGTAAGGCCCAAAACGTCCAAGCCATCAAAGCGCGTTTTGAAGGGAAGTTTCTCATCGGTCATATCGGAGCGCTTGATGACGCCCACAAGGGGCAAAGTACGCTGATCGAAGCGATGCGGCTGCTCACCCCCAAATACCCGCAGATGCAGCTTTTACTGTTGGGGCGCGGCGCGGATGAAGCGATGTTGCGACAACGCGCGGAGGGTCTACCATGTATCCATTTCGAGGGCTTTGTGGAGAATGTCGGCGATTACATCGGCGCTTTTGATCTGTTTGCCTTTCCCTCCAACAATGAAGGCTTGGGCTCCACGCTGCTGGATGTGATGGATGGGGAGGTGGCGATTGTGGCGAGCCGCGTGGGCGGCATCGTCGATCTGATAGAGCATGAGCACAGCGGCCTGCTGGTAAAGCCGCGCGACGCTACGGCGCTTGCGGAGGCGATTGAGCGGCTCTATCAAAACGCCGATGAACGCGCTGCGCTTGCCAAAGCGGCCAAAAAGGGGCTTGATGCCTTTAGCGTAGAGGCGATGACGCAGGCGTATGTGCGGCTTTATGGGGATGTGATCGACCTCTCGCGGTAACCTTTTTGGCCTTGATCCAAAGAGCCGATCGGCTTTTGCTATAATGAAAAAAATCAAAAAAAGAGACCCGTTATGCAGATGTTGCCCATAGGAATCCAAACATTTCAAAAAATCAGAAGTGATGATTATGTCTACATCGATAAGACACCCGAAGCGTTGAAACTCATCCATTCCGGGCATCAATACTTCTTTCTTTCCCGCCCTAGACGATTCGGCAAGTCGCTCTTCATTGACACGCTGCATAATATATTTGATGGGAAACAAGAGCTGTTTGAGCAGCTGCATATCCATGATAAGTATGATTGGAGCAAGCGCTATCCAGTCATTCGGATGGACTTTGGCAATCAAAAGGCAAAGACGCCGGAGAAGCTAGCGCTGTATATCAAAAACAGATTATTTGATATCGCACAACACTATGATGTAGAGATAAACAGAGAAGAGTATTATGAGATCTTCAAAGAGCTCATCACAAACCTCCAAGAAAAATACAACCAAAAAGTCGTCATCCTGATCGATGAGTATGACAAACCCATATTGGACAACATCGAAGATATCCCCCTAGCCAAAGAGATGAGAGAGATTCTAAGAGGGTTTTACACCATTATCAAAGGTGCTGACGCCGATCTTAGATTTGCATTTCTTACAGGTGTCTCAAAATTCGCCAAGGCTTCCATTTTTAGCGGCCTTAACAACCTTTATGACATCTCCCTAGACACAGACTACGCCACCATCTGTGGGTATACCCAAGAGGATCTTGAGCGCAGTTTCAAAGCGCATTTAAAAGATGCGGATATGGATGAAATCAAACGATGGTACAACGGCTATTCATGGCTTGGAGAAGCCGTCTACAACCCTTTTGATATTCTGCTTTTTATCCAAAATAGGTGTGAATTTAAAAACTACTGGTTTGAGACGGGAACGCCTACATTTTTGATCAAACTGATGAAGGAGAAGCAGTACTTTCTCCCCAATCTAGCAGACCTTGAAGCGGGAGATTCACTGATTAATAGTTTTGATATAGAGGATTTGGACGTAGAAGCAATCCTGTTTCAGGCCGGGTATTTGACGATCAAAGAGAAACATAGAATCGGGGCGCTTTACATGTACCGCTTGAAAGTTCCCAATATAGAGGTGCAAACGTCACTTAATGACCATCTATTAAAGTACATAGAGCCCAATCAACACACCAAAACAAAACATCAAAGCGGCATCTATAAAGCACTCTCTTCATGCGACCTCGAAGCGCTTAAAACCAATCTTATTGCCCTTTACGCCTCTATATCTCATCACAACTTCACCAAAAACCAAATCGATCATTATGAGGGATTTTACGCTAGCGTGATCTATGCTTATCTGGCGAGTCTTGGGGTCGATCTGATCGCTGAAGATATTACCAACAAAGGCAGAATCGATTTGAGCATCAAAATGGATCACGCTATTTATATTTTCGAGTTCAAAGTAGACGCCAAAGACGCCCTCTCTCAAATCAAATCAAAACGATACCAAGAGAAATATTTAAGCGCCGATCTACCGATTTTTCTCATAGGAATAGAGTTTGATTCTCACAAAAGAAATATCAGCAAAATGGAGTGGGAGAGCGTATAACCGCTTTGCAATAAGTTTACAAAAAGGCATACCTTGAAAATCCTGCACTTCTCCGACACCCATCTAGGCTTTAGCGATCTTGAGCTCATTAACGAAGCCGGTATCAACCAACGTGAAGCCGATTTTTACGACGCCTTTACCCAGGTGATCGATGCCGCCTTGTCCATCAAACCCGATTACGTCATCCATACCGGGGATCTGTTTCACCGTCCCCACCCCTCCAACCGTGCGATCAGTTTTGCGCTAAGCCAGCTCAAACGCCTCAGCGTCGCGCAGATCCCCACCATCATCATCGCGGGCAACCACTCCACCCCGCGCACCCGCTCCTCCTCCCCCATTCTTGCGGCGCTGCGCACCCTTGATCATATCTACCCCGTCTTTGAAGAGCGTTATGAAAAGATCGTATTGGGTGCGGTCGCTTTTCACTGCATCCCCCACATCAACGACGAAGCGGCCAATCTCGCGGCCATCGAGGCGTGCGAAGCCTCGATAGAGGCCCACAAACGCAACATTATGCTGCTGCACTGCTCCGTGGGGGCGCACTACATGATGGAAGAGTACGGCGAGCGGGTCTATCCCAAGGAGAAAGAAGCGTTGTTTGCGCAGATGGACTACGTCGCGCTGGGGCACTGGCACGGTTTTGGCAAGGTGGGCAAGCATCCCAACGTCTACTACGCCGGATCGAGTGAGCGCACCAGCAGCGCCGATGTGCGCAGCGATAAAGGGTATGTGCTGATCGGCTTGGGCGACGTGGTCGATGTCGCTTTTCATCCCATCGCCCTGCGCCCCAGCCACCAGCTGCGTGTCGATGCGCAGTGCGCGACAGATATCTTCGATGAGCTGCGTAGCCTTGGCGCAGCTCTGGAGACGACGGGGGCGCTGCTCTTTATCACCCTTGAAAACCTCAGCGCGACCCAATCCATCGACATTGCCAACCGCGATATCGAAGCGTGCTTTCCCGATGCTTTACATGTACAGATTCAGCGCAAGTTCCGCCGCAGCGAATCTTCCGCCGCCGAATCGGTCAGTGCCGCATCCTTGCAGGAGTATTTCGGCGCGTTTTTGCAAGAGCAGAGCACCACGCCGCAAGAAGCCGCGCGGCTAAGCGCCAAAGTAGCGGCGCTCTTCGCACGCTATGACGAGCTGAACCATGACGCTTGAATCGCTGCGCCTTAACAACTTCAAGCGCTACACCGATTATGAGATCACCTTTGAAAGTGGTCTGTGCGGCATTCTCGGACGCAACGGTCGGGGCAAATCGACCATCTTTGAGGGGGTATTTTTCGCCCTTTACGGCGAGTACAAAGGTGCCAAAGAGCTGATCCCGACCGCTCACAGCAGCGGCGGCGTCAAGGTGGAGCTGAACTTCGAGATCGAGGGCAAAAGCTACACCGTCATCCGTGAATTTCGCGGCAAATCCCTCAGCGCACACGCCGCGCTCAAAGAGGCCGATGAACCCGTCGCAAGCGGAGCGCGGGAGGTGAGCGCCGCCATCACCAAACTGCTGGGGATGGGGAAGGAGGCCTTTTTGCACACGGTCTTTGCCTCGCAAAAGGAGCTGACGGCGCTCAGCTCGATGAAAAACGACGAGCGCAAAGCGATGATGCGCCGACTGTTGGGGCTGGAGAAGATCGATAAGATCGAGGAGATGATCCGCGAAGAGTTACGCGAGCTAAACCGCGAGCTCAAAAGCGCTGCGGCGTATCTTCTGAGTGACGCCGTGCGCAAAGAGCACGCCGAAAACCTCAAAGCCAAAAACGAAGCCGCCAAAACACTTGAGGTGCAGATCAAAACCCAAAGCGACGAAGCGCTCAAACTCCGCGCCGCCCACGAAACCGCCAAAGCGCTCGTCGAAGCCCAACAGAGGGCCAAAGAGGAGCGCCAAAAGAAACAAGAACAGCTCGAAAAAGCGCAGCAGACCCTCTCCCTGCACCAAAAACAGCTCATAGAACAAGACGCCGAGCTCAAAGCGCTCAATGCCCGGCAGAGCCACTATAGCGCCGAGCTCCCCCTAAAAGCGCAGCTCGAAACGCTCGAACAATCGCTCGTTGCCCAAGAAGAGCTCAAAGCGAAATTCCTCAAAAAAGAGGGGTTAGAGCGGGAGCAAGAGGAGCTGCGCAAAGCGTTCGTCAGCCGCAAAGAGGAGGTAGCCGTGCTCACCAAAGAGATCGAACCCCTCGAATCTTTGCAAAAACAGCTCATTGCCGATCAAGTCGCCCTTGCGGAGCATAAGAGCGCTTTGAGTGCTCTCGATGCCCGGATCACCGATCATACCGCTCAAATCGCCGCCCACCGCTCCGCCATTGCCAAGATCACCCGCCAGGTGGAGACGATTACCGCGCTGGGGCGCGACTCGGCGTGCCCGACCTGCACCCGCCCTCTCGTAGAACAGTACGACAGCGTCCTCTCCTCGCTCCAGAGTGAAATCAACGAGGTGTATCAAAAACAGATCGATGCCCTTCAACTGAGCCTAAACGCCCTCAGCGTCCAAAAATCCGAGCGTCAAAAGCACTACGATGAGGCACAGCAGCGATGCACCGCCGCCGACAAGCAGATCGCCCTCCTCCAGACCCGCACCAAAGACCTCGCCAAAGCGCAAGCGCTGTTGCGTGAGATCGAACAGCGCGGCATGAGCAACAAAGCCGCCCTCGCGGAGCTCGGAAGCATCGCCTACGACGAAAACGTCCACAACGCCCTCAAAACAGAGCATCAGACGCTCAAACCCCAAGTAGAAGCCCTTATCAAACTCGAAGCGCTGATCGCCACGATCCCGGCAAAAACCGAAGCATTGCACGCACTCCAAACCCGGATCACAACCGACGAGGCCGCCATCGCGTCGTATCAGGCGCTCATCAGCGCCGACACCTACCGCGAGCAGACCCACACCGATGCGATCACTCACGCGAAGCAAACCGAAACGCTCAAAGATGCTCAAGCCGTAGAACTCAACCGCCTAACCGTGCAACAGGTCAATATCCGCCGCGACATCGAAGCCATCGAGCGGGAGATCAAGCGCGACGAAACCAACCGCGCCACCCTCAAAACCCGCCAAAACGACCGCGACGACTATGAGAAGCTCAAAGCCGTGATGGCGGAGTTCAAAACCCACATCAACGCCCGCGTCGCCCCGCGCATCGGCGAAGTCGCCAGCGAGATGTACAGCCGCATCACACACGGGCGCTACGGGCACATCGAGGTCTCCCCGGAGTTTGACTTCTATATCTACGACAACGGCGAGCGCTACCCCATCGAGCGCTTCAGCGGCGGCGAGATCGACCTCGCCAATCTCGTCCTGCGCATCGCCATCTCCAAGACGCTTGGAGAGCTGAGCGGCAGCGGCAATATCGGGTTTTTGGCCTTTGATGAGGTGTTCGGGTCACAAGACGAAGAACGGCGCATCCAGATCATGGAGGCGTTTCACACCATCAGCGAATCGTACCGGCAAATCTTTTTGATCAGCCACGAGACGGAGATCAAAGAGATGTTTGAGCGGGTGGTGGAGTTGTGAAGATTGCTTTTTGATAGATTGTTAACATCTTTTGGTGTTTGCTGATATAATCCAATTTATACATTTGATCGGTGTGCTTAAGGGTTGAATAATGGGTGAGACGCAAAATAGTGTAAACAGCTTACATGTAACGCACATTAGAGAAAAAATCTATGTGCTTCGCGGTGTTGAAGTGATGTTGGATTCGGATTTGGCGGAGCTTTATGAGGTTGACACCAAACGGATCAATGAAGCGGTTCGTAGGAATCCCGAAAAATTTCCAGATGATTTTATGTTTGAATGCAGTGAAGAGGAGTGGGAAATCTTGAGGTCGCAAAATGCGACCTCAAGTTGGGGAGGTCGTAGACACGCCCCGAAAGCCTTTGCTGAACAGGGCGTTTACATGCTTGCCACCGTACTCAAAAGCCAACGCGCCACCGATGTGACCATCTCGATCATGCGCACCTTTACTAGGCTTCGCCATTACGCGCTGCAACACACTGATCTGGCTGGGCAGATTCAGGAGCTCAAACACGAAGTTGCTCAAAACAGACAGTGGACAAAAGAGCGCATGGGTGCCATTGCCGATGCCATCATTATGCTTGAAGAGTCGTTTGATGAGCTCAAAGAGGTGGTTTCGGAGATTGGAGCCGCCAAAGAGGTTGAGGCTATCGGGTTTTTGAGAGGAAGCAAAAATGATTGAGCAGATTAGATTGAGACTTGGGTGTTAAGTTGCCTGTCCCCATTTTCGGGAAATTGGGTGTAAAGTAGCCTGTCCCCGTTTTTTCTCTTGACTAGGCTATTTGTTGTATTGTATACTATTTTGTTTATTCAAAAAAAGGACACTTATGAGATTTTATCTATCAGCGATACCTTCATGTTTAATTTTGCTACTTTCTGGGTGCATTCAGCCCCACCCAAGCTCAATTGAAAATACTAGAAAAGTAGATGAATTTAAAGGCACAATTGAATACAAAGCATCTTACAGCAACAGTGATGAAAATGGAAATTGTACGCTCAACCTTTACTCATCGACAAAAGACTCGAAAACAGACTATAGAGTACTATTCCAACCAGTTTATCATGTAGGAGCAGGTTTAGTCGCAAAGCAGCATTTCGAAAGTGGCTAACCATATTTTATATACGCTTATGATAAAGCTGGTAATGAGTATGCGATAAAATATTTGGAAAATAGAAATTTTTGGAAAAATTGGACTGGCAATCATGGGTTCTTTGAAGATTATGAATTAATGCTTGATAGTTCTTATATTGAAAAACATCTATCAAATGGTTTAGCATTTAAAATAGAAAATATGGACAAATCTGCATCAAGTGTATGTAGGCTTCCTAGTACCGAACTAAAAACACTTTATGATCTAGCCAATAATAGAAAATAGGTTTCAAGTCTTCCTTGTACCCAATGAAAGAAATGGGGATAGCTACTTTAAATAAACCGTAAATAAAACGACGACAAGGCAACTTTTTCGTTACATGTAAAGAGAACGCCACATTTTCCACCACGTTTTTGGTCTTTTTTATGTGTAGTTCTCAACTGCTCTCGCCAATATCTGTAGCCTTCTTGTGTCAACGTGATTAGGTTGATGGATGATACCATCGCGATTGAAGCCAAAGTATTGCAAACGCAACAGTAGAAGAAATGATATACTTATGTAGATACAACAGTGG
>JAFGUB010000010.1 GCA_016938735.1 Campylobacterales bacterium | reverse complement strand
CGCAACAGTAGAAGAAATGATATACTTATGTAGATACAACAGTGGGGTATATCATGACAGCCAAAATTTCAAAATGGGGTAACTCTGGAAATGGGGACAGGCTACTTTATGATACAATGCTTTACATGGAGAAATGGGGACAGGCTACTTTAAGAAATGGGGACAGGCTACTTTATGATACAATGCTTTACATGTAACTAATTCAATTGTGATTGAGGAAAAGGTGTCTGGTGATGCCAATACCCATTTTACATGTAACACCCATTAAGCCCATGCTACAATACGATTGAAAGTACTATTAAGGATATGATTATGACTTTAAACGCCAACGAAGTCAAAACAAAAGGTGTTTCGGTCTTCGCAACCCTTTTGGAAAAATTTGATGAGCTGATTATCAATGTAAGAGGCAAAGACAAGTTTGTCGTGATTGAGCTGGAGCGCTACAATGAACTGAGAAAAAACGAGCTTGATCTGGCCTATTTGCAAGCCATGCAGGATATCAAAGATGGCAATGCCAAAACGCAAAGCGCCAAAGAACATATCAAAGAGCTAATGGATGAGCTATAAACTTCTCTTTACGGAGAGTTATTTAAAAAGGCTCAAAAAATTTCTCAAAAGGCATCCCGATGTTTTGGAGCGGTATGCAAAAACAATGGAGATTCTGGAGTTAAACCCCTATCATCCCTCCTTGAGATTGCATAAGCTGCAAGGAAGGCTGTGTGAACTTTACTCGGTGTCGATTACCATGGAATATAGGATATTGATTGATTTCATTATTCAAGATGAGCAAATCATCCCTATTGACATCGGTACGCATTACGAAGTTTATTAGCGTTCAGGGCTTGAAGGCCAAGGCGAGGCACAGCCTTTTATCTGCGCTTCGCATAGCGTTTTAGCCCCTTTTCCACCCCTGCTTGCTACACTTTCGCCATGAAAGCGCCTTTTATCTGGGATTCCCACTCCGATCAACCCTATCAGCTCAAAGACCGTGCGTACAAAAAGCGCTCGCGACGTGCCAATCTTCGCTCACTGATCAAAACCGTGCTCATCGCGCTCTTTGCCCTGCCGCTCTCAACGCTGCTCATCCCCTTTGTGCGTCCGCGTAGGGTCGATACGCAAGCATTTTTTGGCATGGGGGCCGATCCGCTGCGCGAAAGCGAGGCAACGCTAGAGATGCTGGAGCGCTTACATATAAGGCAGGTGCTGATCCGCTTCGGGCTATGGCAGATGGAGCGGCTAGAGGAGGTGGCGGCCTTTTGTGCGCGCCTTGAGGGGTCTGAGCTAAGCATCACGATCATGCAAGATCGGGAGCACATCGAAGATGAAGCGCTTTTGCGCCGCGACGTCGAGACGCTCTTTGCGCGGCTGAGCCCCTATGCGCGGCGTTTCGTGGTCGGCAACGCCATCAACCGCGCCAAATGGGGCTTGTTTGGGGTGGATGAGTATCTGCGTTTTGCCCGCACCGTGCATAGCGTGCGCGATGCGCATTTTGCGGGTCTTGAGTTAGTCGGCGGCTCGGTGATCGACTTTGAGTACCACGCCACCGCGCACGCGCTGCTCTCCCCCTCCGCGCCGCGCTATGACGCCGTTTCGGCACTGCTCTATGTGGATCGTCGCGGTGCGCCCGAAAACAGCCAGCTTGGCTTTTCGCTTCAGGGCAAAATCCTCTTGCAGCGCGCCTTGATGATGCTTGCACGCCGCAACGTGGCGCTCTATATCACCGAAGCCAACTGGCCGATCTCCCACACCGCCCCCTATGCACCTACCAGCGAGCATGAGTGCGTCAGCGAAGCGGCGTATGCACGTTATATGGTGCGCTACCACCTCATCGCGCTTGGCACGGGCGGGGTGAACACCGTTTTTTGGCATCAGCTTATCGCCCCCGGGTACGGCTTGGTGGATAGCCGCGACGGGCTTAGGGAGCGCAGCGCGTTTGAGGCGTACCGCGTGATGGTCTCGCAGCTACAGGGTATGCGGGTGGTCGCGTTTAAAACATGCAAAAGGCGCTTTGAGCTGCGCTGTGAGAGCGCGTCGCACACACTGCGCATCCTTTGGGCGTTTGAATCCTACACGCCGGTGCTCGAAGCGGATGAGCAGGCGTATGATCTTTTGGGCGGTCCGCTCAAAGCCTTACATGTATACAAAGACCCGATCTATATCCGCAAGGAGCGCCGATGAGAATCCTCGTCATTTTGCCCAACTGGCTCGGTGACGCCGTAATGGCGAGCGCCGCCATCGAAGCGCTCACTACATGTAACGCTTCCGTGCGCTTTAGCTTCGTAGGTTCGGCGCTGAGCATTGCGGCGATGCAACACCACCCCTTGTGTGAGCGCGCCATCGTCGATGAGACCAAAAAGGGCGGCAATCGCCTGCGCAACACCTACGCTCTGGCCAAGCAGCTGGGCGTACATGATCTGGCGGTCTCATTTCGCGATCAGATCCACGCTACATTGCTGCTCTTTTGGAGCGGCTCAAAACGCACCTTTGTGCGTTCAAGCTGGCACGCAAGGATGCTCTGCAGCGACGCTCTGAGTCTGGATCGTAGTGAACATCTGGTGGTGCAGTATCTGCACCTCGCCTACGCCGCAGGAGCCGCCGCATCGGATCATCCCAAACTAAAGGTCTACATCGCGCCGCACCGCTATGAACGCCCTACACTCGGCATCAACCCCGGAGCCACCTACGGTTCCGCCAAACGGTGGTATCCCCAAAAGTTTGCGGAGGTGGCGGCTCATTTTGCGCCTCGTTTTGAGATTGTGATCTTCGGCTCTCCTGCTGAGCGAAGCGTGGCGGAGGAGATCGAAGCACATTTGACTGCCTTACATGTAAGCCATGTCACCAACCTCGCCGGACGCACCGACGTTGCGCAGATGTGCGCCTATGTCGGGGGTTTGTCACTTTTGATCACCAACGACAGCGGCCCGATGCACGTTGCGGCGGCCTACGGCGTACCTACGGTGGCCATCTTCGGCCCCACACGCCACCGCGAGACCTCGCAGTGGGCCAACCCCCAAAGCGCCATCGTGCGCCATGAACTCAAATGCGCTCCGTGTATGAAGCGCGAATGTCCATTAAAACATCACGATTGTATGCGGCTCATTGAGGCACATGAGGTAACGGCGGCAGCTCTGAAGTTACTTGAGAAGGCTTAGAGATGTTTTCACTCTCCATCAAGCACAGACTTCTGATCAACTTTATCGTTCTTTCGGTGCTGATTGGCGCTTATATCGCTTATGAAATCGGCTTTGTGCGTTATGCGTCCGAACAATTCAATACCTATCGCAGCGTGGCGCGCGCTTCGGTGGCGCTCAAAAGCATCGAAGGGGAGTTGTTGCTGCTCGAATCCAGCAACAAGGAGTTCATGAGGAGCTTCGATCCGGCTTTGGCGCATCGCTTCGGCCACCACTACGAGACGCTAGAGCACCTCATTGCGCGACTGCGCGGTTTTGGCGAGGTGATGCATCCGTACGCACATGAACTCTCCAACTTCGAAGTCCGGCTCAAAAACTACAAGAGTGATTTCGAATCGGTAGCGGCACTGATCGTGCGCCGCAATACCATCAAGACACAGCAACTAGAGCCTACTGCGCGCGAGATCGAGCGCTTGCTCGAAGAGCTTGCGCAGCAAGTGCACTTAAAGCACGCGGTACCGGCGCTACAAAACAGTCAACTCTTTTTGCGTGCGCAACGCTCCCTTTTCGCCTTTTTGTGGCACAACAGCGAAGACTCTTTTGTGCAGCTCTCATGGGAGTTCAAAGCGCTGCAAGAGGGGCTTTATAAGGCATCCAAAGAAGAGAGCGGGCAGCTTAAAAAGCTTCAGCGGCTTGAAACACTGCTGCAAGACTACACCCAAAACATCGAAGCGATCCACGCTTTGATTTTAGAGCGCAACACCCTCATCACTCATAAACTGCAACCTATGGAGCAGATGCTGCTGGAGCAACTTGAAACGCTCAGCGACGCGCTGATCGCCAGACAAGATGCGCTCGGGCCTCAGATGGTGGCATACAATACGCTCTTTTTGGAGCGAAGCATCCTCTTTTCAGCGGTCGTGCTGCTGCTCTTTGTGGGGGTCTCTTTGGCCTTTATGTACGATTTTTTGAGCAAACTCTCCCGCTTTCAAAACGGCCTGATCGCTTTTTTTACCTTTATCCACGACCGCAAAAAGCGTCCAAAACCCATTGGCCTAGAGAGCCGTGACGAGATCGGCGCTATGGCGGTACTGGTTGACCGCAACATCGAAGAGACGGCACGCCTTATCCTTGAGCGCGATCAAATCAGTCGTCTCAATCAAGAGATCCTCAATGCACAATCAAGTCTGGTGCTGCTAACCGACGGTGAAATCATGGTGACGGCCAACCGCTCTTTGCTTGACTTCTTCGGTTTTGAGAGCGTAGAGGATTTTTCACGCGCGCATCCGTGCGTCTGCGACTACTTCGAGGCTGAAGAGGGGATGGCGTACATTCAAAGAGAGATGGAGGGGCTCAACTGGGCCGATTACATCGTCGAGCACCGCCACAAAACCCACAACGTCAAGATGCTAAAGCGTGTATTTCATATACATGTAAGGCGCTTTCACTTTGAGGGGATCGATAAGTATGTCGTTGTCTTTGATGATATTAGCGATGAGATCGTGCGCCAAAAAGAGCTACAAGAGCATGTGGCACAGATCGAAATACTCAATCAAGAGCTGGCACAGCAGGCGGTTTTAGACCCGCTGACAAGGATTTTTAACCGCCGAGATATCATCGAACATTTTGAAAAGATTTTTGAAGTGATGAAGCGCCAACATGCACCGATCAGCCTTCTGATGCTCGATATCGATTGGTTTAAACAGGTCAATGACACCCACGGACACGATAAAGGCGACGAGGTGATCCGCGCACTTGCCGACGCACTCAAGGTGGCCTGCCGTGAAAGTGACATCGTCGGACGGTTTGGAGGCGAAGAGTTTCTGATGATCATGAGCGATACCGATCAGGCAGAGGCCTGTAGCGCTGCGGAGCGTTTGCGATCATATATCCAGACACACGCCATCGGCGGTCTCTCGATCACGATCAGTTGCGGCGTGACCACCCGCACGCCCATTGCGCATGAGAGCGCTACCCATTTTTTCGATGCGATGGTAAACGAAGCCGATCAAAATCTCTACCTAGCGAAGCATGAGGGGCGCAATCGGGTCGTCGGTACTCAACACAATAGCACCCACACTTAAAGCAACATAGTTTTTAAGGATAACTTTTCTCACTTAGCTCTATTTCATAAGCATGAGCGCTATAATCCGCTTTATGAATTACGAACAACTCCTACGCGAACGCGATCTCAAGGTGACCCCGCAACGACTTGGGATATTAACACTGATGCATCAGTCGGGACATATCAGCATCGAAGATCTGTACGAGAAAATTTCTCGCCAGTTCTCTTCAATTTCACTCGCGACGCTCTACAAAAACGTCCACGCCATGATCGAAACCGCCCTTGTCAAAGAGGTGAAGATCCCCAGCATGAAATCCAAATACGAGCTGATCAAAGCCCCCCACGCCCATCTGCTCTGCACCCAGTGCGGCAGTTTTGAGGATGTGAGCGTACCGATGGAGCAGATCGAAGCGATGCTACCGCACGGTGTCCATTTCAAAACAACCGAAAGCTCACTGGTCTTTAGCGGCATCTGCGAAACATGCCAAAAAGGCTAATCGCCTACACTACAACACACCTGCGCCGCTACGGTGCGGGACAAATTCACAAAAGATCATCGGTATTTTAAAAGAGGGAAGAAGAGCTTACATGTAAGCGACCCCAAAAGGGGCCTTGTACGGGAGAGCGGTTTAGTACATTCCGCCCATGCCACCCATACCGCCCATATCAGGAGCGGCTGCTGCCGGCTTCTCTTCGGGGATGATGTGGATGGTTGCTTCGGTAGTCAGCAACAAGCTAGAGACCGAAACCGCGTTGGTGAGTGCAACGCGCTCAACTTTGAGCGGATCGATGATGCCCGCTTGGAACATATCGACATACTCGCCGGTCGCAGCGTTAAAGCCCACGTTTTTGTCTTTAGAGTTGGCGATGTTGTTGGCAACCACGCCTGCGTCGTAGCCTGCGTTGATGGCGATTTGCTTGAGCGGCGCACTGATGGCACGCAAGATAATCTCACAACCGATCTTTTGATCGTGTGGCAGATCACCAAGCTCGATCCCCTCAGCCGCGCGGATCAGCGCTGCGCCGCCGCCGATGACAATCCCCTCTTCAACTGCCGCTTTGGTAGCGGAGAGTGCGTCGTCTACGCGGTCTTTTTTCTCTTTCATCTCGGTTTCGGTAGCGGCACCGACTTTGATGACCGCTACGCCGCCTGAGAGTTTGGCAAGGCGCTCTTGAAGCTTCTCTTTGTCATACTCAGAAGTGGTCGCGTCGATCTGGATTTTGATCTCTTTGATACGCGCCGCAACCGACTCTTTGCTGCCGCGACCATCAACGATGACGGTGTTGTCTTTGTCGATTACGACGCGCGCGGCTTGGCCCAGATCGGCGATCTGCGTGCTCTCGAGCGTGCGGCCAACCTCTTCGCTGATCACTTGACCGCCGGTAAGGATGGCGATATCTTGCAGCATCGCTTTGCGGCGATCACCGAAGCCCGGAGCTTTGACGGCGGAGATATTGAGGATACCGCGCAGTTTGTTCACGACAAGCGTTGCCATCGCTTCGCCTTCGACATCTTCGGCGATGATGAGCAGCGGACGGCCTGAGCGCTGAATCTGCTCCAGCACCGGCAACAGATCTTTGAGGTTGGAGATCTTCTGATCGAAGAGTAAAATATAAGGATTTTCAATCTCTGCGATCATCTTTTCAGAGTTGGTGATGAAGTACGGAGAGAGGTAACCACGGTCAAACTGCATCCCTTCAACCACTTCAAGCTCGTCGTTGATTCCCTTGGCTTCTTCAACAGTGATGACACCGTCGCGGCCCACTTTCTCCATCGCCTGAGCGATCATATTGCCCACAGACTCATCAGAGTTGGCGGAGATAGAGGCGACTTGTGCGATCTCGTTTTGATCTTTGATCTCACGGGCCATGCCTTTGAGGTTGGCAAGAATCGCTTCGACCGCTTTGTCCATACCGCGTTTGATCTCGATGGGGTTGGCACCGGCAGTGACGTTGCGCAGACCCTCTTGGAAGATGGCGTTGGCAAGAACGGTTGCCGTTGTTGTACCGTCACCGGCCTCATCAGCGGTGTTGGAAGCAACCTCTTTGACCAGTTGGGCACCCATATTCTCTAGGGGATCTTTAAGTTCGATCTCTTTGGCAACTGAAACGCCGTCTTTGGTGATGCTGGGTGCGCCGTAGCTCTTTTGGATCAATACGTTGCGACCGCGCGGTCCCATGGTGACTTTGACCGCATCGGTCAATTTTTGAACGCCGTTTGCCAGTTTATTGCGGGCTGAATCGGAAAATGTGATCTCTTTTGCCATGAATTGCTCCTTGAATGAAAATGATTTAGAGAATGACGCCTAAAACGTCTGAAAGGTCCATGACCAGATATTTCTTACCGTCAAGAGTGAGTTCAGTGCCTGAATATTTACCGAATACGACCGTATTGCCGACTTCGACGCCTTCAACATCACTGGCCACGGCAATGACTTTACCTTGAGAAGGCTTCTCTTTGGCATTGTCGGGGATGATGATACCTGAAGCCGTCGTAGTCGCCTCTTCGATGCGCTCGACGAGCACGCGCTCACCTAGTGGTTTGAAATTCATATGATTTCCTCCTGATTGAATTTTCGGGGTAATGGTACACAAAAAATGGAAACAATGTCAATAGTCTTAGTCTTTACGACTCAACAATATTGACTTAAATAGGATTATATATTTTGATTTAAAGCCTTTGTGTTATGATTTTGCGCCATCAAAGGAGGAATCATGCAAACGAAGCAAAAAAAGGTCGTACTCTTCACTTCCCCTACATGTAAATGGTGTACGACGGCCAAAAAACACTTTGAAAGCCATCAGATCAAATACAAAGCGATCGACATCACCAAAGACGAACAAGCCGCCAAAGATTGCGAGCGCCACGGATGCCGTGGCGTACCCGTAGTGCTCATCGGCAGCCAGTGGATTTGCGGGTTCGATCAAAAGGCCATCGACAAAGCACTCGGACTCGCATGAGTTTGTGTGCTTTTAGGAAAATATAAGCACGACGTGGATAAAATTTCAACCTTCTTAAAATGTCAAGGTAGCTCAGCTGGTTAGAGCACTGGTCTCATAAGCCGGGGGTCGGGGGTTCAAGTCCCCCCCTTGACACCAAAAAAACATTCCGGTTTAGCTCAGCGGTAGAGTAGGTGACTGTTAATCACTTGGTCACAGGTTCGAATCCTGTAACCGGAGCCATCCCATCCATCAAACCTCATAAATTTCAATCCAAACGCTTCTAAACATACAAAACTTCATACCGTTTATCATTCGACATACGCACTAAATTGAGTAGATCAAAAAGGAAGGAAAGGCTACATGTAAGCGCTAGAGGCTTACATGTAAGGGGATATTACTCGATTTCGGCGTCGATGACGTCATCGTCTTTTTTCTTGGCACCGCTGGAAGCCGCTTCGCCGCCCTCTTGGCCTTTATACATCTGCTCCGCCATTTTGTGGCTCGCTTCGGTCAGCTTTTTGAGTTTGGCTTCGATCTGCTCTTTGGTGGCGCTGGTATCTTTGAGCGTCTCTTTGAGCTCTTTGGCCGCCGCTTCGATAGCCGCTTTTTCGCCCGCGTCGATCTTGTCGGCGTTTTCGCTGAGGCTCTTTTCGGTTTGGGCGACCAGCGCGTCGGCTTGGTTGCGCAGATCGACCAGCTCTTTACGCTTGGCGTCATCGGCTTTGTGTTTTTCGGCATCTTGGATCATCTGGTTGATCTCGGCTTCGCTCAGACCTGAGCTGCCGGTGATCTTGATCTCTTGAGATTTGCCCGTACCTTTATCTTTAGCCGATACGGTCAAGATCCCGTTGGCATCGATGTCAAACGTGACTTCGATTTGCGGCACGCCGCGCGGTGCGGACGGGATACCGCTAAGCTCGAAGAGGCCGAGTGATTTATTGTCGCGGGCGAACTCGCGCTCACCCTGAACGACGCTGATGCTGACCGCGGGCTGATTGTCCTCGGCGGTAGAGAAAACCTGAGACTTCTTGACCGGAATGGTGGTACCTTTTTCGATGATCTTGGTCGCTACGCCGCCAAGGGTCTCGATGCCCAGTGAAAGAGGGGTGACGTCGAGCAGCAGCACGTCTTTGACATCGCCGCGCAGTACGCCGCCCTGAATCGCCGCACCGGCTGCGACCACTTCGTCAGGGTTGACGCTCTTATTGAGGTCTTTGCCGCCGAAGAATTCGCTCACTTTTTTCTGCGCCAGAGGCACACGAGTAGAGCCGCCGACCATGATGATCTCTTTGATCTGGTTTTTATCCAGACCGGCGTCTTTCATGGCGATACGGATATGCTCAATCGTCTCTTCGATCAGCTTTTCGATCATCCCTTCAAATTTTGCGCGGGTGAGCTTGAGCACCAAGTGTTTTGGCCCTGAAGCATCAGCGGTAATGAACGGCAGGTTGATCTCCGTTTCGCTGGCGCTTGAGAGCTCTTTTTTGGCATTTTCCGCCGCGTCTTTGAGGCGCTGAAGGGCCATTTTGTCATTGCGCAAATCGATACCGTGGTCGTTTTTGAACTCGCTTGCGAGGTAGTTCACGATGGCGTTGTCGAAGTCGTCGCCGCCTAGGAAGGCGTTACCATCGGTAGAAAGCACCTCAAAAGTGCCGTCGCTGATCTCAAGCGTAGTCACGTCGAAGGTTCCGCCGCCCAGGTCATACACAAGGACGTTTTCGTCGCTTTTGCTCTCAAGTCCGTACGCCAGTGCCGAAGCGGTCGGCTCGTTGATGATACGCAGCACGTTGAGCCCCGCGATGGTGCCGGCCTCTTTGGTCGCTTTGCGCTGCGCGTCGTTGAAGTACGCCGGAACGGTGATAACCGCATCGGTCACGCCCTGTCCCAGATACGCCTCGGCATCCTCTTTGAGTTTGCTAAGGATTTTGGCCGAAATCTCCTGCGGCGTGTAGACGGTACCCGCTACGTTGACCGCTGCCATGCCGTTTTTATCGACGATCTTGTAGGTGACTTTGTCGTGCGCCTCTTTGGCCTTCTCTTCGTTCATCATCAGACCCATGATGCGCTTGATCGAGTAGATGGTGCGCTCAGGGTTGGTGATGGCTTGCCGCTTGGCAGGATCGCCCACCAGCGTTTCGCCTTTATCAGTAAACGCCACTACCGAAGGGGTGGTGTTTTTACCCTCTTTGTTAGGGATGATTTTGGCTTCGCCGCCTTCATATACGGCTACACAAGAGTTGGTGGTTCCAAGGTCAATACCGATTACTTTACTCATTTTGTTTCCTTTATTTTCAATTTTAAATTCTCAATTTTCAATGTTTCATTCAGTTGGCGATAACGACCATCGCATCACGCAAGGTGCGCTCTTTATAGCGGTACCCTTTTTGAAACGTGTTGACAATCGCTCCGCTCTCATGATCGGGGGAATCGACTTGCGAAATCGCATGATGGATGTTGGGATCAAACGCCTCATCCATGCCCACCTGAGTGATGCCGTGCTTTTCAAGAACACTTAAGAACTGCTTCATGGTCAGCTCTACCCCCTCGATCAATTTCTCAAGGAGCCCTTCAGCCGCGTTGCCGCTCTTGGCCGCATTGATCGCCCCTTCGAGCGAGTCAATCACCGGAACAAGGTCTTTAGCGAACTTCTCTTGCGCATACTCCAACGCCTGATACTTCTCCCGCTCGAGCCGTTTTTTGATGTTGTCAAAATCCGCATGAACACGGGCGTATTTATCCTGCATCGCGGAGAGCTCCGCTTTGAGACGCACTATTTCGTCCTCGCTTGTCGGTTCTGCCGCCTCTACCTGAGGCTGCTCTTCGCTCTCTTGGACTTCGTTAATCTCTTCGTTTGCCATGGTGCCGTTTGACTCCTTTCTTGAAATCTGCGGGTATTATACCTATTGAGTCATTTGCTGTCAAGTACTATTTGCATAAATTCGCTTATTTAAATTGAGTCTTATAGACTAAACTATATCCTTTGTCTCCTTACATGTAATGCGTTATAATCCCCGCAACGACCAAAATCCAAGGAGCCACATGCGTCTTGCACTATTGATCCCCCTGCTCTTGCTGCCGCTTTTCGGGGTGCTCTGGTTTCATCCTTTCGGATTTGCGCCCGAAGCGTGGCGGCTCTTTTTGATCTTTATGGGCACCATCGTGCTGGTTGTGAGCCAGACGCTCAGCATTCTTGCCGCTTCAATCCTTGCGCTTAGTCTGGCGCTGCTCAGCGGTACGATGGATCCTCAAGCGGCCTACAGCGGCTTTGATGAAGGGTTTATTCTGCTCATCGTTGTTGCCTTTCTCATCTCGCGCGCGGTGGTCAAGTCGGGTCTTGGCAAACGCATCGCCTTGCAGATCATCAAGCGCTTCGGAGGCTCCACACTCGGGCTTGGCTACTCGATGGTCGCCGCCGATCTGCTCATCGCCCCCGCCTTTCCCAGCAACACGGCGCGCTCGGGGGTGCTCTATCCGATCCTGCACGCGCTGTGTCACGACAGCGGCTCCAAAGTCACCGACGGCAGCCGCAAAAAGATGGGCGCCTATCTGATGATGACGAGCATGTCCGGTCTGGCGATCAGCTCGGCGCTTTGGCTTAGCGCTATGGCCGCCAACCCCGTCGGCGCGGCCATAGCGGCACAGCAGGGAGTGCAGATCACCTTTGCATCGTGGCTGCTGTATGCGCTGCTTCCCGTAGGCTGTTCATTTGCACTCATGCCCTATCTGCTGCACCGCATCTTTCCGCCGCAGATCACCCAAACCCCGCAGGCGCCCCTGCGTGCTCAAGAGGAGCTGCGCCACATGGGCCCCATCAGCCGCAACGAGCGCATCACTTTGGCAGTCTTTGTCACGATGGTCGCGCTCTGGGCACTTAGCGAAGGGTTGGGAATCGACAAAACCGCCGTGGCCTTCGGAGGGCTTGGCGTCTTGATGGCGACGCGCATTTTTACCCTTGAAGACCTCAGACATGAAGGCGAAGCACTCGGCACCTTCATCTGGTTTGCGATCCTGTACGGTATCAGCGCGGAACTGAATCGTTTGGGCTTTATCGGCGAGATCGGTGAGGGGATCAGTGCCCTTTTTTCGGGGCTGCCCTGGTTTTGGGTCTATCTGCTGCTGGTGAGCGCCTATGTATTGATCCACTACCTCTTCGTCTCTCAAACCGCCCACCTGCTCGCGCTCTTCGGGGTCTTCTTACATGTAGGGCTGCAGGCGGGGGTGCCCGGCGAACTGCTGGCCATGATGCTGCTCTTTGCCACCAACTTCAGTGCAGTCATCACCCCTCAAGGATCAAGCTCCAACCTTCTCTTTGCAGGTTCAGGCTACCTTGAAGCGGGCGAGATTTACCGTTTTGGAGGAATCGTCACGGCGCTCTATACCGGCCTCTTTCTCACCGTCGGTACCGCGTGGATTTGGGTGTTGATGTAAGAGGCGATCTGCTACAATTGATCAAATCATTTAAAGGGACACCATGAAGCTCCTGATACTCGCTGCACTCCTCTCCTTGCTGCTTGGTGCGTGTGCCTCTAAAAAAACAGCGCAGCCTTTTGATGAAAAAAGCTATCAGCGCCAAAATGAAGCAGCCCAAAAAAGCCTCGACACACTAAAGTGTCATGCTCCATTTGGTTCTAAAATCTAAAATAGAGTGATATAGCATGCCCGACATCAACACTATTCGTGAACTTACCGGACAGTTTAACGTCCTATACGCCGAAGACGAACCCGCGTTGCGCGAGAGTGTCGCCAAGGCACTTGGTCGTCTGTTTAAAGAGGTCCACGTCGCCAAAGATGGATTTGAAGCCCTCGACATCTACAAAAGCACCCCCATCGATATTCTCATTACCGATCTGAGTATGCCCATTCTTGGCGGTATCGGATTAATCGACAAGATTCATGAACTCACCGAAAACCCGCCGGCGATTATCGTCTTTTCGGCGCATAGCGACGCTACGGTGCTGATCAAACTCATCAACAAAGGGGTGGACCGCTTCCTCGCCAAGCCGGTCGATTTGAAGCGGATGCGCGAGATGTTCTACAAGCTCTGCTTACAGCTCTCCAATGCCAAAATGGTGCAGGAGTATCAGGTGCAACTACAAAACATGTTGCTGGAGATGGAGTACAAAAACCGCGCACTCGAACAAAAGCTCAACCAGCTCGCCTCCGCCACCAACCGTATCCGTCCCGCAGAACAGCAATCCGCCCCCACACCCGGCGAAGGCTACTACGGCCATCTCGACCCGGAACACAAAGAGGAGCTTTCAGAACTCTCAAGTGATCTTGACTATATGATCTTCACCCTCTTTTCCAAAAACGATTTGGATGAAGCAACCATACGGGATCTCTCAGCCTTGCTGCACAAATACGGTGCCATCCTCAACCGCTACGTAGAGTTTGTCGAAGTCGGCATCGCCGTCGAGTCGTTATCGCGCAGTATTGCGCACCATCCGCAGATGGTACTAGAGCATCAGGAGCAAAGCGGGGTCTATCTGGAGAGTTTTCAGATGACGCTGGAGAATTTCCGTCACAACACATGGAACCGCCGCGCCTTTGATCCCACCTTCTACAACGCCTCACTGCTCAGCGACATCAACCTGCTCATCGACTTTCTCAGCGGCAACGAGACCCAAGGGGAGATCGAGTTTTTCTAACTCCGCTTCGCTGCCGATAAAACGCACCGCCGTAATCTTCGATGCGTTCACCTCAAGCAAAGTGATAAAACCCTCTTGATAGGGCAGCGTACGGTTATAGACCTCATCGAACGAAAGCAAAATCGGGCGCGGATACTCCTTTAAAGAGGGTTTGACAAAGAGGCTCCAGATACCAGAAGGGATCTGCGACACATCCACGATAAAGGCAGAACGCGCATAGAGCTGCGGATGCGTTTCAAAAAAATCGCGCAGCATCGCCGTTTGTCCCTTGTCCCAAGAGATCCATCGGTAATGTTGTGTTGTCTCATGGCTTTTGCCGAACTGATCTTCAAACACCTTGGGCGCCATCCCATCGCCGACTTTCAGCATCTGCGCACACAAAAACAACGGCAATATCAAAAAAAGCAGCTTCATACTCACTCCTATATTTTTATTTGAAGAGGGATTTTACTCAAAGATCGGCACACTCACGGCATGAATCCGTTAAGCATCGCCCTAAGCTACCACGACCGCACCAAACACCGCCCCAACCGCTACGCCGCCTCTTTGGGCTATATGGACTGGGCGACGCAGCCCGATCCCTTCCGCAGCTATGAAGGTGCACCGCGTTTAGAACTGCCCATTGCCCTAGAGCACCCCACGCCGCCGTGTGATCGGCTCTTCTCAAATGAACTGCCCGTTGCCCCCTTACATGTAAAGGCGCTCTCCCAACTGCTGCAGTTCTCATTAGGTATCGCGCAGTACAAAGCTTATGGCGAGAACCGCTGGGCGCTGCGCATGAACGCCAGCAGCGGCAACCTGCACCCCAGCGAAGCCTATCTGCTGCTGCCGCGCGTTGAAGGGTTAAGCCAAGAGGGGATGATCGCGCATTACCATCCCAAAACCCACGCGCTTGAGCGCCTTGGCAGCTTCACATTTCCCGACACCCTACCCCAAGAGAGCTTTATCGTGGTGCTTAGCAGCGTCTTATGGCGCGAAGCGTGGAAGTACGGCGAGCGCGCTTGGCGCTACTGTCAGCTCGACGCTGGACACGCCGCGCAAGCCTTACATGTAAGCGCGGCGGCTCTGGGGTGGCATACCAAAATCTTGAATATTTTAACCCCAAAACTCGAAGCACTGCTGGGACTCGATACCCCCAATCGCTTCGCGCCGCTGGAGCGCGAACATGCCGATATGGCGCTACTTATCACCCCAAAGCCGCTTGAAGGAGAGCTCGATTGGGAAGGGGTTTCTGCTCCACCCCACCCTTACCGCGCCAACACCTTAAGCCCACAGCACCACCGCTGGGAAGTATTCGACTCCTTAGAAACCGCCATGCAAGGGGTGATTCCCCCCTTCTCGCTCCCCTCGCACCCCCTCAGCAGCCCCAAAAGCGCCGCCGAAGTGATCAAAACGCGCCGCAGTGCGCAGATGATGGATGCACGCACAAGCACGATAGCGCTTGAGCAGTTGCGCGCCCTGCTGCGCAGCAGCGAAGCACCCGATGCGCAGGTGCACCTGATGCTCTTTATCCACCGCGTCGAAGGTCTGCCGCGCGGGCTGTATGCCTATGTGCGTAATTTGGAAGCGCTACAGGATCTGCGCAGTAATCTGGACGCCGATTTTTCATGGGAAGCGCAGGGCGAGCGGCTCTATCTGCTGCGCGAGGGAGACTTTAGAGGCGTCGCCAAAGCGATCAGTTGCAATCAAGACATCGCCGCCGACGGCGCTTTTAGCCTCGGAATGCTCTGCGCAATGCACCGCATGGAAGCAAACGCGCTGTACTACCGCAGCCTCTATTTCGAGTGCGGCGCGATCGGACAGCAACTCTACCTTGAAGCCACGGCGCAGGGACTCAGCGCTACGGGCATCGGCTGCTTTTTGGATGATGAGATGCACGCCCTGCTGGGGCTGCGCAGTGAGCGCTACTGCGTGTTCTATCACTTCACGATAGGCCGCGCCATCGTCGATATGCGGCTGCTGAATCTGCCGCCTTATGAGCGTAGTGCCCTCTAGCGAGCAAACCGTTGCACGCTTAAATTTCCATTCCATTACCTTGAAAAACTGATAAAATACTCTCAAATGATAGTACAAAGGAGACTCAATGCAAACGATAGGCATTCGTGAACTGCAAACCAATCCGGCGATCTTTACCAAAGCTCTGGAAAATCATGAATTCACTATGATCACCAAACGTTCTACGCCTATCGGAATCGCCGTGGCATTTGATGATGGGATTGTGACGCATGGGCTAAAAACTTCACTCCTCATCGAAGGGTATAAACAAGGGGATTTGAGCCTCGGACAATTTTGCAAGGCTATGGAGGTTAGCAAAGAGAACGCGATGAAAATCCTCTCTTTACTGGGCATCGATGTGATCGGGTATGATTTTAGCGACGATTTCGCAGGAATAGAGCGTCTCTGATGGCAGTGGTGAGCGACTCCACAACCCTCATCATCCTCGCCAATACCTCTCGTTTTGATCTGCTGAGCAACCTGTTCACCAAACTCTATATCCCTCAAGCGGTATGGGATGAACTCCATACCAAAGAAGAACCGATGCTCCCTGCGTTTATCCGTCTTACGCCGATAGAAAAAACCCAAGAACTCGAAACCCTCCTCTATCTCCTCGATCAGGGGGAGAGTGAAGCGATACTCCTCGCCAAAGCCAAGAATCTCCCCCTCATCATCGATGAAAAAAAAGGGAGAAAGATTGCTACTCATATGGGAATTACCATCATAGGGCTGTTAGGGATACTCTATCTCAACATCAAACGTGCCTACATAAGCGCAGAAGAGGCACGGATATTTTTAGATCAGGTGCGTGAAAACGGCTTTCGAATCTCTCAAAAGCTTATCGATGAGATGTTTGAGCGTCTAGCCTCATAGCCGCAAGCCCTACCCGCGCTGCAAGTAAAGCTCGATGCGCCGCAAAATGAGCGCACTAACGTAAGGCACGGCCTGAATGTAGAGGGTCAGAGCGAAGATGTAAACCTCGGTAATGGCGCTGGTATTAGAGAGCACCAGAGCGCTTGCGCCGATGATGAGCGCACTGCCCAGCAGGGTCTCATAGAAGATCGGATTGGCCGTCTTCTTTTTGGTGTTGCCCCCTTTTTCGGTGCGTTTAAAGGGCAGACCGTCGCGCACGAAGCCGTCATACACCGCTTTAAATATGGTCAACTGCAGACTCATCGCCGCAATGGCGCCCAACAGACTCTCTCTAAAACCCACCCCCACGCGGTGACGGTAGAGGATGAAGGCGTGGAGGATATTGACCAAAAAGGCCGTCACAATCGGCAGGGTGAGCGAGAGCGTCGGAATGGTGACCCCCACAAACAAGATCACCGGCACCCAGATGACGTTGAGCATGGCGGTGAGCGGCCCCATCGCGTCAAAGAGCCAGAGCAGCCATCCCGAGACGAAGTGGTGCTTTTGCTGCGGCGAGAGGGTGGTGGAGTCGGGTTTGAAGTGGCGCCAATGTTTTTTAAGGATCTGAATCGCCCCGTATGCCCAGCGGTGGCGCTGGTTTTTAAAGGCCTCGATGGTATCGGGCAGCAGCCCCCAGCCGTAGCGCCTATCGGTGTAGTGCGCGCTGTAGCCCGCCTCAAAGAGCCGCAGCCCCAGTTCGGAGTCCTCCACGATGGTATCGACCCCCCAGCCGCCGACCTCCATCATGGCGCTAAGGCGCACCATGAGCATCGTGCCGTGCGCTACGATGGCGTTCTCTTCGTTGCGGATCACCATACCGATATCAAAAAAGCCCATATACTCGGCGTTCATCGCCGCTTTGATCAGCGACTCCTCACCGTCACGGTGGTCTTGCGGCGCTTGAACAATCGCCACTTTGGGATCTTCAAAGAGCGGCACCAGATCGCGCAGCCAATCTTCGCTCACCACATAGTCGGCATCAAGCACCGCGATGATCTCCGCTTTTGGGCTGGTGTAGTGCAGCGCGTCGTTGAGCGCTCCGGCTTTAAAGCCCTTACATGTAATGTTCAAAAAGACAAAACGCTCCCCCAGCTCCCGACACAGCGCCTCGATCGGCTCGGTGTAGAAGGCTTCGGGGGTGTTGTTGATGATCACCAGCACCTCATAATGCGCGTAGTCGAGCTTGGAGAGCGCGCGCAGGGTCTCTGCGAGTACCGTGGGCTGCTCTTTGTAGGCGGGGACATGGATCGAAACAAAAGGAGCGTGCGCGGCGTCCTCTTTGGGTGCGATGAGGCGGACGGGTTCAAAGCCCATGGTACATTTAAAGAGCTCATTGATCTTGGCCAGCGTCGTCACCGCCAGCGGCAGCATCAGCACGATTCCCATCGCCCACATAAACCACATACCCGCATTCATATAGTTCACAAAAGGGTAAAAGAGCGCGACGCTCAGACCAAAGCCCATCGCCTGAGCCGAGAGCGCATAGGTCGTGGCGTGGGCAAGATTGGCACGCTGATGGCGCAGCCCGAAAAAGGCAAAGAGCAGCCCAAAAAGAATGGAGAGCGTCATCTGATAGGGCCAGTAGGGGTTGAGCAATGTCTCTTGATCGAAGCGGAATTTCGGCTCTCGTTTGGCGCTGTAAAGCCCCCAGTAAGGCCCCACGCTCCCCTCATGCACCCCTTTCCACGGCTGATCGAAGGCCTCGACGATGTTGTAGCGCCATCTCTCTTTCTGTGCCAGCGTTACAAAACTGCCGATCATCTCGATCTGCAGCATGGGCGAGGCTTTGGCGGCTCGGTTGTTGTAGCCGCGACTGGGCCAGCCAAACTCCCCAATCACGATCTCTTTGTTCGGATGAAGGGCGCGCAGCTCATCCATACGCGCTTTGGTAAAGGCCATCGTCTCATGGGTGTCGATAAACTCCCAGTAGGGCAGAATGTGGACATTGATCAGATCGACGGCCTCGGCAAGCTGGGGGTTTTTCGTCCACACCGACCAAATCTCCGCCGTGGTGATGGGCAAAGCGCTCATAACCCGCACCTTCTCGATTGCGCCGATCAGCTCCTCGATCTTGAGATCGTCGCGCAACAACACCTCGTTGCCCACGATGATGGTCTCAACCAGCGGCTGATAAAAGCGCAGAAACTCCCGTGCGCGCATCAGCTCATAAGCGTTCTCCTGCGCATCCGGCCCCAGCCAGATCCCCAGATCGATACGCATGTTGTGCGCCCTGGCAAAAGGGGCGATCAAAAAGGCGTCTTGCACCGCGTAGGTGCGCACTTTTTGGGTCACTTTCGAGAGCAGATCGAAATCGCGCTTGAGCTGTTCGTTGGTCGCTACGGTGCGCTCGAATCCGATATAGGGGGAGTAAGAGAGGGAGGGCAACAAGGTCTCCATAGAGACAACGGGTGCCACTTTTTGGCCCATCATCAGCCAGATCGCCAAAGGCAACAAGGTGCTTAAGAGCAGTGCTTTAAATAAGGTACGCATACAATCCTAATGGTTTACATGTAACGCGCGTCGGCGGAAATAAAGCCACAAAGCCACCGCTGCAATCATCATATAGAGGCTGAGCTCTTGGCCTTTGCTCATCCAACCACCGTAAATAAACCCAAGCTGCACATCCGGCTCCCGCCAAAACTCCGCCACAAACCGCGCCAAGCCGTAGGCAAAGCCGTACACCAGCACCAACTCCCCCTCAAAGCGCTTATGCAAACGATACATGTAAAGAATCACAAAAACCGCAAGCCCCTCCAGCAGCGCCTCGTAAAGCTGCGAAGGGTGGCGCAGCACCCCGTCCACATAAATGCCGATAGGCAGCTCCGTAGCGCGTCCCACCAGCTCCTGATTGAGAAAGTTGCCGATACGCCCGAAGATATAGCCCACGGGAATGGCCGTCACCGCCACATCCAGCACCCGCCCCATCGGCACCTTGTAGCGACGGTAAAAGAGGTAGGAGCCGATAAAAAAGCCGATCACCGCGCCGTGATAGCTCATGCCGCGAATCCCCACGAACTCCCCTGCGGCGTTGTAGGGGTTGAAGATCTGCCACGGCGCACTCCAGTACGCGCCCGCATTGGGATCGTAAAAGATGATATAGCCCAGACGCGCCCCCAAAATCACGCCGATTTCGACGTAGATGAAGTAGTCGTCAAGCTGCTTTTGGGTCAGGTCGATGGCATCTTTTTTGACGATCCATTTGGCGGCGTAGAGCGCCGTGAGCAGGGCTAGCACATACATCAGCCCGTACCAATGCACCGGAAACCCCAGTAACGAAAACGCTACAGGATCGAATTGGCTATAGATGTGGTTCCAAAAGTCCATGTTCCACCCCCGTTTTAAATGCGCAAGTATAGCGCAGGGAGAAACGCTTTTAAAACAAGCTTAACGATATGAATTTAGTTACAATCTACCAACCCTTATTCATAAAGATACGTTTTGCGCTTTTATCTCTCTTTTTTGCTCCTGTTTTGTTCGCTGATGGTACATGCTTCTTCCGCTTCACTGCACCTCTACAGCGATACGCAAGGACGCTCTTACCCGCAGATCATCCATCAAACCTTCGAGCCTTTAAGCGATCAACATTTCAACTTCAGTTTCAACGCAAAACTGGGTGTCTGGATTCGGCTGACACTGCGCAACGATACCAACCATCCACAGCACAAACTGCTTGTCCTCGACAACCCCTTGCTTGAAACCGTCACCTTATATGACGCTTCGGGCAACAAACAGCAAGCGGGACTGTTGAGCCGTCCGCAGGGCATCTACCTCCATCCCACCTTCTCGCTTACCTTGGCGCCGCAAAGCGAATACACTTGGTATCTGGAAATCCGCAACACGACCACCATGCTCTCTAGCGGGATATCGCTCTACAATCCGGAGGATTATATGCTCATCGACAGAGAGCAGCAGATGAACATTGTCCTGTTTGCGGGGCTTCTGGCCGGACTGCTCATTTACGGCCTGCTGCTTTTTCTCTACACACGCGACCGCAGCTATCTGCTTTATGCGCTCTATCTCGCCACCCTGCTCTTTCACCAGCTCACCTACATCGGCTTTTTGCCGCTCTACGCTCCGGTGTGGTTTATCGCTATTGATAATGAGATCGTGGTGCCCAAAATCGCCGCCATGATCATGACCGCCGCCCTCTTTGCGCAGGATTTTTTAAAATCGCGCGAAATGCCTTTCATCTACAAAGGCTACCGCGCCTTTATCATCGTGCTGCTTGCCCAGATTCCGCTTTTTGGCACGCCATGGTTCTACTACCCGCAAGTCACCATCCTCACCGGGCTACTCTTTATTGTCTTTAATCTGGGTGCGGGGCTTTACATGTACCGCCACGGCAACACGCAGGCGCGATTTTTCATTATCGGCTGGGTCGTGCTGATTGTGGGATTTTTTCTGCTGATTATCGATGCGCTTGGTCTGGTGACCATTATGTATCACTTTCCCAACCTCATTCTCTGGCTGACCGTGCTTGAAGCGCTCTTTTTGCTGCTGACTTTTGTGGATAAACTGAGTATCTTACAGCACCAAAAAGAGGCCTATGAGTTGCGGCTGATTACTGAGCTTGAGCAGCGCAACCGCATTATCGAAGCGGAGGTGAATGAGCAGACACAGACGCTTAAAAGCCTCTACCGCGAGCTGCATCACCGCGTCAAAAACAATCTGCAGATCATCCTCTCCATCATACGGCTCCAATCGGATCGCCTCAAGAACGACGCGCTGCGCGAACCCTTTGTGCATTTGGAAAACCGCATCCGCTCCATTGCCAAAACGCATGAACTGCTCTATCAAAACGAGCGTATCGAAACGATCGACATGCACGAATACATCGAAAGCCTTTGTGAAGATCTCGCGGCATCACTCTCACATAAAACGCTGCATTTCAAATATGACGTAGCGCTGAGTCTCGCACTGCGCGAAGCGGTCTATGTGGGGCTGATTGTCAACGAACTCGTATCCAACGCCATCAAATACGCTACTACAGCCGATACGATTCATATTGTTTTAAAACGCGATGCGCAGCAATCCATCCACTTACATGTAAGCGATAACGGCGTCGGCTATGATGCCTGCGACATTGCAACAGGTGCTCTGGGGCTCAAGCTGGTGAGCACCCTTGTTCAAGATCAGCTTGGCGGCACCATCACGCCCAAGACGCAAAACGGGTGCCATTACAACATAAGGTTTCAGGCATGACAACACCCATACTCATCGTTGAAGATGAAAGCATCGTCGCCATGGAAATGGCGCAAACACTGACACAAGAAGGCTACCATGTTGTCGCCGTCGCCGCCAACGGCCACGATGCTTACATTCAGGCGCTGCGTTACCAACCGCATGTCATTTTGATGGATATCAACATCAAAGGCGAAGATGACGGCATCAAGACGGCGCAGAGTATTGTAAGCCAGCTCCATACAACCATCATCTATCTGACCGCGTTTAATGATGATGCTACGGTTGAACGTGCCATCACGACAGCCCCGGCTGCCTATCTAAACAAACCCTACCGCCGCGATGACCTGCTCACTGCCGTCAAAATCGCGCTGATGCATTATGATAACAAGCTCGAAACCTTACATGTAAGGCGTGGCAATCTGGTTCTTGATGACGCATTTAGTTTTGACACCCTCAGCAAAGAGCTCTTTTGCTATTCACAGGCCATCCATCTCACCTCACGCGAACGCGAACTGCTCGAACTCCTGATTAATGCCAGACGCCGGATTGTCACGATCTATGATCTTGAAAATACGCTATGGCCCGACAAACCCCCGATGGAAAGCACCCGTCGCGCCCTTATCAGCCGCCTGCGCACCAAACTCAGACAGCAGTTCATCGAGACCATTGTGGGCATAGGCTACCGCTTTGTCTATTAAATTTTGTGCGTTGTTGCAACGTTGGCGCAACGGCGCTGCCCTATGATGGCATCAACACATCACAAAGGCATACTTATGAAACGCATTACGACACTTTCTCTTGCAGCCGTTACGGCGCTTTTGATCGGCTGCGGCGGCGGCAGCAGCGACAACGGCGGTGACACGCCAAAAAGTTCAAGCAGCGCAGAAGGCAGCACCTCTTCCGCTCAAGCCGCTCAAAGCGAACAGTCTCGCAATGCCAACAACCTTGCAGGCTATACCGTCGAAGCAGAACAAGAAGGAGCTGTTACAGTCAGTAACTATCAAAAGTTCACTTTTATTTTTCTGCCTAACAATGCCTGTATTGTTATTACTGACTATTTTAATGGCGAGCGCAAAGTCGTGCATACTACTTACAGCATTGATGACACCTTTGGCATTGCTATGCTAACTATGGTAGGCACTGATGATCAGGGTGAACTTTATAACAATGCAATCTCACTCAATGCTTCACAAGAAGTCGTTGTCGGAGAATCACTCGCGGGTAGCTACATCACAACCGCTATTGTCTCAAACAGTGACAACGGCATCGATGAAAACGCCGTGGTCTCCTCAGAAACTTCAACGCCATCCAACAGCTCTACTTTTACCATCAACAGCGTCGATGATGTCAAGGGTTATACCATCACCTCAAACGAATCATCAAACACCATCGGTGGCGCCTACACTATGCATCAAAAAATCACCGCATCTTTCAAATGTGACGGAACCTTTGAATACAAAATCATCACCTCCGCATCCGGCGCGTCAAGTACAACTACAACTCTCGGAGATACCATCTCACTCAATACAGATTTTGAGCCGCACAGACTCTCATGGTCGGGCACCGATAACGAGGGCGAGGTTCTCAATGACTCGCTTGAACTCAATACAAACAACCAGCTTGTGATTGGAAGCACCTGCTGGAGTGGCATTGGCGATGGTTCAGGGGAGAGCTGCCCTAACAACCTTTATGTTTATAGTGTTACAAAAGACGCTACATGTAACTAATCCTCAAGCTCCGGCTTGAGATTTTTGGTTTACATGTAAGGCTTTTGGGCTTTACATGTAACCCAAAAGAAAAGGTATTACCGTGAAAACAGCGCCCATTTTTTTACTTGCCGCGATGACGGCATTATTGATCGGTTGTGGCGGTGGCGGTGGCGGAAGCGACACTCAGGCAACCGGAGAGAGTAGCACATCCGCAACCGGCGGCGCCAATAGCAGCGCTTCAGTAGTCACCGCTGCGTATAACTACAACAGCGACGGCACTGCGGTGCGCACACTCAACAATGAAGCCGTCAATACCTACACCGCCATGCAGACGCTTCTTGATTCGCTCAAAAGCGACGAAGCGGCGTTTGGCATACAGTTTGACAGGTTTGGCATTGACATATTGCAGCACCTCAGCACTACAGACACCCTCCCGTCATTTGCCCCGCGCGGCAGCAACAAAAGCCTTAGCGTCAGCGTGAAAGAGGGCATGATCGATTATGAAAACTACCTTCTTAACGGTGATGCCAACGGGGATTACCGCGTGGATAGCAAAGACCTCGACGTGCTCAAAAGCGCCCTCTTTAACAGCGACAGCGCCTATGATACCAATGGCGACGGCGTTATGGATATCAAAGATCTTATCTACACCTGCGCACGCCTTAACACCGAAATTGCCTATTTCGATTTCTACACCAGCTCGGGCGAAAAGCTGCCGCTTTCAACGCGCAGCATTCATGAGGGTAAAAGCGTCGCTTACAGTGGCAGTGAGACCACAGTCATGGTTGTAGCCAAAGATCAGAACAAAGCCAGCGGATTTGAAGATACCCTTAGCGATATTGCAGATGTGTGGTATCGCAAAAGCGGCTGGGTCTACAGTGACAGCACACTGCTTTATGAAACTCCCGCGACGGCATCACCGCTGCGCATCGCTTCATCCGTGATGGTTAGAGATACGGTGCGAGCCGTCACGAATATGGATGTCTCGCCCTATCTGACAGGATGGCATTTGAGTGTTTCATATGTGGAAACCGGAACCTTTGATGGCTTTGGCGAAACGGGCATTGACCAATTTAGCATGTTTCTTACCGAAGCAAAAACCAAAATTGACAGCCACTTCATCAAAAGCACCATGGGCTCGCCTGGAAATGTAGCGCAGACACTAACGCAGTATCTCTACCATATCGGTTCGACAAACGGCAAAACCAATGAGGTCAAAGCGCACAATCTAAGCTACGCCGATGCCTACACGCGTGATGGCGACACAGTGACGATTAAGCGTGTTGTTCATGCCGCATCGGTACTTTATGAGAGTGCTGCCGATCAGATCCTAACAGGAGAAGTCACCGCTGATGTCACGCTCAATGGTGAGATAACGCTTGATAGAATCGGCCCATCTCCTAAAGAAGATACCTTTAAAGGCAGTGTCAGCGGCAACAGCGTTGAAGTCAAGAATATTCCACTAGGTGAATACACCGCCACCATGAATACATCGTGCCAATGCCCGCTAACTCTGGGCAACATTATTTTTGACAGCCCTACAGCTAAAGCAAATTTTACCCTTAGCGATGCGAGTGTTAAGGGCACCATTAGCATTGATGTTGTGGATGCTTCCGATGTACCTTTGGAGAACAAAAGAGTCACCATTGAGCAAGATGCGTGCGCAGATCAGGGTGTTGATGGCAACTCGCTGCTAATGAGCGAAGAGGTAGATACCAACGATCTGGGCGAGGCCGTTTTTGAAAATATGCCATTTGGTGATTATAAAGTGAGTGTTGATGGCACATATGTCAAAACCATCCATGTGTGTGCTTCAGGTACGGAAAAGATTGTGCTAAGTCCGCTGTGGCGCTTGCGTATCAACTACGTATTTCCCGATCTTGGAAGCGGCACTGTCACCTATAAAAACTTTACACTTGATTGTAGCAATCCTCTCACCGGCAATGATGCTAGCTCTGATGCTATTGTGATTGGCAATATCGGCTATCGAGAGATTCCAACATGTGCGTGGGTTGATGATGATCAGCTTGATATCAGAACAATGAAAAAGGCCTCCCTTTCTTACAGTGGCATCATACAAGCCGACCCTTATCTCGGTTCAGACATGACCATAGCAACAGAAGGTATCGTTTTTGAAGCCTATATTCCTTCGATTGAGTGGCAGATAGAGTCAATTATCTGGGAAGGTTCCTACGGTCATGGACCCGTCAACGGCTGTTTTGGCAACTTTGCTTCTGACACCCTTGCCAACATCAAAGCAGGCAAAAAATCCGAGTGGTCTTCCATGTCCAAAGGCGACGGAGCATCTTATTGCGATTTCACGCTCGAACCCTGCCAGAACGAGAAGTGTGAATGAAAACACTTTTTTTTACGCTCCTGCTCCCTCTTTTACTAGGAGCCATGGAGCTTCCCGACCTCACTTACCCCAACGCCAAGCCAGGCGCGCCACTCAAGCATGAACGCTACGGTATGCTTGAATTTTGGGTCAAAGAAAAAGGCTATGTGAAGGTGTATGGCGAAACAAGCGCTCAGGACTTTACGCATCCGGATTCCATTGGCGATGATTACGAGCAAAAGACAAAAGCCTTTTTTGCCGCGCAGCTTGGTATTGATGCGAGGCTCTTTCAAGATCGTTTTGCCCACTTTGAAAATGAGGGCGAGTCGTACTATCTCAAAGTTGCATCCTACAACAGAAGCTACAGTTATGTGCTCTTACATGTAACACCCTGCCCTGATGTGGTGAGCGTGCCCTTTGAGGGAACCTACGATGTGACACCATCTAAAAAATTGAGCTTTCCCAAACACCCGCTGCTTCCCAATGTTAAGGGGTTTGTCATCTCGAATGCTTCGTATTTTATGTTTGATGAAGCCACTTTTTATTACGACAAAGGCGGCCATCAACACGAAGGCCGATACTGGAAGATTGATTATGAAAAAACCGCCAAAGAGACAGACAGCTACCGTTACATTGTCGCCAATGATTACAAAAAGAAGCTCCTCGCACTTGGAGGTACGATTTTAAAAGATGAGGAGAACAGTTTTACTTTCAGGCTAGGTGATTCCATTGCAAAATTTGCAGGCTACAACAACACCTTTTCACTTCACATCATTCAAGAAGAGGCCTTTAACCAGGCCCTGATTCTCACGCCAGATTCTATTAAAACCGAGCTGGATAAAAGCGGTAAAATCACTCTTGATGGTATCTACTTTGATTTTGACAAAGCTACCTTAAAACCCGAATCACGCAAAGCAATTCTCTCTGCCGTAGCACTGATGCAGCGCTATAGCGATCTGGAACTTTCCGTGCACGGCTACACCGATTCCAAAGGTGATGATACCTACAATGCAACCCTCTCGCTAGCGCGCGCCAAAGCGGTGATGGAGGCGATGATTGCCGAAGGTGTGAATGCTTCGCGTCTGAGCTATAAAGGTCATGGCGAAGAGGATCCCGTTGCCACCAACGACACCGACGAAGGGCGTGCGCAAAACCGTCGTGTAGAGCTGCACAAAGAGCGCGGCGGCGATAAACAATCGGTTATTACGATTGACTTTATTAAGCCAATTGAAGGCTCGGTTATTACCTCACAATACCGCTACGACAACAGTGAACTTAACATCGATTACACCCAGCCCTACGCTAAAACAAGAGAGAACCGCGCAGTAAAAGGGCATCTTGACGTTATCTCCTACGAGATTCAAAAAGAGGGCAAAACCGACAAAACCTTTTCACGCAAGGCAATCATCAAAAACTATGAAAACGTGCTGGAGCTTTACAACGCCAAGATCATAGGCAACTACAGCAATAACCTATCCTTTGAAATCCCAGACAGAGGTGACGGCAAGCATGTTTATGGACGGATTAACGGGTATGACGGTACGTATGAAATTCGATTTTTGATTGAGGAGAAATAGTGTCTCGCATCAACACCCTCGAACCTTACTTTGAACAGCACATCAAGCCCACGCTTGGGCGTTTTCCTTTGATAATGAAACTCTCTCAGTACCTTGTCGGTATCACGCTCATTGCTTTTGTTGCCCTGCTTTTTGGGGTGATGCCTGAAGTGAGCGGGCCTGTTGCCGCGCTTGGTTTTATTGCGATGCTGCTCTCAAGAAACAGTATTGCATCCGCTTATCGAAACAAGATCGTCATACCACTGATGGGGCAACTTGGAGAGGCGTTTAGCTTTTCTTATGAAGGCGGCATTGATGAACGGGAGTTGCGCAACTCAAAACTGCTCAACTTCATTCACATGCATAAGCTTGAGCAGAAAAAGCACACCCGTTTTAAAGAGGCGGGGCGCAGCATTGAGATGGTCGATGTGATGCTTGAACAGCAGTATAACGATGCCGACAACAAGACCATCATCAAAAGACATTGCGGACTTTTCGTTGCCGCGCCGACGCAGCTCAACATCATGGGAGCGACGCTGATCGTTCCCGATCTTGCCGAACGCATTGCGGGCGATGCAGGAAAAGCGGTGCAAAACAAAGAAAGAGAAGGCCTGCCGATCCTCCGCCTTGACAGCCCTGAATTTGAAAAACACTTTATCGTTTATGGCAGCGACACCACTCAGGCGCATTATCTGCTGAACTACACGGTCATGGAAGCCATCACCAAAACAGCGCAAAAATTCCCTTTCAGGCTCTCATTTTGCGCGCAGCATATTTATGTTTTCGTTGACCTCGCAGGCGGCTGGCTGGAACCGCAAATTGGCTGGGAAAAGAGACCGATGACGTCGTTTGAGGGGATTAAAGAACATTTTGAAATGATGGATAGCATCATCGACTTGATCCACGCCATCGAAGCGCATCACCTGCTGCGTGCTCCCGCCACGCCGATAGATTCAACCTCAAAGGAGACCCCATGAGACTACGATTTTTACTTCTGATTCTGGCTTTACATGTAAGCCTTTTTGCAACACCGCCCGTTGGCCTCTGGGAACCAGATCCACAACGCTCGCTAGAGGCAAATGGCAACCATATTTTGTTACAATAAACCAAAATTCAAAGGAGTCACTAATGGTATGTCACGAAGTCGATTATGAAATTATGGGAGACGACCTGCAGGTTGTCGAGGTGGAGCTTGATCCGGGCGAAACGGTCATCGCCGAAGCGGGCGCGATGTCGTGGATGGATGATGGCATTGTGTTTGAAACGAAGATGGGCGACGGTTCCAAGACGAGCAGCGGTTTTTTTGACACCATGCTTGGTGCCGGAAAGCGCATGATTACGGGCGAGTCGCTCTTTATGACCCACTTTACCAACAAAGGCAGCGGCAAAAAACGCATCGCGTTCGGTGCGCCGTTTCCGGGCAAGATCATAGCGCTTGACATGGCTGAACATGAAAACGAGATCATCTGCCAGAAAGATGCCTTTTTGTGCGCCGCACTGGGCACACAGCTTGACATCTCCTTTAGCCGCAAGCTTGGGCGTGGTTTTTTTGGGGGCGAAGGCTTCATTATGGAGCGGCTGCGCGGAGACGGCATGGCCTTTTTGCACGCGGGCGGCACCATCGTGAAAAAAGAGCTCAAAGGTGAAACGCTCTTTGTCGATACCGGCTGTCTGGTCGCCTACACGCCGGGCATCGACTTTGACATTCAAAAAGCGGGCAACCTCAAGTCGATGATCTTTGGCGGCGAAGGGCTCTTTCTCGCCACGCTGCGCGGGCACGGCAGTGTCTATCTGCAGAGTTTGCCGTTTTCACGTTTGGCAGAGCGCGTCATCCGCAGCGCACCTTCAGGCGGCGGAAGCGATCAGGGCGAAGGCTCGGTACTTGGCGGCATTGCCGGCATGTTTGAGCGCTGATCATGGCACAGGATAGTTTTACCGAAACGACAACCCGCTCTTACGGCTCGCGTCTGGGTGAGTCGCTCAAGGGGATACTCTTTGGCGTGGCGCTGCTCATCGGCGCTACTGTTTTACTCTGGTGGAATGAGGGGCGCACGGTTGAGCGCACCGAAACGCTCTCTGCGGGTCTTGCCGCGACCCTCTCGCTTCCGGAGCCGGTTTTTGACCCTCAAAACAACGGCAAACCGATACACATCAGCGGCGCACTGCATGGCGGCGCACTTTTTGACCCCCTCTTTGGCGTGCATGCTCAGGGGATCCTGCTCAAACGCGATGTGGCCATGTATCAGTGGCGCGAAGAGGTGAGCGAAGAGACCAAACAGGAGCTCGGCGGCAAGGAGACCACCACAAAAACCTACCGCTATGAGACGACATGGAGCAGCACCCACATCAACTCTGCCGGTTTTAGACAATCTGCCGAACATACCAACCCCTCTTTTCCCTATTCGGATGATCAGTTCGGCGCGACGGCTACCATCGGCGACTTTACGCTTGCACCCGAACTGCTTGACGAGGCCGACGGATGGCGTGATTTTCTCCCCCAAAGCATCGAAACCGCGACCGCCGCAACCCTGCAGGGCGACGCGCTCTATATCGGAGCCGATCCCTCCGCACCGCAGGTGGGCGATCTACGCATCAGCTACACCATCATTCCCGACGGACCATTTAGCATCGTCGCTGATCAGGGTGCGCAAAAAAACCTCGGCTACCACACGCTGCCAAACGGCAATGACATCGGCTTCGTCGTCTCAGGGAACCATAGCGCTGAAGCGATTTTCGCTCAGGCGGAACATGAAAACACGCTTCTGGCATGGGGTTTGCGCGCACTTGGGCTCTTTTTAATGTTCAGCGGTTTTTTGCTCATCATGGGACCGATTGCGACGCTGGCATCGGTCGTTCCCTTTTTGGGCAATCTGGTCGGTACGGGCACCGCGCTTGTTTCTGCCATACTGACGCTAATATTCGGCGGCGGCATCATCGTGATTGCGTGGTTTATGTATCGTCCGTGGCTCACGGGTATCTTGCTGCTGCTTGTCGCAGGGCTCATCTACTGGGCAAGAACACGCGCTAAAACAGACGAAACTGCCCAGCCCCAATGGAAAAGAACGCCGCCGCAAAGCCAACCCGAGTAGGGGCTTTGCAAATACCAAAGCACGATCAAAGCTCATATACAACCATATTCGTAATCATAAAAATAGGTACATATAAGCACCGTATGCTATGATAAGTGCAATTTCACAAGATGGAGTGCGCTATGGAGATGGTCAATTGGTATCTATCGGTGTTGAAAAACTACACCGGATTCACAGGTCGTGCGGGGCGGGCAGAGATTTGGTTTTTTATTCTGGCGCACTTTTTGGTATCGCTTATCCTCAATGTACTCTCTGAAACACTTGGACTCATCTACGCGTTGGCCGTTTTGGTGCCTAGCATCGCCGTAGGTATACGCCGTATGCACGATATCGGCAAAAGCGGCTGGTGGTTACTGGTTGGTCTCATCCCGGTTCTGGGCCTCTTTGTACTGATCTACTTCTACGTCTTGAAAAGCGAAGAGGGTGAGAACGCTTATGGAGCATCTGCGCCCACAGCGCCTTATTGAGGCTTAGATGCGTCACTACACTGCTTGGGGGATGATGGCCTCAGCGGCTACCTTCGCCCTGCTCGGCCTTCTTTTTCTCGTCGTAGGTACCCTCTACGACGTTCCTTCTTTGCGCTACCAAGGCTATTTTTGGCTTCCGGGCGGACTTATCTCGATGGCGCTGCTGTACTATCTCAAGCGCCATGATCGATCCTAACCTTCTAACGCCTCTGCAATCAACTCAATCGGATTTTTAAAATGTGCGTTGACCTCGGCTTCAAAGAGCGAATTGGTGATCTGCATGCGACACGCCGAACACTCCGCCGCGACCACACTGGCGCCGCTTTGCTCGATCATGGCCGCCTTGGGGCGACCCGCCGCCTGGGCGAAGTGGAATTTTTCGGTCTGCATGGTTACGCCCCCAAAGCCGCAGCAGGCGTTGGGATCGCTCATCTCTTTGATGGTGTAGTTTTGCGCGATGAGGCGGCGCGGCTCTTGATAGATGCCTTGCATTTTGCGGGCGTGGCAAGGGTCATGGTAGGTTACATGTAAGGCTTTTTTGGGCTTGGAGGAGAGCAGTGTGCGCAGGTGGGTGTGCTGTTCTAGCCACTCGGTCGCCATAAAAATCTTCCCTTTGAGCGCCGTTGCGCGGGCTTTGTATTCCGGGTCATCATGAAAAAAGTGCTCATAATCGACCTTGATCATGGCGCTACATGTAGCCTCGGGGATGATGATCGCCTCGACATCGTCGATAAAGCTCTCAAAATAGCGGATATTTTTTTGGGCGTTGTGGCGCACGGTGTCAAAATCTCCGGTGAAATAGGCCGGTGCCCCGCAGCAGAGCTGTTTTTTGGGGATCATCACGTCGATATCCAGCGCCTTTAAAATCTTCATAAGACTATCGCCGATGCTCGTGTAGTTGTAGTTGGCCAGACAGCCGATAAAGATCGCCACTTTGCGCTTGCCGCCGTTATGCGTCTGCTCGGGGTAGCTGTTTAAAAATGAAGTTTTGCCCATGCTCGGCAACAAGCGATCTTTTTTGATGACGGGTAGCGTAAAACGCGGCTCCATGGAGCTTTTTTCAGCATGAATCTTAAAGCCGCAGGTCTGAAAGACGTAGCCCATTTTAAAGAGCATATCCATCAGCGTGCGGTGGCGCAGGAGATAGAAAAAGGCCCGTTTGTACCACGCGATGCCATAGATTTCGGCCAGATCGGCGCGCACCTGCTCGATTACCATATCGGTGGGCAGCGCCTTGGGACAGACATCGACGCAGTTAGTACACAAAAAGCAGCTCTCAAAAATATCTTTGGCGTTGCGGTCTAACTCCAGATACCCTTTTTGATACGCGCCTAGCAGATCGATAAAACCGCGCGGGCTGGTCACCTCATCGGGGTTGACGTTGTGGATGGTACAGACGGGGATGCACTTGCCGCATTTAACACAGGCATCGGCCGTCTCGGCAAAGTTAAAGATCTCTTCGGGTCGTTTCATCTCACACCGTCTTGGAAAAGGTTTTTTGGTTTTGCGCATGGCGCTTCATGTAGGCATCAAAAGGCATGGCGATATTGCGGATCAGCAGGGTTCCCGTGGGCTTACATGTAAGGGCTTCTGCGGTGATGCCAAGCAGTTCATCGGCCTCCATCGGGCGTAGCGCTTCAATCGCATCGGCGAAATACTCGGCAAAAACCACCCCGAATCTGGATTCGAAACGCTTGATGTCGAGTTTGAAATTGCTCATCAGCTCCATGATGACGTACTGTCGGATCTTGTCATCCTCACTCAGCTCTACACCGCGCTCAAATGGGAGCAGCCCAGCGTCAATCGCCGCTTCATACTGCGTCATCTCCTTGAAGTTCTGCGCATTATAATCCGCCGCGCCTTCGCCGATGGAGGTCAGCCCGATCCCGATAAGATCCGCACCCCCTTTGGTGGTGTAGCCTTGGAAATTACGGTGCAACTCGCCTTTTTCGATGGCCAAAAAGAGCTCATCATGCGGTTTGGCGAAGTGATCCATCCCGATCATTTGATAACCGCGCTCACTCATAAAATCGATGGTATGGCGCATAATAGAGAGCTTCTCATCGGGGCGCGGCAGGGTCGTCTCATCAATTTTCCGCATCGTCTTTTTGAGCCACGGCACATGGGCGTAGTTGAAGACCGCAAAGCGATCGGGATCGAGCGATACGGCGAGTTCAAGTGTCTCCTTAAAAGTAGCGAGACTCTGAAACGGCAGTCCGTAGATCAGATCGACATTGACGCTCTTCATCCCACACGCGCGCGCCAGCTCCATCGCCGCTTTGGTGGCTTCATAAGGCTGGATGCGGTGGACCGCCTCTTGGACTTTGGGGTTAAAATCCTGAATCCCGAAGCTCACACGGTTAAACCCGCCACCTTGCAATACCTTCATCTGCGCTTCGTCGATATGGCGCGGATCGATCTCGCAGCTCACCTCCGCATCACGCGAGAAGTTTTTAAAAGTCGATCGAATCATCGCAATGATGCGCTCTAGCTGCGGCGCATCAAAAAAGGTGGGCGTCCCGCCACCAAAGTGCATCTGGATCACTTCGCGCGTCGTATCCACATGCTTTGCGAGCAAGTCGAGTTCGCGCTCAAGGTAGTCGATATAACGCTCTTTTTTATCTTCGCGGGAGGTGAAGACGACGTTACAGCCGCAGAAATAACAGGCGTTGCGGCAAAACGGCAGGTGAATGTAGAGCGAAAGCGGATGGCTGCGCTCTTGGGTTTCGAGCTTATGAATGTAGCGCTCATAGCTAAAAGCGCTACCAAACTCCAGTGCGGTCGGATAGCTGGTATAGCGCGGTCCGGGCTTGGAGTATTGGGTAAATTTGGCAAAATCGAGCATGATATTACTTTACATGTAAGGATTTTGCGATTATAGCGCGTGGGGTTGAAGCGAGGGTTAAGCCATCTTCACAGGTGAATTATTGAAACATATCACAATTTTATCGCCATTTACATACATAATAATTTATAATTTATCAACCTTTTGTTATCATCGATCATCCATACAGCGTTTACAGAGGATCAACGTGCAAAAGACAAAAGTTTTGATTGTTGAAGACGACGAAGTCACCGCAACGCATCTCAGGCTCTCGCTTGAGAAACAGGAGTACGAAGTGGTCGGTATCACCGACGATGCCTCTTTGGCCCGCAGCAAGATCAAGATCTACAATCCCGATGTCATCTTTATCGACATCTCGCTGCAAGAGGGACTTGACGGCATCGACCTTGCTGCCCACATCAACGAGCTCTACAAAAAACCTTTTATTTTCCTCACCGCCCATACCGACAACGACATCATCGAGCAAGCGAAGCTCACCGAGCCCTACGGCTACATCATCAAACCCTTTGAACCCAGCGGCCTGCACGCCACCATCGTGATGGCGCTGCATCGGCATAAAGAGGAGCAAAAGCGCCAAAACAGCATCAACACGCTACGCCAAAATAAAAGCAGCCTCGAAAAGCTCCTCTACGCCAAAAAGCTCGAAGACAAGCCCATTGTCCCTTTCGGCAACGAGTACCACCTCGACATCAGCGTCTGCGAAACCTTTTTTGAAAACAAAAAGATCAAACTCACCCGCAAAGAGAACGCCTTTATCCGCCTGCTGGTCGCCCAACTTGGCAACGTCACCACCTTCGAGCAGGTGATCAAATATGTCTGGGATGACAACAAAGCGACCGAAAACAGCGTGCGCACCCTGGTGTGACGGCTGCGCAACAAACTGCCCACCAACATTATCAAAAACGCTTCGGGAATCGGCTACTACATCGAAGCCTAAAGCCCCAGCGCCTCAAAACGCTCTCTAAGCACCGCTATCGCCTCTTCATAGGCGAACTGCGTATCCCCCGCTGCCGCGCTCTCCTCGATCACCCCCAAAAGCTGCACCACCTCTTCAAAACGAAAATTGGCGCTCGATCCGCGAAGCGTGTGGGCCAGCTTTGCAACCGCTTTGTAGTCGCATTGCGCTGTTGCTGCCTCCAACTTGGGGAGCGTGTCGCGCATCTTACGCGCATAGACTTCCAAAAGCGTCTGGATCGCATCAGCTTCAAGTTGCAGCGTCTCACACAAATCGGCATAATCAATCCGTTCATCCGACGGTTGCACCGCAAGACAAAACGGTGCACTCGAAGGCTCTTGCTTGAGGTAGAGATCAAAGATGCGCTCCATCTCTTTTGCCACCACCGGTTTACCCAAAAAAGCGTCATATCCGGCCATCAAAGCGCGCTCTTTAGCCCCTTTGATGACATTGGCGGTCAGCGCGACGATCGGCGCATGCGCTCCATCCGACCGCAGATGCAGGGCTTTCATCTCTCGCATCGCCTCAAGCCCGTTTTTAAGCGGCATCTGCTCATCCATCAAGACCAGATCAAAATCCTCCCGCTCATACGCCCTCACCGCATCATCACCGTTTGAGACGATCCGGCAGCTAAGGCCATAACGCTCAAGCATCGCTCTGATCAACTCCTGATTGGCTTCATTGTCTTCTGCCACCAAAAGATGCCCGCTGAAACGCCGATGTGCCGTTAATGTGCGATGACCATCATCGGCTTTGGATCGGTGGAACGCCGATAAAAAGGCGTTGTAAATTTTGGCACAGTAGATCGGACAAAAAAGCGGTGTGATCTGCGGATCTTGATCGAATCGGTCGCTGAGATGTTTCATGATGGCGATCATAGGCATACCATAACTGCGCAACAGCGCTAAAATATGAGGCGTCGTCTCCTCATCGACAAAGAGCAGTAAACCGTAGCCTTGTACCTCATGCGGCGCAATCACACGGCGCTCAAAGCCAAAAAAATCGAAGTAGTAGTTGAGCGAGTCAAGCATCTTGCTCTGCACCCCTCTAAGACTGATCACGCCGATGCGTAAAGAGCGAAAGGGGGTCGGATCAAACAGATACTGACTTGAGTATTCACCCACACCAACAGGCAGTTCCAGTGAAAAGGTGCTCCCCTCGCCAAGGCGCGACGCCACCTTGATCGAACCGCCCATGCGTTCTGCCAGCTTTTTACAAATGGAGAGCCCCAATCCCGTACCGCCGTAGATGCGGTCCATGCTGGCGTGTACTTGTGAAAACGGGTCAAAAATCCGCTCAATATCCTCCGCTTTCAGCCCGATCCCCCAGTCACGTACATCAATATTCAGATGTGCATCGCGACAGGAGACCCGCACCTCCACATGCGCATACGGATGCGAAAATTTGATGGCATTGCTGATGAAGTTGGAGACGATCTGCTTCAAGCGCAAAATGTCGGCGTGTAGTATATGCGGGATCGAAGGATCAAAGTAGCTTAGCAGCGTAATCTCCCGCTCTTGCGCCGCCGGTACAAAGATTTCGAGCGTCTTGCTGAGCTGCTCGTGAATGTTAAAGGGACGGGGTTCAATGGTGAACTCCCCGTTTTGGAGCTTGGAAAAATCGAGTATATCGTTGATGATCGAAAGCAAATTCTCGCCGCTGTTGCTGATAATATTGAGAAACTGCCGATGCCGCTCGCTGCTCACCTCCTCTTGAAGCAGCGCCACAAATCCCAAAATCGCATTAAGCGGCGTGCGGATCTCATGGCTCATATTCGAAAGAAAGTGCTCTTTAGCCTCGCCTGCAGCTACGGCGGCTCTGGTCGCTTCAATCAAGGAGGTCACTTCGTAGCTGATCTGCATATATTCGCCGACACTGCCATCAAAGGTGTAGATCGGCAGCATCGTCATATCGACGTAGCAGCGTTCGCCGCTCTTTTTATACAGGGCAACGGTGTCGTGAAAGATCTCGCCTCTACCCATACACGACCTGATCTCTTCTACCGAAGAAGGATCATCCCACAGCGCCTCGCACCGCAGCCCCAAAAGCTCCTCGCGGCTATAGTGTGAACGGGTACAGAAATTGTCGTTGACGTAGGTGATGGTGCCGGAAGTATCGGTTTTGGCGACGATGGCGCTCTCGTCGATGGCGCGTTTGTACTCATCGAGCAGCTTGACGTTGCGGGCAATTTCGAGCTCTTTTTGGAAAATCGTATCGGTGTAGCGCTTAAGAACGCCCGCAAAATTCTGATCGAACAGATCGATGATCTCCTCTGCGAGCAGCCCGTTTGATGATTCAAGGCTGCCGGCAAATGAGAGCATCGCTTTGCGAAAATGGGTGCAGATCACAAAAAGCTCCTGCGCACTGACATCGCGGTCTTTAAAATACTCCAACAATCGGCCCATCACGGGACAATCGCCGATCATCACTTCACTGCGGATCACCTGCATGAAGTAACGGAATACATGTAAGGCGAAATGTTCTGAAAAATAGTCCGGCTCTATGGCGTGGCGCCTTAGAATTTCATCAACGGAAGGCGAGGCAACCCAAAGCGAGATAATATCGTTTTGGTGAGATACGAAGTGTTCGTGTACGGCTAAAAAAGTGGGGAAAATTCTGTGGTACATGTAATCAGCAGTGCCCTATGCCCGAAGGCACAGGTTTAGGGTGTTTTTAGTATCGGTAGCGAAGGTAAACACGAAGATCCTGAGCGGTTTCCACCGGATCCATACCCATCATAGCCATACCGGCGACTGCCATTTCGTCACCCAAGTCGGTAGGTGCGCCGCCGTCTCCGAAGAAGCCGTTAGAACCGGTGTAATCGTAATTGATGTACGTATAACGAACTTGCATAGAGAAGTAATCACCCATCAAAGGCTGAGTGAAATAGGCTTCATACGCTTGTCCGCGCGTTGCCAGCTTTGAACCTACGAGGGTATCTTCACCGTAGGTAAAGGGTCTCCAGTATTCGCTGCCTTGATTGTACTCAAGACCGAATTTTCCGCCGAGCATGTTAGGCACCTGCAAGCCAACCCATACGGATGTACCTGCCTCAGAGTCTTCACTGCCGAGCATGCTTTTGGCGGTGTTGTTCATCATGAATGAACCGTCACCCATATTATGAATCGCGCGGGTAATGTCGTCAGGGTTAGAACGTGACCATGCGAATGACGCAAAGAAGACCGTCTCATCCAGAAAATCGCTAATTCCGTCGCCGATACCGTCCGCTTTAAACGAGACCGCCGCACCGTCCATATCGCCTGCGCTCATCATCTGCATGGAGTTCATATCGGGCATCGCCATACCGCTTTGCGGATCCATCATGATGCGTGACGCGAACATACCCGGTACATTGAAGCCGCGGTAATAGGTGGTCTCAATCGCATACTGTCCGTCGTTGTAGGGTGAAAAGATGAATCCTGCCATATCGACCGTCTCAAGACTGCTCTCATCTTTAGCATAGTTACCGGGGATCATCGGATTACCGACCATGCCGCCTGAACCCATGTACGTTGCTTGATTAGACCAGCCTACCGCATTGGTGAGGCCGCGACCCAAACAGAGCTTGAACGCAAGACCAGGTAAGAACTGATCGTTTTTGATGCTCGCGCTCGCGCCGTCAAACTCCATATTGATCACGTGGCCAAGCGGTGATTTAGACTGGTCATCCTCGCGCAGATTAGCCAAATAGCCGTTGGTGGAAGGGCGGCGGCCGACGCTGACGCTGAAGTCATAATCGCCGTATGAGGGCTTCCAGATCCAGTACGCTTCGCGCAGGCGGATGGTTTCGTCAGTGAGATTTTCGTTGATGACCCAGTCAAAAGTGTCAAAGCCCATACCGGTACCGCGCTGACCGTAGCTGGCACCGAACGCTTTGTGCATCGCCAATTGACCGTTAAAAGACATCGTATCGCTAGGCGCATACTTCATACCCAGCCACAAACGGTTCGTGAGCAAGTTGTTGTTGATATATTTTTTGCCGCCGACCGTCTCATACTCAAGATAATCCACTGCCGTTCTGAAATCCACGTCAAATTTCAGATTGTCTTTGGCGCCGTGCGTCTTCACCTCGGTAAGCGTCTCTCCCTGACGCTCCAGTGACTGCTCGAGCTTTTTGATTTTAGCGTTGAGCGCATCGATCTGCGCTTGATATTCGGTATTGGCGCTTAGGCCTACTGTGGCTACTGCGGCTACTGCCGACAAGCTAATCCATTTCTTCATGCTTCTTCCTTTGTTGTGAAACTACCCGACAAGTGTAGCGCCGCAGAGTTTAATATAATCTTATTTTATAGTGATAAATTTTTGATAGACGTATCACAATATCAATTGCATCGTGTGTTTTAGGCGGTTAATAAAGTATTAATATTTCGTTTAGTTATAGAAATCGATCAAAAAAGCCATTTTTATATAGCTGACGTTATAAAACACGAAAACCCATCGATTCTATCTTTATGCTATTTTAAAAAAATTGACGTAATTTTTGTCACTTATTTACACATTCATATGAACCGTCACGCGCTTTTATCTTAAACTTCACAATTTCTTACCTCCGACGCGTTACACTGCGCTACCTATATTAATAACAGGTGGAACTCATGACTCACTACAATGCAAACGACGAATTGCTCGAAACCCTGATCGAGCATCAAAATGAGATGTCACGCCGTGACGCTCTAAAATTTATGGCCATCTCTCCGGTAGCCGCAGCAACACTGATCGGCACCACAACAGCCGCAACCGAAGCGATCGCCTCTGATGCCAAAGGCAAAATCGTCATCGTCGGCGGAGGCCTCGCCGGTATGTCTACCGCAGCGCTCTTTACCCGCAAACTCTCCAATCCCGACATTACGGTGATTGAACCAGACCCCAAATCAGTCTCTTATCAGCCAGGCCAAACCCTAGTGGGCGGAGGTGTCTGGGATGCAGCCGACATTGTTTACAATCGCGATGATTTTGTTCCAAGCGGTGTCACCCTTATCAAGGACAAAGTAGTCACCTTTGATCCGGAAAACAACAAGGTAGTCACCGCCGGCGGTTTAGAAGTAGCTTATGATTACCTCATTGTGGCCACAGGACTCGTACTTGATTATGCAGCAATCAAAGGACTTGATGGCGTTATCACTTCATCAAGCGACGACAATCAAGCGGTCAAAGCCAAAGTCGGCAAAAACGGCGTCTACTCCATCTATTTTGCCGACGGTGCCGCCGATACTTGGAAAGGGATTCAAGAGTTGATTGCCCAAGCCAAGGCGCACAAAGGTCCAGAAAAGCTACAAGCACTCTTCACCCATCCAAGTACCGCCATCAAATGTGGCGGGGCTCCGAAAAAAATCATGTATCTTGCCCATGCACGCCTAGAAGAGGCCGGAGTACGTGACAAAGTCGAACTCACCTTCCTTCCAAACGGAAATAACATGTTCGGTGTCAAAGAGTACCACGATGCTATTTTGGAACAGTTCAAAACCCGTGGGTTTAAATGGCTCTACAAGCACAACTTAATTGGTATCGACACAGATACTAAAGTCGCCACCTTTATGAAACACTGGCTTGAAAAAGGGGAATGGGATCCCATTCTTGAAGAGTATGAGATGAATTTGAGATCCGAAAATGTGGATATGAAATACGACTTTATCCACATCACTCCGCCTATGAAAGCACCCAGCGAAGTTGCCAACTCTCCGGTCGGCTCAGGTAAAGGATGGCTTCCTGTGGTCAAAGAGACCTTGCAGCATGTCAAATATAAAAACGTGTTTGGCTTGGGCGACATCGTAGCCGTACCCATGGGCAAAACCGGCGGCAGTGTCCGCAAACAGTACAAAGTCCTTGTTGACAATGTCGTTGCCGCGATGGAAGGTAAAAAAGAGCTTCCTGCCGCATATGGCGGCTACACCGTCTGTCCTTTGATTACCGGCCTTGGTACGGTGATGCTTGCCGAATTTGACTGGTCCAACAAACCCACGCCAAGTTTCCCGCTTGATCCAACGCAAGAGCGCTGGATCTGGTGGATGCTCAAAACCAAAGCACTTAAACCGATGACCGTTTACGGCATGCTTTCAGGCCGGGCTTAATGCCTACGACCCACATTCAAGGAGAATAAAATGATTAAACTAAGTATTTCACTTTTGGCCGCTACTGCACTTTTGATGTTCAACGCCTGCTCAGACAGCTCGCAGACCAAGAAAGAGGAAGCAACCACCTACAAATACAACAACGCCCAAGTTTATGAAAACATGTGCGTCAATTGTCACGGTAAACAGGGCGAAGGCGTTGCGGAACTCGACAAGAACGGTAAACCCAAAGGTCCTGCACTCAACAAACAAGAGATCTACGAACTCAAATTGGCCATTACCGATATCAAAAACGGCGGACTCAACCAATCTTCCGGAACCGATCACGAAATTATGGAACACAACTACAAAGCCATCAAGAAAAAAGGTATGGACTACGATACCGACAGCATGGCCGAGTATATCTACAACACCTTCAACATCAACAAATAATCTCCCTCTGCCATCTCTATACCGAGATGGCAAACTATCATTAACTTTTCGCTAAACTTATCAAATTCATTACCTGATCTTTTTTAGCTGAGTTACAGTTATACTCTTGCGTCGAATAAAGATACATGTACATCCCACGATTGGACTTCTCTTGTGAACATCAAAAAAGGACTTGTCTTTGTCTGGCCTCTCTCCACGAGAATCATCCACTGGATTATCGCCGTATCGTTTATGGGTGCTTTTTACACCTCTTTTTATGAACCTTATCTGGATATTCATGTCGCCTTGGGATGGATTTTCGGTGTGATGCTTGGATATCGGATCTTATGGGGCTTCGTCGGGCCCCGCTACGCCACATTCAACACCTTCAAATTATCGTTTGATGAGTTGGTGTGGTATTTTCGCGAAAAGATCATCGATCGTTGGCGGAAAATTCCTCCGGGACACAACCCCGCTTCAAGCTGGTATACGATCCTCGTCTTAAGCCTTGGATCGATCATCGTCACGAGCGGTTTACTACTTTATGGGATCCAAGAAGGGAAAGGTCTCTTCGCTTTTCTCAACGATCGTTATTACATGTATATGAGCGAATTTGATCTCATCCATCGCTACATCTCTTACCTCTTGGGTGTGTGGGCCCTGATTCACATCACGGGTGTGTTGATCGAACAGTTCTATCATAAGACCAATATGCTTTTTGCGATGATCACAGGCTATAAAAAAAGCGAGGGGCCTGATACCGATATCTCAATGTATGGGCGTATCGCTTCGTATCTGTTTATTATCCTCTCAGTAATAGCGTTTTATTACATCGTCAGCACCTACGACAATCTCATCACCCGTAGCAAATTCCCACCCGTTTCGCTTGAAGAGGTTCATAGGGTCTATGCAACAGATTGCGGCACATGCCACAAACCCTACCCCGCCTATCTTTTTCCACAAAAATCGTGGGAGCGCTTGATGAATGACCTTCATGAGCACTTCAATGAACGTATAACCGAACAGAACATCTCTATTCCGGCACGCGCATCAATCCAACAATACCTTTTCGAACACAGTGCAGAACACTCAACCCGTGAAGCAGCCGTGAAAATGCTGGCGTCGATAGGCGATGCAGCGCCGATTTCAAGCTCCAAAGTGCTCTACTGGCGCGAGACCCATGCCCAGATCGACCCCTCGGTCTACAAGCGCCCCTCGATCAAAAGCCGGGCCAATTGCGCGGCATGCCACATCGATTTCGAATTTGGCGTCCTCGATGACACCAAAATTGTCATACCTAAAGAGTAATCTCTTCTCATAGAACACTCTAAATAATTCCACTTTATATCTACTATAAGATTCAGTCTGTATAATGTGCCAAATTTAAATGGATTTATTGCTTAATTTATTAAGCAATATTTCAGTTTTAAAGGATTCTTTGTTATGAAAGTTGAAATATCCCGACGTAAGTTTCTTCAGGGTAGCGTTGCCATGACGGTATTTGGCGGCAGTGCCGTAACTGTGCCGAATCTCTTCTCAAACGAACCGCCCCAGGCCAAACCTGCGCTTTTTAGTAAAACCGGCACCGGTGAAGCGCAAGAGATCCCCACTTTATGTGAAATGTGTGTCAACAAATGTGCCGCACTCGCACGCGTTGAAAACGGAGTCGTCACCAAACTTGACCCCAATCCGCTTTTTCCAAAATCTAAAAACATGCTTTGCCCTCGGGGCAATGCCGCTATATCGGCTCTCTACGATCCTGATCGACTGAAATATCCAATGATTCGTATCGGCGAACGTGGCGAAGGAAAATTCCAACGTGTCACTTGGGATGAGGCCTATAACTACATCATGCAAAAGACGCTCAAGATACTTGATGAAGAGCAGGACAACCGCTCTTCATTTCTATTTTGCGCAGGTGAGGGCATGGCGGAGCACACCTTCAAATCGTTCTATGAGGCCTTTGGCTCAGCAAACTGGCTCAATCACTCCTCAATCTGCTTACAAACCGTTGCATCGGCCTATGGCGTAACGATCGGAAAATATCCCGAAGCAGATCTTGAAAACGCAGATTATGTGATTATGGCCGGTGCGAACCGCGCAGAAGCGATTGTCACTCCAGATACGATGGATCTCTTCAAGCGGACCAAAAATAGGGGCGCCAAACTCGTCTGCATTGACCCTCGCTTCACCAACACCGCCGCAAAAGCCGACCTTTGGCTCCCGATTAAACCGGGCACAGACTTGGCATTCGTGTTGGCGCTGACCTATGTCGTACTGACGGAAGAGCTCTACAACAAAAGCTATGTCGAAGCCTATTTCAACGACTTTGAACTCTACCGACAGAACATTGTCGAGAACCAGTACACCCCCGAGTGGGCACAAACGATCACCGGTATCGATGCCAAGCATATCTACCAAGTCGCACGTGATTTTATGGCCCACGCGCCGCGCGCGGTCTACTACCCGGGAAGACGCTCTACCTTTGCAAAAAATGACTTTCAGCTGCGTCGTGCCATGGCGATTTTTCAGGCACTTGGTGGGGGGATTGATACCAAAGGCGGCCTGATTTTCGGTAAACAATTCACTCTCAAGGGCCATGAGACCCTCGCGCCGCTCTATGAGCGCGCGCAAGGGCGCGCGCTCGGAAAACCGCGTAATCACGACCGCGGCCATACGGGCTACCATGACTGCGCCATCGTCACGGGCGGCGGTTCATGGATTCAATGGCGTAACCGGTTTTTAGACAATGACATGCCCTACAACGTGCGCGGCATGTATATCTATAAACACAATCCGATCATCAACACTCCAGGAAGCGCCAAAACCATCGAGATGTTTAAAAAAATGGAATTGATCGTCTGCATCGACACCATGCCAAGCGATACCGTCATGTATTCCGACGTTATTTTGCCCGAATGCCACTATCTTGAGCGCACCGATCCCGTCAAAACGTTCGGCGGCGCAGAACCCTCCATTGCACAGCGTAATAAAGTCGTCGAGCCGATGTATGAAACGAAACCCGTTCGGGACATCTTGCGCAGCTTAACCCGTATGCTCTCACGTCCGATGTTTGATATCACCAAAAAGTATGATGAATCGGTTCAAGCTGAAATCGCCGAATATGGCGAAGAAGAGGTCTTCAAACAGTTCGATATCAATCAGCCATTTCGTGAGCATCAAGAGCACCTCAACGAGCACGAAGTCTCCGCTTATCCCGGTGCCGCCGAAGCACTACGGACCAAAGGGGTCTACTATCCGGACATGGAACAATATTTCAAACAAATTTCCGTCAATGATTTCGAGTATTACCCCGAGAACAAGCGATACTACAGCATCGGCAACGGCAAACCGCTGACGCCTTCAGGGAAAATTGAGTGTAATTTAAACAATCTAGTCGCCAAAGGAATTGATCCGATGCCCAAATGGCGACAGGAATACGAATATATCATTCCCCAAAACAAGTTTCTTCTTCTCACCGGCCGACACGCACAATTTACCCAAAGTTCAACGCGCAACAATGCCAAACTGCGCGATTTGATGATCGAGAATTTCCTGTGGATCAACAAACGTGTCGCTCAAAAAATGGATATTGCCTTTGGCGAGACCGTCGAAGTGAGCAGCAGCATGGGTTCGCTACACATTAAAGCCTATCCCACCGAAAAAATTGCGCCGGATCAGCTCTTTTTCATCCATGGATTCGGAGAAGAGAGTGAGGCGCTCACCTGGTCTTACCAAAACGGTGCCAACGACAATGCCATTATTGAAGATCACGTTGAACCGGTCTATGGCTCCGCCGCCATGCATGAAACATTTGTAGAAATCAAAAAGGTATAACGATGGCACGATATGCAATGGCACTCGATTATAAAAACTGCATCGACTGCAAAGCCTGCGAAGTGGCTTGCAAAGAGGAAAACGGCATCCTGCTGGGCGCTGACAAACAGCGCATTTGGGTGGGTCATGGGGAGATCAAAGGGGAATACCCATTTTTGGATATCACCTCCAACACCTTCATGCCCAGCCAATGCCAACAGTGCGAAACGGCGCCGTGTGAATCGGTCTGTCCCACACACGCCACCTACTATGATGAAAACGGCGTGGTGCGTGTGGATTCGGAAAAGTGCATCTTATGCAGCTACTGCATGGTCGCTTGCCCCTACGACGCCCGCTATGTGGATGACCGCACCCACATCGTAGACAAATGCAATTTCTGCAGCGACACCCGCTTGGTGCGTGGAGAGACCACCACCGCCTGTCAAGCAACCTGCCCTACAAAAGTGCGTATCTTCGGTGATCTTGATGATCCTGAGAGCGAAATCTCTCAAGTCCTTCGCGTGCGTGAATATTTCACCCTCAAGCCGCACCTCGGCACCAACCCAAAACTCTTCTACCTGACATAAGGATCGCCGCATGAGTATCAAAGAATTTATCGCCACTATTCCCTACAACAGAATATCTCTGCGCGATCTGTTTGCGTTTGAAAAAAGTCCGGTCAATATTCTGATCGCACTCATGACACTCTCATTTCTGGTGATGTTCGCGCTTGGCGTCGCCATCTACCTTGAACATGGCCATCACGCCTACGGCGTCAGCCGACAGCACCCATGGGGGCTGCTGATCGCCGTCTATATCTTCTTCGTTGTCTCATCGACCGGACTCTGCATTGTCGGTTCGCTGGGAGATGTCTTTGGGTTTAAAGATTATATGGCTGTCTCCAAACGTGCCATTTTCGGCTCCATCGTGACGATTATCTCAGGTTTTGCCGTCATCGCCTTTGAGATCGGCCACCCTGTCACGATGGTGATTTACAACGTCCTAAGCCCCGGGCTCACTTCGGCCATTTGGTGGATGGGTACGCTCTATGGGATCTATCTAACCTTCATGGTGGTTGAGTTTGTCTTCTTGCTGCGCAACGACATGCGTATGGCACGCTATGTAGGCTTTTTCGGTTTGATGTTCGGTCTTTTGGCGCACTCAAACCTCGGCGGCGTCTTTGGTTTTCTCAATGCCCGCCCGATTGCCAACGGCGTCTTCTACCCCACCTACTTTATTCTGACGGCATTTATTACCGGTATCTTTATCACCTTCATTATTCTCGGTTTTCGCTATAAACTCAACTTCACCGAAGAGATCAAGAAACTTTTAACCGGTTTGGCCAAAATTCAGGCGCTGCTGATCTCCATCCTGATCTTTTTCGTTTCATGGAAAATGCTCACCGATATCTACGACGGACTACCGGGACGCGCGGATGTGGCCTTGCATATTCTGGGATCATGGACCTTCTGGATCGAAGTGGTGCTGGTGATGATCGTGCCGATGGTCGTGATATTGCGCAACATGGGTGAGAATCTCAAAGCCATCTTCTGGATCTCACTCAGCGGCATGATCGGTATCTTTTTTATGCGCTACAACCTGGTACACGATGCTCAGCTCAAACCGCTGCAGATGCTCAAGATTAAGGAGTACCAGCTTGCACCGGAGTGGATTCACTATTTTCCGTCGGCTGCAGAGATTATGATTTCACTCGGCGGCCTTGGACTCTGTATTTTGCTCTACTTTATCGGCAGCAAACTCTTTAATCTCGACGCCGACGCGCACCACTAAGCGCTACATGTAAGCCTTCGCTTACATGTTATCCGTGGCGCATCACTGTCTTTTCTAAAATCTCCCGTACGTTGCCCGAAAGTGTTTGGGCATACAACACCCCTTCGATCGACTCCAGCATCCACCCTCTCTTGCGCGCATCCATGCGCCCATAGCTCTTAAATGCACCCGCAAGGCCTGCGGCGATCATCGGGTTGATGGGATCAAGCGCACTGATGCGCTCAGCGATGAACTGATATCCCTCTTGCGTATGAAAGCGGCGCAGATTGCGGCTAAAACTTCCCAAAAGTGCGCGCACCAGATTGGGCACTTTGATATCATAGACCGGATCACTTTGCAGAGCAATGACGCGACCCAGCACCCCGTCGCGGTCGGTTGAGGCGATCAGTGCAAAATATTTGCTCATCACCAGCATATCGTCATGGTAGGTCTCATAAAACTCACTCAAAAAGGGTTCGGCAATTTGGGGGGCGTGCTGCTCTAACAGAGCCAGCGCCGCAATCCGATCGGTCATGCTGACACTCTCTTCACACTGCACGCTGCACAGCGCCAAAGCCCCCTCATGCGCACTGCCGCACAGATAGCCCAAAAGCAGATTTTTAAGCGCTCGTTTACCCATGGAAGTGGCGTCGATGGCACTGTTTTTGGGCTCATTAAGACGCTCGTACATCAGCCGCATCGTCTCTTCGCAGCGCTCCAAAATGGCCGCTTCCAGCGCTTTTTTGGCCGATGCGACCGCTTCGATATCGATCACCTCTTGCGCTTGTATGAGCGCGACATCTGAAGGCAGCAAAAGCAGCTGTGCCTTGAGCATCGAAGGGATGCGCTCATCCTCAAGCACCGCAGCAAAGGCGTCGAGATAATCGCCTCTACAGGTACTATCTTCAAGCAAGACGCGCTGCGCCAGCCGCTGCGACGCCTCATAGCGCGCAAACCCATCGGTCTCATAACGCATCAAAAAAGGATAATCCGCTGCGTCATACGAAACAATGATCGGTGCGCTAAAGCCGCGATTGAGCGAAAGACGCACGCCGTCGTTCACCCCTTCAAAAACAAACTGCTCCTCTTCATGGCGTACAAGTAACAGAGCGCGCGCAACATCATCTTGTGCCGATTCCGCCAAGAGCTGAGGCTCTATCCTACTGCCCTGTGCATCAAAAAAGGCAAAACGCAGTGGAAAATGGTAGGGAAGCTGCGGCTGATCTTTGGTGTCGCTTGGAATCTCCTGTCGCAACGTGAGGGTAAGCGTCTCCCCCACATGACGGGTGCTTACATGTAACACAGGGGTGCGCATCTGATGATACCAGCGCTCGAACTGCGTCAAGTCGATACCGCCGCCCTGGCTCACCGCCCACAAAAAATCCTGCGTGCGCACCGCCTGGCCGTCAAAAGTCGCAAAGTAGAGATCCATCGCCGCGCGCCAGCGCTCCACGCCCAACATCGTGTGCAGCATCCGAATCACCTCGGCGCCCTTTTCATAGACGGTGGCGGTGTAGAAGTTGTTGATCTCCTCATACTCCTGCGGTTTGATCGGGTGGGCCATGCCTGAGGCGTCCTCGACGAACTGCCGCTCACGCAGCGCGCGCACATCATCAATACGCTGCACATCCGCATCGTTCATATCGGCGCTGAAGCACTGATCCCGAAAAACGGTCAGCCCCTCTTTAAGCGTCAGCTCAAACCAATCCTTACATGTAATGCGGTTGCCCGTCCAGTTATGAAAATATTCATGGGCAATGACACTCTCGATCCCCATAAAGTTAGCATCCGTAGCACGCTCCTCATCGGCGAGTACATAGGCCGCGTTGAAGATATTGAGCCCCTTATTCTCCATCGCCCCCATGTTGAAGCTCTCGACTGCAACGATATTGTAAATATCCAGATCATATTCGCGTCCATAAACCCGCTCATCCCACGCCATCGCTTTTTTGAGTGAGCGCATGGCGTGCACGCAGCGCTCTTCGTTGCCTTTGTCGCAATAGATACCCAGCGCGATCTCCCGTCCGCTCATCGTGACAAAGGTGTCGTGAATGCTGCCTAGATCTCCGGCCACCAGCGCAAAAAGGTAGGTCGGCTTGGCAAAAGGATCGTCCCAAAGCGCGTAATGGCGGCCATCTGGTAGCGCACCTCGCTCGATCAGATTGCCGTTGCCCAGCAAAACAGGAGCGGTTACGGCGTCCGCGATGATTTTGGTGCTAAACAAGGTCATCACGTCGGGACGGTCGATGCAGTAGGTGATGCGGCGAAAGCCCTCCGGCTCGTTTTGGGTGCAAAAGAGGGCGTTGCTGTAGTAGAGCCCTTCAAGCTGGGTATTGGCCTCGGGGTTGATGCGGGTCTTGATGACCAGCGTCGCTTCTTGCGGCATATCGTCGATCTCCAAGCCCCCTTCGACCCTGCGGTACACCACCGTTTTGTCGTTACATGTAAGGCTTAAAAGCTCCAGATGCTCACCATCCAGCCGCAGTGTTTCGCCCGCCTCGGCAGCAACCATGCGCATAGTGTTTTGCACCAGTGTCTGCGTCGGATACAGATCAAAAACCAACTCAAGCCAAGCAACGCTAAAAGCAGAGGGCCGATAGTCGCTTTGACGGTGGATGCGCGACATCAAGCTCCTTTAGGGTTGCAGTGTGATCACGCGCCCTAGGGCGTCGCAGATCTCATCCGTCAACGGCGAATCGATGTATGCCTTTTGAAAACGGGCCGAAACGACGTCAAAGTTAAACTCCGCATCGATGGAGGCGGCCGTGGGGTAACGCTGCGCGAGCTCTTCAAGCGTAACATTCTCATCCACCAGCAAGGTGGTAAAGGGATTGACGTTGAGATAAGGATAACGGCTTAGCCCGTCGGCGGGGGCTTTGAGCGTCGGGGCGGTGGCATTCTCCTCGATGGCAAACGAGCAGTTCGCATCCGAAGCAATATACATCGCCTTAGTAATCACACGCTCACCCGTAATATTGGCGTCGTAAAAATCCCATGCGCCATAAACGCCGCTGTAACTCCCCTGCGCCGCACCCACACTAAAGCGGGTCTCGTTGGTTTCGTTGTTATCGCCGAGATAGTGCAGCGCCGAGACGCGCACCGATAGGGTAACGTTGGAGTCACCCACTTCGTTGCCCACGCCGCAACCCGCAAAGAAGAGCGCACTCAAGGCGGCGATCACTGTTACATGTAAAGCGTGCATCATTAAAACCTCTGTCCGATCGTAAATTCAAAGTTGGCGGTACGGTCACCGCGCTGCGGATCGATCGGCTTGGCATACACCAGCTGAATCGGTCCCATCGGCGAAAACCACTCCATCGCCACACCGTAAGAAGAGCGAATATGCTCTTGATCGCCGCCCTGCGTGGGAATGTTGTGATAGGCGATATGCTCAGGCACATCCCCTTCAATCCAACCCCAGTCATAAAAGGCCGCTAAGCGCATTTTGGCCTTGGGCAGCAGCGGAAAGCTCAGCTCCGCGCTTTGCGAGAAGCTCTGCATCCCCCCCATGCGCCGACGGCTGCCGTACTCATCGACGTAGTTGGGAGATACGGAGTAGGACTGATACCCCCGTAAGGTGCGGATACCGCCTAGATAGTATCGCTCGGCCAGCGGCATGTAGCCCAGATCCGAAGCGTAGCTGTAACGGACTTTGTAGCGGGCGATCAGATCGGCGTCCAGCCACTCTTCAAGCCCCTGATAGATGCCGAAATTGGTGCGGCTTTTAAAGTAGTCCGCGTCTCCGCCCAGACCGGCGCGCTCAAAGCTCTGTGAAGCGATCATCCCCTCGCGCGGCAGATAAAAATCGTCGGTGTTGTCAAAATTCAGACTCACCGTCACCGCGCTTTTGGCGTAGCTCTCAAAAAACATCCCGTAATAGCTCTGAGAAAGCGTCCCCTCATAATCGTCGTAGCCGTTGTCGGCGTAGGTGTAGCTCAGATAGCCCGTGATATGTCTGGTAAATCGGTGCCCCGTCCCCACCGTCACCCCTTGGGTGGCAACGGAGTAGTCGTTGTATTCGTAGCGCGTCTGATAAAGCGAAAAGTTACCGCTAAAATCGCTGTCGTCAAGGCGCGGATTGGAGATGTTAAAAGAGTAGTTTTCGCTGCGCTGACTGCGCTCGAGCTGCACGCCCACATTGATACCCGAACCGAAGATGTTACGGTCATTCACCGCGACGCTGAGCAAAATCCCGCCGTAGCTGCCATAACCGCCGCCAAGCTGGATGTTGCCCGTGGGGGCCTCTTTGGTCTTGACGATCAGATCCATCGTCTGTGCGTCGATACGCTTCTCCTCAATCGTGTTGGACTCGAAATAGCCCGTACGCCCCAGAGCGTTGCGCGAATCTTTGAGGTCGGTGAGGTTGTACCAATCCCCCGGAGCCAAAAAGAGCTCACGGCGGATAATGCGGTCAAGAGTACGGTTGTTACCGGAGATGATGACGTTACGGACGCGCACCTTCTCGCCGGGATCGATGGCATAGACCACCTCGACGCTCTTGCTCTCTTTATCCTTGCGCAGATCGGGCGAGACCTGCACAAAGGCGTAGCCCAGATCGGCAATCGCCGTTTTGATCCGCTCGGCGTCTTCGCGGAAGGTTTTGATGTTAAACGCCTGTTGCTTTTCAAGTTTGATCGCTTCGCGCAGCTTCTGCTCGTCAATCACCTCTTTGCGCTGCATCAGCACGATATCGCTGACGCGGTAGATCTCCCCTTCGCTGATCTGATAGCTCATGCGCGCCAGATAGTTGTCAAAATCGACCCGCACAAAGGGCTCATCAACCTTCGCATCAAGATAACCGTGTTGCATGTAGAGGTCGCGGATGCGCAGCGGATCGTACTCCATCTGGGCGAGTTGCATCTTGCCGTCGTTGCGTCCCCAAAACCATCCCATAAATTCATGCTCTTTATTGGCAATCACCTCATCAAACGATGCGCTCTCCAGCCCCCCAACACCATCGTAATCGACCTTCTCGATCACGATGTTCTCCCCTTCATTGACCCGAAAGAGGACTTTGACGCTGCCGTTCTCCTGTTTTTCGGTTTCAATCTCTACGACCGAATCGATCTTACCCGTTTCGCTCAGCGCGTCGATGATGCGCTTCTTAACTGCTTCAAGCCGTTTGGGATCGTAAAGAGAGCCTTTTTTGATCTGCAAGAGACTCTCTTGCGCCTCGTCATCGTTGTCTTTGTAGCCTTTGAGCTCGATCTTGGAGATCACCGGCTTCTCTTTAAGATGAAAGGTCACGACCCCGTCTTGCTCTTCCACCCAGATATCGTCAAAATAGCCCTGCTCAAAGAGCGCCTTGACGGAGGCGTCGATTTTTTGGGGGTCGAGCGGATCGCCCACGCCAAAAGAGAGCATCCGCTTGGCTACCCCTTCGCTGATATGGTTCATCCCTTCAAAATGGATGGATGTGACGCTCCCCGCATAGAGATGAGCGCTCCACAGTAGTGCAATGATTGGCCAAAAATAGTGTTTCAAATGGGTTCCCGAGGCGAAAATAGGGCAAATTCTAGCGATAAGCGCATTAATATTGCGTAAATATCAAGGCTTTCTAACACATTTACATGTAACATGTCGCCTCACACCTGCAGGAGGGTTCCATGCAACAGATGCGTTTAGGCATTATCGGCCTTGGGCTTATGGGTGGATCGCTCGCTCTGAGTGCGCGACGCATCCCCTTTATCAACGCCATACTCGGCAGCGACCACAACCCCAAACACCAAAAAGAGGCCACAGAACTAGGTCTGATCGACGCCATCGTCGATGTTGAGACCATTAAAACGTGCGACATCATCATCCTAGCCGTCCCCGTCGAGGGGGTGATCGAATTGCTGCATCGTCTTAAAGACGTGGCAGCGCATGTGACCGTTATCGACATGGGCAGCACCAAAGAGGCGATCATCAAAGCCGTGCCCTCCGAGATTCGGCGCAACTTCGTCGCGGCGCATCCGATGACCGGCACCGAAAATTTCGGCCCCAAAGCCGCCATCGAAGGGCTCTACGACGACAAAGCGGTCGTTTTGTGCGACCTAGAGCAGAGCGGCGTGCATCAGCAAGAGACGGCGGTACGGCTCTTTAGCGCCCTACACATGCGCCTGCACTACATGCACGCCCACGAACACGACCGCCACGCCGCATTTATCAGCCACATGCCCCACATCATCAGCTACTCCATCGCCAATGCCGTTTTGGCCCAAGAGGACAAAGAGAACATCCTCACCCTCGCCGCCGGAGGTTTTCGCTCCATGAGCCGCCTAGCCAAAAGCTCGCCGAACATGTGGGAGGATATCTTCCGCCAAAACAGCCACAACGTTATTGAGGCGATAGAGCGCTTTGAAGAGGAGCTTTCACATATGAAAAAAGCACTCAAAAACGGAGACTTCTCCTCACTGCATGCACAGATGAAAAATGCCAACCGACTTCAGGAGATCTTCACCTAACGTACTCCCATGCAAGTGCCTCTTTTAAGATTGGGCTGTTGCATTTTACTGTATGCTCGTATCCAGGAATAACAAGGAGTTCGACGCATGCAACTGGCAACCTGGACCTACCAAAATGAGTCATGGCAAGAAGAGGGAGGTGCACTCCAGAGTGCCGATTTTGATAAAGTTCAACTGGTTCTCATTTTTGGCGACACCGATACCCTCCAAGAGGCCTCCGCGTTTGAGACGATGCGCCGCCGCTTTCCAAAAGCCCATATTGTCGGTGCCTCGTCTTCTGGAAATATACTTGGAGCACGGATCATCGACGCGCCGCTGTGTGCCACTGCCGTCTATCTGGAGCGCTCCCATGTGGCACTTTCGAAGATCCGCTTCGGTGCAAACGACGATCTCAAAGATGCCTCACGCCAACTGATAGAACAGCTCCCCAAAGAGGGCTTGCGTCATATCTTCATCGTCAGCGACGGTCTGCTGGTCAACGGCTCGGATCTGGTGCGCGGCATCAATGCGGTTCAAACATCCGTCAGCGTCACCGGTGGCATGGCAGGGGATGGTGACCGCTTTGCCCACACCTATGTCATTGCCGACGATCTTCCGCGTGAAGCCACCATCGCCGCTATCGGATGGTACGGCGAGTCGCTCTCGATCAGCAGCGGATGCTATGGAGGCTGGAGCGAATTTGGCGCGGTACGCACCATCACCAAATCCGATGGAAACCTTCTCTACGAGATCGACGGCGAACCGGCACTCCAACTCTACCGGCGCTACCTCGGAGATCAGGCCGATCAATTGCCCAACAGCGGCTTACGCTTTCCGCTGAGCATTCGACCGCCGCAAGGCGGTCATGAGATGATCCGCACCCTGCTGGCGATCAACGACTCGGATCAATCCATTACCTTTGCCGGGGATATCCCCGAGGGCTACCATGCCCGTCTTATGAAGCCTGATCTTGACGTATTGATTGAAGGGGCCGGCATCGCTGCGGAGTCCATTCACATCGCCAACGACCGCACCGCACTAGGACTGGTCGTCAGTTGCGTCGGGCGAAAAATCGTCATGAACCAGTTCGTCGACGATGAGCTAGAAGCGGTTGAAGAGATTCTAGGCCCGAACGTACAGCTCACCGGATTCTACTCCTACGGCGAGATCGCACCGTTTAGCGACGCACCTACCGACTGTGCACTGCACAATCAAACCATGACCCTCACCGTCATCTATGAAGCATGAGCTCCATCGCCTGCTCTTGCGGCAGATCAAACGCCATCTAGGCAAAAATCAGCACTCCGATCAGTTCGATCCGCACCTTCAGGAGCTTCTTGAAGCGATCTCTCAAACGTATGAAACGAACGATCGGGAGCGACGCTTCTTAGAGCACACCATCAGCGTCAATACCGAAGAGCTCAACAGCGCCAACGCCAGAATCCACGAAACAAACGAATCCCTACGCACACTGCTTGACGAACGCTCAAAACTGCTTGAGAGTCGAACCCAAGAAAATGAGCAAATGTTGCATCTGCTGCATCAATACCGCCATGCGATGGATCAGAGCCTCATCGTCAGCATGACCGACATCCACGGCGTCATCACCTACGTCAACGACAACTTCTGCCACATCAGTGGCTACACGCGCGAAGAGCTGCTGGGCCACTCCCACAGCATCGTCCGACACCCCAACGCCGAAGCCTCCCTTTTTGAAGATCTGTGGCGCACGATCAGCGCCAAACAAATCTGGATCGGGACGATCCCAAACCGCAAAAAAACCGGAGAAGAATATGTCATCCGCGCCACGATTGTACCGCTGCTCGACAAAGAGGGAACCATTTTGGAGTATATGGCCCTTTGCGAGGACATTACCAGTCAGATACGCTATCAAGAGGAGCTGCAGCGCCAGCAGGAGCGTATCAGCCACATCTTCAATACCCAAGAGAACATCATCCTGATCGTCGATCCGCAAGAGGGGATCATCGATGCCAACCGCCGCTTTTTCGATACTTTCGGCTTCGAATCGATTGGACATTACCGCCAAAGCGTCACTGCCTTTGGCACCCTCTTTGAGCGACGTGACGGCTACTTGGATCCCTCTAGCCCCAAAGAGGAGGCGGCATGGTTCAATGCCCTCACCCAGGAGGCCCATCAAGGCGGGCAGATCCTCTATCGACGCGGCGAAAGCGAGCTCATCTTCAAGCTCACCATCACCCCCATCACCCTTGAACGCCGGGCCCACCATCTACTCACCCTCGTTGACGTGACGGAGCTGGAACACGCCCGCGCCAAGGCGGAGGTCGCCGAACAGGCAAAATCCCGCTTTTTGGCGACCATGAGCCATGAGATCCGTACGCCGATGAATGGTATTTCCGGCTTTATACAGCTCTTGGGACGTACAACGCTCGATGACAAACAGAAGCGCTATATCGAGTTGATCGGAAAATCGATGGATTCGCTGATGCACATCATCAACGACGTACTCGATTTTTCTAAAATCGAAAGCGGACAGATCGAGCTCGACTACCACCCCTGCCATCTCTTTTCTGAGGTCGAAAGCGCCTTTTTGCTGCTTTCGGAAAAGGCGCGCGAAGGCGCTATCACCTACACGCTTGAGATGGATCAGCAGATCGCAGAGTGTTTGATCGTCGATGTCTTACATCTCAAACAGGTACTGATCAATCTGCTCAGTAATGCCATCAAATTTACCCCCAAAGAGGGCAAAGTAGCCCTACATGTAAGGGTTGAATCTACCAACGAGCAGACGCAGCGCATCCGCTTTGCGGTGGTAGATACCGGCATCGGTATCCCCAAAGAGCGACAACAAAAGATCTTTATGCCCTTTGCTCAAGCCGACTCTTCAACCACCAGACGTTTTGGCGGCACCGGACTTGGGCTAAGCATCAGCGCCTCTTTGGTGACGCACATGGGGGGTACGCTGGAAGTCTCCAGCGAAGAGCACTGCGGCAGCACCTTTTATTTCACGCTTGAAGCCGAGCGCTGCCGCTAGAATTCTAGCCTTTTTAGAAGCGCTTTGAGCGCCTTTTTGTCGATCTCTTCGGATGCACCCATATAGAGCTTGCGCTCCAGACGATCGACCATTTCTGCCGCTTCCACGTCATCAAGATGGCGCATCAGCACCCCAAGCGCGCCGCGCAGGTCGTCCACATGAACGCTGCCTCGCTGCTCTTTGCGCACCTTGTTGCGCACCCAAGGCTTGAGCAGCACACCTGTCAGCAGTCCAAGCCCAAACGCTAAGGCGATCATCCACCATTGGACCGTCTGTAGCGTGCTTGTGGGTGCCAAAGGCTCGCTCGCTTCGCTGCCGCGCTCGATACGAATCGGCTCTTTGGCTTTAGGCGCAGCGCCGATAATCGTTACATGTAAGGGCTCGGTCTGGATGCGCACCTTTTTGTGCTGCGTCACGTCGAAGTACTCCAGCGCAATGCTCGGCACCGTAAAGTCCCCATCGCCCACCAAAGCGATCTTCTGCGTCCACGACCCACGGTAGCGCTCCTCTTCGAGATAGCCCTGAATCACGGGCTCCTCGGCAAAAACGTTCACGCCGTCGATAGAGGGCTTGAGCGATCCGATATCCTCGAAATTGCCGCTGCCGGTGACGCTGAGCGTCAGATTGACCGCTTCGCCCGCTTTGGCTTCGGATCGATCGAGTGTGGCTTCGATGCTAAAGCTGCCCGAGAGCTTGACCCCATCGGGTAGCGGCTTGACGTCGATCGAGAGTGGATTGGAGAAGAAGCTGCGCCACTGCAACTGCGGGAACCACTGCCCCCACGCATCGCGCGCATGGCTGCGTGATGCCACCTGAAGCTGGGCGCGCTCGATGCTTAAGGTTCCGCTTTGCTGCGCGGCAACGACATAGATCACCTTGGTGAGCGTATACTCCCCTTCCTCGAACCGTCGCCCCTGCTGCTCCTCTTTGATCCAAAAACCCTTCATCTCGGGCGGCGCGAATTTGGAATCGACCGCTTCGGCGTTGTGGCGCTGTTTGAGGATCACTTCGATCTTGAAGGGTTCACCGACATAGACCGACGCTTTTTCGCTCTTCATCTCCAGAATGAACGGAGCGTCTTTGGTAATGGCCATCTGCGTTACGGTGATGGCGATGGGATCGGTGCTGGCGTATTTGCCGTCGATTTTGACCGCAATCGGATCGATCGTACAGCTTTTGGTGGGCATAAAGGAGTAGCTTAGGGTCTGGTTGCGCGTAATGGTACCGTTGATGATCTGGGTATTTTGACGGCGTGCGGTCGAGAGAATCTCGCTGCCGCAGAGTTTGGAGAGCTGCGGCTCTTCATACTCCTCGCCCTCGATCTGCAGATGCAGCTCAACGCGTTCTCCCAGCACCACGCTGCTGCGGTCCACCTTTGCGCTCACACCCGAAGCCTCGGCCAAAACCGCACAAAAGAGCCAAAAATAGAGAAATTTACCAAGGTTTATCATTCTGATCTCGCTTGTATGAATTGGGTTCGCCCAGACGGTAGAGGTGGCCTACGGGCTGGTTTTGGAGCATCTCAAGCCATTTTCTGGCCTCCATGTCGCTCATCTGCTCGCTCTGCGCGGCCGCGCTTTGCGGCGATTGAGTCGCGTTGGCGTCGGGCGCATCTTTGCTCTGGGCCTCTTGCGGCTTGGCTTCTTGCTGTTGATCTTCTTGCTGCGGTGTCTCTTGAGGCTCTTGCTTTTGGGACTGCTCCCCTTTTTGATCAGCCCCCTCTTGCGGCTCGCTTTTTTGGCGCTCCCCGCCTTGATCCCCCTGTTGAGGCTCTTTTTGCTCCCCATCCTGGGTGGCGTTTTGATCGTCGCGCTGCGTCTCGCCCTCTTTGGGGTTGTCGCACTGCTGGTTTTGCTGCTCTTGCTGCTGCTTTTGCATCTCTTCGAGTGCTTTTTTGACCGCTTCAAGGTTCTCTTTGGTGGGTTGTTCTTCTTTGAGCGAGAGCGCCTCTTCATACGCTTTGAGCGCTTTGGCAAGCGACTCGGCGTCCCCTTTTTTGGCGTAACTGTTGCCTAGATTGTGCAGTACCTCAAAGCGGTGCTTGGTCGCGCTTGAACGAAGCTGCTCATACGTCGCGGCGGCCTCATCGTAATTTCCAGCTTTGTAAGCCGCACCTGCACGGTTATAGAGCACTTCGGCGCTTGGATGATTCTTGGCATAAGCGTCAAAAAGCTGCGCACTTTGGTTGAAATCGCCCGTTTCATAGCGTGCTTTAGCTTCGGAAAGGAGCTGAAAATCGAGCAAGCCGGCGTGCGATTCACTTACATGTAAGCCCGCCACCATGGCGACCAATACCGGCACTGCCATCGTGCGGCGCTTACCTAGTGATGAGAAGGCGATTAACAACATCAAAAGGGCCATCCCCAGCGGCCAATAAAAGAGCTGCTGATACATCACCACCTCCTCCTCTTTGAGTACCCGACGCTCGGTCTTGGCCTCGATCTCGCGCATCATCGCCTCGATATCGCGTCCATCCCCCACCGCTTCGATATAGGCGCCGCCCGTCTGGGTGGCAAACGCCGATATGGAGTCGTTAAGGCGGCTGATCACGACATTGCCCCCTTGTTTGACAAATGAGCCGTCAGATAACTTGATCGGTGCCCCCTGTCGGCTTCCCATACCCAGCACGAAGACGGTGATCTTTTGCTCTTTGGCCAGCGCGATCGCTTCGGAAAAATCACCCTCGTCCCCGCCGTCTGTGAGCAGCAAAAGATAACGCCCCTCATCCGAGCGCAGGGTATTGGCGGCGGTGTCGATCAGATGCAGATAGTCCGTTCCCTTTTCGGTGATGGAGCCCGTCTGCAGTCGCTGAAGTAAAAAACGCACGGCGCGGTGATCGAAGCTCAGCGGCGCGACCAGATAGGCCTCCTTGGCAAAGGCCATCACCCCGATACGCTCTTTAGGCGCTTGTTCCAGCAGATCAAGCACCTTGCGCTTGGCCGCTTCGAGGCGGTTGGGGTAACTGTCTTCGCAGAGCATCGAGTCGGAGATATCCAGTGCGATCATAATGTCTGCACTTTTGGCCTTGATCTTGACCCGCCCCTCTTCGATCACGGGCTGGGCAAGCGCAACGATAAAGAGGCTCAGCGCCACAAAAAAGAGGGCGTTGCGTGCGCGGGGCGTCAGGCTGTGCGTCTCGCAGCGCAGACGGCTTAGCACTTCGGGGCTAAACACCGCCAGCGCGTTAGAGCGGCCCGTAATGAGAAAGAAAAAAAGCACGCAGAGCACGGGAAACATCAGATAGAGAAATTCAGGATGCAAAAAATTCACTTACCACCCCTTTTTGCTGCGCAGATAGACATACCCCAGCAGCGCGAAAAAAGCGCCGAAGAGCGGGTACATGTAATAGTATTTGAGATACTCTAGACTCTCGCGCTCGATCTTGGACTTCTCCAGCGCGTCGATGGTCTCATAAATCTGACGAAGCTGCGCGGCGCTCTGCGCGGCAAAGGCCTCACCGCCGGTCTCTTTGGCCATCTGCATCAGCACCTCGCCGTTGTATTCACCCGGAGCGCCGATGCCGATGGGGTAGAGTTTGATCCCCTCTTTTTTGGCAAGATCGACCGCCACATCGAGCGAAATGCGTCCGCCGGGGGTGTTGTGACCGTCGGTAAGCACGATGGCGATGCGGCTGGCGGCTTTAGAGCCTTGCATCAGCCCTACCCCCTGCGCCACCCCTTCATAAAGCGCCGTATGTTTTCCGGCCATACCGATGTAGAGCTGATCGAGGATGCGACCGAGTATCTGCTTGTCATAGGTGAGCGGAGAGGCCACGAAACTGTAGGCTCCAAAGACCACCATCGCCAGATTGTCGTTGCCCCGCTGCGCGATAAAGTCGCGCACGATCGCGCGCACCGTATCAAAACGGTTGGCCGAGGGGTTGGCGGGGTCAAAACCGGGCGCCGCCATCGACTGGCTCAGATCCAGCACCAGTGCGATGTCATACCCTTCCGTCGGATCGAGCGTGATCTGCTCGTCGCGCACCGGCGACATGAGTGTGAGCACCAGCAGCACAATCCCGCTCCATTTGAGCAGCCGCAGCCAATACTGCGCCGGCACGCTAGCCTGCGCGAACTGCGACAGATGCGGAAAATAGAGCGTCGTAGGGCGCAGCGGACAGAGTTTGGCGCATCCCAAAAAGAGCAGCAACAGCAGCGCCGCCTTGGGGAATTCGAAGTAGAACCCTTCAAACATCGATCATCCCTACGAAATTCTCATAGTACCCCCGTGTCTGCTCATCAATCATCTCCACGCGGGGGCGGTATTTGTAGGCCTCAAGCAGGCCGCACAGATGCGCAAAGGCCTCGCGCTGCCGCTCGCCGTCGTGCTCAAACAGATGTCCGTGGCGGGTAATAGCGTAGGCGGCGGCTTTGGGATCGGAGAAATCGACCGCTTTGAGCGCGGCATAGGCAATTTTACGCGCGGTAGCTTTGCGGCTCTGCACGAAACGGCGCCATATCCAAAAGAGCAGCGCGGCCACGACAATGACCGCAGCCGCTACGACGCCGATGAAGTGATAAAGCGAATAGTCGCTCACCTCTAAAAGCGGCTTGATGTCATGCAGCGGAATGTCCGGCGCACTAGGCGCTGAGAGCGGCAGAGCGGGAAGGTGAGACGTATCCATCAGCGTCCTTCAAAAAGACGGCGCAGCTTCACCCCTGCAACGTCGTCGGTGTAGATTTTGGTAAAGCGGATCTGATCTTTGCGCAGCCGCTCAAAGAGCGCACGGTCGTGCGCGGCGACCTTCGCGGCGTAGGCGGCGACGCTGGAGCGGTTGAAATCACCCTCAAGCATCATGCCGCTTTCAGGGTCGCTCAGCGCACTAAAACCCATCACGGGCGGATGCTCCTCAAGGCGGTCGCGCACAATGAGGCACAGCACCTCATGTTTTTTGGCCAACAGCCGAAAATCGGGAATCTCAAAAAAATCGCCGATCACGATGATGAGCGATTTACGCCGCAGCCGATCAAAAAGGGTGCGCGCCATCAGCGCATAATCCGCCTTTTTGCCCAGCGCATCGAAATTAAGCACATCGGCAACCTGCTTGTGCAGGGCAAAGAGCTTTTTGGCGGGGCGATCATGCCCATAAAGCCGATCGGCAAAGAGGTAGTGGCTGAGCAGATCACCGTTGCGCAGCACCGAAAAGCCCACCTGCGCCACCAGCTCCGCGATCGTCTCTTGCTTGAAGACCTTGGAGCCGAAATGCACACTGCCGCAGAGCATGGTGGCCATCACGACGTTGAGCTCGCGCTCTTCGCGAAAGACCTTCACGTAAGGACGCTGCATCTTGGCGGTGATGTTCCAGTCGATATGGCGTATATCGTCGCCGTGCTGGTACTCGCGCATCTCGATGAAGTCGTAGCCCTCGCCGTGGAAGATGGAGGGGTTGTTGCCCACCATCTCGCTAAAGACCTGACGGCGGGCGCGGATCAGGATTTTTTGAAGTCGGCTCATTTAGGGAATCGGCACCGCTTTGATCACTTGCTCGATGATGGCGTCGGTGGTGACCCCCTCGGCCTCGGCCTCGTAGGTGAGCACGATGCGGTGGCGCATCAGCTCTTTGGCGATATAGGCGATGTCTACCGGAGTCACGAACTCTTTGCCGCGCAAAAAGGCCATCGCTTTGACCGCCTTGAACATATCGATACTCACGCGCGGACTGGCACCGAACTGGATCTTGCCTTTTAGCTCACTCAGTCCATAGCGCTCAGGGTGACGCGTTGCGGTAATGAGCTCGATGATGTACTTCTCGACCTCCGCGTCCATATGTACCGCCGCGACACTGCGCTTGAGCGTTTCAAGTTCTTCGAGCGTAATGACGCTGCGGATCGGCTCGGAGCGTTTGTTGGCGATGCGCCGCGCGATTTCAAGCTCCTCTTCTTGGGTGTTGTAGCCTACATGTAACTTCATCATAAAGCGATCCAGCTGCGCTTCGGGGAGCTGATAGACCCCCTCTTGCTCGATGGGGTTTTGCGTCGCCATGACAAAAAAGGGCGGCGTGAGCTTGAAGCTCTCATCCCCGATGGTGACCTGACGCTCCTGCATCACCTCCAGCAGAGCCGATTGCACCTTGGCCGGAGCGCGGTTGATCTCATCGGCAAGGAGCAGATTGGTGAAGATGGGACCGTGTTTGATCTTGAATTCGTTGGCTTTTGGATCGTAGATCTCCGCGCCCAAAATGTCACTAGGCAGCAGGTCGGGGGTAAACTGCACCCGCTTAAAGCCCAGCCCCAGTGCCTCGGAGAGGGCTTTGACGGTCGTGGTCTTGGCCAGCCCCGGAATGCCTTCAATCAGGATATGCCCTTCACACAGCAGACCGATGAGCAGGGCGTCGATCATCTTTTCGTGACCGACCACCACTTTGGCGACTTCGGCTTTGATTGTAGCGATTGTACTGTTCATGTGACACCTTGAAAAATTTGAGAGAGCTATACTAGTCAAGTGCGGTAAATGGTTGATTAATTTTTGATACGGATACGCTAAAGCTTTTTGCTATAATCGCTGCGCACTCCACTTCAAAGGTTCTCTTATGGTCGCTCGAGACATTCAGCACTTTTCCGAATCCCGCGTCAAAATCCGCGCCTATTTTTGCTACCTCTTCTCCAAAAACCTCCCCAACCGCCTCCCCGCGATCACGCCCGAAGCGATCACCGCTCGGCTACTCAAGATCAAGGGCGATCTGGCTGATTGCGAAGGGGTTTATCTACTCGATGAGCGCGGCGTACAGGTATCGCCCACCTATCTCAAACACGGTCAGCTAGACGAAGACGCCGGACGCATCCGCAGCGACCGCGCCTACTACTACCGCACCATGCGTGAAAAGCGCTGCACCATCACCGACCCCTATCCCTCGCTGATCTCCAATGAGCTCTGCGTCACCGCTTCACAGCCCATCTTTGATGAAAACGGCCACATTCACTACGTCGCCTGCATGGATATGCCCCTTGGCGAAGTGCTGCGCATCGCCCACCCTACCGCCATGAACTCGCTGGCAGGCAAATTTTTCCGCTACACCTACGCCGCCTTTACCGTTGCGCTGGCCATGGTCGCGCTGCTGCTCTTTGTCAAAGGGGTAGAAGCCTTCGTAATGTACGGTTCAGACTACCACGCGCTACAGATCAACGACATCTTCGAAGCGACCATCTTGCTCACCCTCTCGCTGGCGATCTTCGATCTGGTCAAGACGCTTTATGAAGAGGAGGTGATGGGCAAACACCGTGAATCGGGCTCTTTTGACACCCACAAAACGATGGTGCGCTTTTTGGGTTCCATCATCATCGCCCTCTCCATCGAAGCGCTGATGCTGGTCTTTAAGTTTGCCATCACCGAACCCGACAAACTCATCGATGCTCTTTTTATCATCACAGGAGTCTTTATGCTGCTGGTGGGGATGTCGATGTATCTTAAAAATACCAACCGCAACAACCACGAGGGCTAACCCCCCTCTCATCCATACGTAACACAGCGGTAATCCTTCTCTTTTATAGTTCCACTCTTTTATATAAATCATTATAAACATTAGCAGGAGTTATAATCAATGATCCATTTAGTTTCGGCTTTTCTCTCTCTTGCTGTTGCGCTCCATGCCGGCGCAGACATGGGTAACTGCGACAGTGTAGCCGTAAACGAGCGGCTGCCCAACGAGATCACCTCAGATGTGACGCTCTCTGCCTCTAAAGTCTACGGCATCGACCGACGGGTCCGTGTGAGTAACAACGCCACCTTAACCATCGAAGCAGGCACTACTTTGGCCGGTTGCAGCCTCTACTCCTATCTCGTCATTGCTCCGGGTGCCAAGATCGTTGCCAAAGGCACCCTTGGTCAACCCATCACCTTTACCTCGCAAACGGAGCTGCTGGGCTTCTCCTCTTTTGATGGTGCCGGTGAATGGGGCGGCGTCGTCATCGCCGGAAGCGCCTACACCCACGGCAGCGACAACCGTTACGAGGCAGACGAAGAGATCGCTTTTGGCAGCAGCGATCACACACATGACAACGACTCCTCGGGGTTTTTAGAGTACGTCGTGATTAAACACACGGGCTTTAAGGTCAAAAAAGACAAAGAGCTCAACGGCCTCTCGCTTGCGGGTGTCGGATCGGGCACCGTGCTGCAAAATATCGCCATCATCGGCGGCAAAGACGACGGACTCGAAATCTGGGGCGGCACGGCGAATGTCAACGGCCTGTATGTTTACAACGCGATGGATGACTCCATCGACGCCGACTTGGGCTATCGCGGAACGATCAGCGACGTATGGGTCGAACAAAAGAGGGTAGACAGCACTAACAACCACGACTCCGCGATCATGGAGTTCGGTAACGACAGCGACCACATCGCGACCGAAGAGACCAACGCGACACTTCCTACCATCCGCAACCTTACTGCTTTCGTCAAAGGCGGCGGCATCTACAACAAATACGACGCTGGATTCAGACTCCAAAACGTCGCGCTATATAGCGAGAAAAAAGAGGCGCGCGAGATGATCTACTTTCGGGGCAAAGACACCTACACGACAGAAGCGAAATACCTAGATGCCGAAATCTGCCTGCATCATCCCGAGGTAGCGCAGCTAGAAGCGCTCTTTTCGACGCAAAACAGCCAAAAACCAACCGACGCCTTCACTGCCTTTGATTACTTTATCAAAGAGCGCAAAGCGATGGGCAAGGGAAGATTTGTACTCGGCAATGGGTGTATAGGTGGTGATGAAGAGCGCATCTGGAAAGGCCAAGCAGGGACGCTCAAAGCGCTCTAGCCAAACGGCTTACATGTAACGCATACGTTACATGTAAAGTCTATTTAGTTCATTTGCGGTTGTGGGGTTTTAGCGGTGGAAGCGGGAAGCATCGGCAAGGTTATGGCTGGTTTTTCGCCCTCAAGCGCGCCAAGGAAGGTCTCGATCTGCGCGGCCTCTTTGTCGCTGATTTTGATACCCAGCTGGGTTTCGCCCATGATCTTGATTGTCTCTGCTAGGCTCCATACGGTGCCGTTGTGAAAGTACGGGGCGGTCTGGGTGATGTTGCGCAATGTGGGGACTTTGACCATACCGTTGGCGTCGCCTTTGAAATCGCCGACGTTGGCGTGTTTGAACTGACCCATGACCGGGAACATGTTCATCGAGCCGCCCATGCCTACGCCGTTGTGACACGTCGCGCAGCCTTTGTCGATGAAGGTCTTCATACCCTCTAGCTCCTCTTTGCTCATCGCTTTTTCGCAGCCGTTCATATACTCATCAAAACGTGAAGGGGTCACAAGGGTGCGCTCGAAAGTAGCGATGGTGTCGGCCACTTTTTCAAAGGTGATGGTCACATCCGCGCCGTAGGCTTTTTTGAATGCGCGGACATATTCGGGCATGGAGTTGACCGTCTTTTCGACGTGATCGGTCGTAGCGGCCATCTCGGGGTGCGCTTGGATCGGGCCTTGGGCCTGTTTTTCGAGGTTGGGGTCGCGTCCGTCCCAGAACTGGGCGCTGAAAAAGACGGAGTTGTACACAGTGGGCGAGTTGAGGTGGTGCGGATTGGCCGTCCATTTGTGCCCGATTGCCGCGCTTACGCCGTCATCGCCGCCTTCGGCGAGGTTGTGACAGGTGTTACAGCTAATGAGGCCGCTTTTGGAGAGGCGCGGTTCAAAGTAGAGCATTTTCCCCAGCTCGACTTTGGCATCGGTGATGGGGTTTTTAGGGTTGTCGATAAGCTTTAACAGCTCGCTCTGGCTGGCAGGAATAGGGGCAAGGCCCGCTTCGACGGCGGTTTTGACCATGCTAGAAGCCATCAGGCTTGAAGCGACTAAAGTAGAAAGAATAATGGTTTTCATTGTGCGCCTTTAGGTGAATTTGCGACAAAATAGTAGCGTTTGGGCACTTAAAGGAAAATTATTATTATTTAGTAGCCTTTTCTTACTCTTCGCAGAGGGTTGCATTCAGATCTGCCTCTTCGCTTTGGGCATAGCGGCACTGCGCCGGAGTCATCCGTACATGTACAAGATGGGTTTTCCATAAAATCGCCCCGTCCAGCAGTGAATCGCGCAAATCGCTTCGGCTTAGCGTCGCATCCCCCAGTTCAGCGTCTTTAAAATCGCTGCGCACGATCTGTGCCTCACCCAGTCTTGCTTTCCAGAGTTTAGCGCCGGAGAGGTTCGCCTCGACGATCTCGCTGCGCTGCAGATGCGCCCCTTTGAAATTCGCTTTTTGCGCCGCTACGCGCGTAAGGTTGGCAGAGCGCAACTCTGCTTTCCAGAGATTGGCCGAGCGCAGCGACGCACCGGAGAGATCAGCGCCGTCAAGCTCTGCGGCGACCAGCTCCACACCGTCAAGAAGCGCACCGCGTAGATCGGCCCCCTGTAACTCAGCACCAATCAGCTCCATACCGCTTAGATCGGCACCGCGCAAATCGCAGCGCGGGCAGCTCTGCTCCTCACGCAAACGCTTTAGATCCTGCGCATCAAATGCCCAAAGCGATCCGATCCACGCCATATAAACCAACAACTTCTTCATCGCCCCGCCTCTTTAATGGTATCGAGTATCTGCGCAAAGACCCCCGCGCGGCGCGACCCGATGACCGTTTCGATCAGCGATCCGTTGGCATCAAGAACAAAGAGTGTCGGAATACCGATGTACGCAAAACCCTCCGGCAACTCGTCACGGTTGATATCCTTTTCGATGATGACAAAATCGCGCGTCAGACGCTCCGCTACTTCGGGATCAATAAAGACCTTCTCTTTCATATAGGCGCATTCGGGGCATCCCTTGGTACTGTAAAGCATCAGCACCGTTTTACCCGAAGCCGCCGCTTGTATGAATGCGCCGTCTTGCAAAATGGTTCCCCCTAAGAGCCCTGCCGCGCATAGCACCGCTAGTATCAGTCGTTTCATCGTTGCTCCTTTTGAAATGTGCGCACAATTTTGGCGCGGCTCCAAAGCTCGCGCTCCGCCTGATCCAGCAGCGCCGCATCGCACCCTTCAAGGGCGAAATGCACCAGCAGCACCTTTGGCTCTTGAGGCAGTTGCGGCGCTCTGCGCACTTGAGCGCGGCGCATCAGCCGATCACGCGCCACCCACCCTAAAGCGATGCCCAGCACCAAGCCCAGCAGGCCATTAAGCCAACTCAAATCCCAAGCACGCGGCGCATCGGCATCGAGCAGGCTTTGGGGCGCGTAGGGGGCCTCAGCGCCAATGGGGGTCGCGTCAAACTTCAGCGTCTCGCGGCTGCGCGTGCGGGTATTAAAGAGCTCCAGCTCAAAAGAGGGGAGGACAAAATCTTTTTGGGCCACCAGCGCGATCTTCTGCACCACCTTGCCACACTGCCCCTCATGGCACAAGCGCCAATCATGCTGCGGCGCTTCGCTAAAGAGCTCTACCCCCTCGATGCGCGGCGTAAACGCCGCAAAGCGCTCCAGACTTCCATTGCCCTCGAGCGTGATCGTTACATGTAAAGGCTCATACGCCTTGATCTGCGCTCCCGAGAGCACAACGGAGAGCTTCAGATCACCTAGCATCACCGCGTCGTTGGCACCAACTACCAGAGCGAGTGAAGGGAGCGCTTGGGTGCGCGTCGTAAACTGATAGCCCTGCACGTTATCGCGCCCGATCACCGCATTTTCGATCTGACCGCGCGTGGTGGTGCGCAGCGTCGCTTCTCCCTTAATCTCCTGCGCTCCGGCACTCTTGGGCACCACAAGATACTCAAAATGGCTTTCGCGCTTGCCGTCTATCACACTGTCATGTGTGCCGTAATCGATAATCTGCGCGTCGGAATCCAGCGAGAGCGCAAGCGTCGTCGTAAAGGCCTCGTCGTCAAAATAGGCGCTGTAGCGCACCCATGTCGGCTCTCCTACCACCACCTCGCGCCGATCGCACGCTACCTCAAAGCGCACCTCCGCGTAGAGCGAAAGCACCAGCGCCAAGAGGCTACCAAGGCTTCGTTTCATTTACACTCCTTTGATTGATCAGCTCATACTGGCGACTTGAGAGTTTGCTTTTGCTCTGCCCAAAACTAAGCCGTTCCTCGCCTTGCACCTCTTTGCCCCCGTCGCTATCCGCTGAGCCTGCGGCATCGACCTCCATATTGGAGCTGCCCCCCTCTTTGCGCGGTCCCTTTTGGCTGCTCTCTTCACTCTGGCTTTGGGCACGCTCCTTGCCCTTTTGGCGTCCGGTGATCATATGGTCTTGCTCCTGCGTCTCCATGATGGCGAGCAGATTCTCTTTGGCCTGAGAATCCTCTTTGAGGGTGAGCGATTTCATAAACATCTCCCGCGCCTCTTTGAACTCTTGGAGGCGAATCAGGCAGTTACCCATGGTGTAAAAGATCAGCGCCTTGAAGTGCGCATCGGCGCTTTTAAGGCTACGCAGCAGCGTTAACGCCTCTTCGTATTTGCCTGCTTTATAGAGTGCGCTCGCGGCGTTAAAGCGCGCCTGAGCAGAATCGACCGCGCCGAAGTGACGCGCCGCATCCTCAAAACGCTCCTGCGTATACGCACTCTGCGCCAGATGCAACCGTATAAAATCAAGCACGCCCGCCTCTGCGTTTGCGCCCAAAAAGAGCGCTAAAAGCATTACATGTACGCGCACCCCAAGTGTCGTAAAGGCCAGAAGAGCGCAGAGCAAGGAGAGCGCCACCAAGAACCCAAAGAGCTCAAAGTGCTGCGCCACCTCTTTCTCCTGCGCGAAATCGCTCCCCTCCAAGCTGCCAAGCCATATCGTCAACTCCGCGCTGCTAGGGCGCATCAAAAAGCTGCCCCCCGTCGATTCGGCGATGGCGCGCACGGCGTTGTTGGCGCGGGAGATAACGATATCGCCGTGCTCATCTTTGAGCAGCGACCCATCCCTTTGTGTGATACTCGAACCCGCCTCGCCGGCAAGCAGGGCAACGCTTACATGTAAGCCCCCAGCCTTCGCAAACGCCGCCTCTTTCTCATAGCGCTCCTCATCGCCGCCGTCACTGAGCAGCAGTACGGCAGGGTTAGGGGCGCTGGAGATGCGACGGCTCAGCTCCAGCGCACTCATGATGCTGGAGCCTTTGGTCAGAATCAGCGACTCATCGAGCCCCTCAAAGAGGTGCAGCAACAGTTCACGATCATCACTCAGCGGCGAGAGGATGATGGCACTCGTGGTAAAGCCGATAATGGCAAAGCGGTCTTTGGTATTGGCACCGATAAGATCGCGCAGCAGCGTTTTGGCGTAGGCGAGGCGCGTGGGGGCGAGATCGGAGGCCTGCATCGAGTAGCTCAGATCGATGGCGATAATGATGTCGCGCCCCTCTTGTGTCAGGGTGGCAGGTGCCTGAGGCAGCGCGGGACGCGAAAGAGCGATGATGCCAAAGAGGATCGAGAGCGCCATCAAAAGCGTTTTACGCTCCCTTACATGTAAGGTTTTGGCGGCATAGAGATAGAGTGCGAAAAAGCCTAGCAGCCAGAGCCACATCGGCGCTAAAAAGCTCATGCGTGCCTCCGAGCGTGCAGCAAAAGCCACAAGAGCGCCAGAGATAAAAGCAGCGGATAAGCAAAATAGAACTCCTTCACCAGATACCCCCTGCTTTTGATGGGTGAGGGCTCAAGGGCATCGATCTGCGCATAGACCTCCTCAAGTGATTCTTTATCCACTGCGCTAAAGTACGCGCCGCCTCCCTCATCCGCGATCATCTCCAAAAGCGCAGAGTCAAACTCTCCCTCCTTGCCGATGCCGATACTATAGAGCTTCACGCCGCGCGCTTTGGCCATCTCCACCGCTTCTTTGGGGGCGATACGCCCGCTGTTGTGTTCGCCGTCGGTGAGCAAGATGACGACACGGTTTTTGGCTTTGGAGCGCTCGAGCGCGCGCAGCGAAAGGGCCAGCCCCTCGCCGATGGCGGTGTTGTTGCCCGCCATGCCGTGGGAGAGATAGCCGATCATCTCCGCGACGATCTCCTTCTCATAGGTCACCGGCGAGGCGATAAAGGCGTAATCCCCAAAGAGCACCACCCCCACATTATCACCAAAACGCTTGAGGATAAAGGCCTGCGCGATCTGCTGTACCACCTCAAAGCGCGTGGCTCTGGGGTTTTTTTCATCAAATCCCGAAGCGTTCATCGACCCGCTGCCATCAAGAGAGAGGACGATATCGATCCCGCTGCGCTCACTCGGGCTGCGGCTGTCAAAACGCACGGGAGAGGCAAGCGCGACCACCAGCAAAGAGAGGATCAAAAGCTTCAGCAGCCATTCACGCCGAATCCAGGGCTTGGCGGGTTCAAAGAGGTGCAGATGCACAAAATAGCGCCACTGCAATTTTTCTTTACATGTAAGCAAACACCACCAGAAAAAGGGAATGAGTGCTAATAGGTAGGGATATTCAAAGCCGATATTATTCATAAAGGTAATAATAACGCGCCGAAATTAAAACTCTGCCTGCACCCGTCCAAAGAGCCCCGACTTGATACGCGTCTCATCACCATTAAACGCGGTGCTTCCGACGACGCCCTGCGCATAACCACTAAGGCTATCATGCAACACGGCGTAGCTTGCGCCGATATCAAGACCAAGCAAAGGATGCAGCTTATACGAGAGCATCGCCATTACCTCGCTGCCCACTTCAGCGCTGCGCCCTTTGGCCTCGGTATTGCCAAACCAACCGCCGCTAAGTTGTAGTGTCGTGGTAGGATCGAGCCTGAGTCGGCTGCGCCACTGAGCGCTGCTTAGGCCATAACCGTTATTGGAGACGTTGATCGAATCGGCGGCAAAGCCCGTGTCGCTTTGGGGCATCACGGTCATGATCGCCGTATAGCCCCAGTAGGAGTTGGTTTTGGCAAAGGCGAGCGGCACCAAAAAGCCCGCCCCCTCTTTCTCGCCGCTTGCGTGGGTGAGCAGCAGCTCATGGCTCTGCGCGTCAAAATGTGCCGCTAACTCAAAAAGCGCCGCAAAGCCCTGTGCGTCACGCCCATGCGCAAAGAGTGCGCCGTCGCTGTGGCTATAAAGCAGATCGGCCTTACATGTCAGCATACGGCTTAGATCAAACCCCAAAGCAAACGCGGCGTTGACATGGTAGGCCGAATCGCCATTATAAGGCACCTCCAGCACGCTTGATGAGAGTGTAGCTGCTTCGTTGTAGCGCAGATCGACCTGATAGTGCAGCAAGTCATCCTCGCCGATGCGCTCATCCCCCTCTTGAAGCTGCGCGGCGCTATAGTGCACGCTCCATGCACCGTCTAGGGCGCTAAAGCCCTCAAAGGCCAGCGGGTTATACCCCCAAGCTGCGCTGTAGAGCAGATCGTGGTGGTACTCTTTGAGCGGCACAAACCCGCCGCGCCAATGATGCGCAGAACTTGGGGCAAAATCAACATAGGCGTGGCGGATCAGCACCCCGTTGCCGCTCGCGTCTTTGGCGTCGGTCGTGGAAGCGTTGGAGTGGTTGAGCTGAAACCGCACGGAGCTGCTGAGATGATCGTCAAAGCGGATATCGACGTTTTGGCGGATGCGCGCGCGGTAGGCGTTTTGGCGCTCCTCACCCGCATGGTCGTTGTCGATGCTGTAAAAATTGACGCGGTACTGCCCGGGAAAACTCAGATCATAACGCGGCTCAAGCTGCTTCAGGCGTGCCTCAATCGCTTCAAGACGCGCCGTGTCGTCAGCGTAAACCGTGGCGCACAGCAGAAGCATCCAAAATGCTCTCATGGTCGGTTCACGCTTTGAAGCTGCTCTAAGAACCCATCGGCGTCCGCCCCGCCCACCATCATGCGCCCGATTGGCTCACCCTCTGGGGTAAGAAAATAGTACGTCGGCGTGCCGATCACCTTATAGCCGTATTTATTCGGATGGCGCTCGATATCGACCTCTACAGGGATAAAAAAGGCGTCGATATACTCCCCCACCCGCTCATCTTCATAAACTGTTTTTTTCATGTAGTTGCACATCTTGCACGTTTGGGTTGAGAACATCAGCATCACCTTTTTGCCCTCTTGCTTGGCCTCCGCCAAGCCCGCCTCATACGACGCCGCCCAATCAAATTCGGCCAGCAGCGCTGAAGCTGCAACCATCCATACGATTAAAATCCTCTTCATGTCCACTCCTAAAAGCTCAAAACTTTATCACTACTAATGACCCAATCGGCAAGCACCTGCATCGTCGAGCTGAGCCGCTCATCGAAATAGGGGTGGTTTTTGTAGATACCGCAACGGGCGTTACATGTACCGCAAACCTGCACCTCGATCCCCTCGGCGTAGCGTTTTTTAAGCATGGCTACCAGATCGTATTCATAGCCCTCGGGCTTACATGTAACGTCTCGCGCCAGATCGACGGCGTCGTTCATCAAAAAAAGCCGCACCGGCTCACCGCTTTGGTACAGGGTTTTAGCCAGACGCAGCGCGTTCCACGTGACATCCGTGCCGTCATAGGGCGGATGATTTAAAATGATGGTTGTCATACACTCTCCTTGACGATGGTTTGAATTCTTTGATTAGGGGGCTTAGCCTCCGATACAACAAGTATTGTAGTCTTTGAATATAAAAATAACGTAAATTTCATAATAAGCTAAATAGCTAATTAATATCAGCTTTTATCCTCATGCTATAATCCCGTCCAACAGCTTCAAAAAACGAAGGCAACCCATGCTCGATATGCACCAAAAACTCAAGATCTTCAAAGCCCTCGGGAACGAGACCCGCTTTTTGATCTTCAAAAACGTCTTCACGGGCGGCTACACCTGCTCGCTCGACAAAAAACAAGAGGGGGTTGAGGTCAACCCCATCGCCACCTGCGTCAGCACCGTCGCGGAGCACTTCAACTTCTCACTGCCGACCATCTCAAGCCATATCAAGGAGCTGCGCGAAGCGGGGATCATCACGGTGGAGAAAAAGGGCAACAAGGTCTATATCGAACCCAATATCGAGACCATCCGCGAGATGGCGGAGTGCTTTGCGACGCTGGTCAAAAACTTCGACGCCAACCGCGCGTTCTTTTTCAACGACACCTCAAAAGAGGCGTAGATGCGCACCCTTGAGATCTTTTGGCGCTTTTTGCTTTTGGGTCTGAGCAGTTTTGGCGGGCCTGTCGCGCATGTCGGCTACTTTCGGCTTGCGTTTGTAGAGCGTCTTGGGTGGCTTGATGAGGCGCGTTTTGGGCGGCTGCTCGCTTTGTGCCAGTTTCTCCCCGGCCCCTCTTCGAGTCAGCTCGGCTTTGCCATCGGGTTACTTCATGGCGGGTTTTGGGGCGGACTCGCCGCGTTTGTCGGTTTCACCCTCCCCTCGGCGCTTTTGATGCTCGGCTTTTCGCTCTATGTCGTCGGCGACTCGGCGCTCATACACGGAGCCATAGAGGGGCTCAAGCTCTTGGCGGTCGTGGTAGTCTTTGATGCCCTGCTCGGGATGGGGCGCAGCTTTGCCGCCACGACCCAGACGCGCGCTATTGCCCTGCTGAGCGCCACGACCTTGTGGCTTTTTGGCGGCGCGGCAGTGCAGATGGGGGTGCTTGTCGGTGCGGCGCTTTTTGGCACCCTGACGCTGCGCAGCCAAGCGCCTAGCGAGACCCAAAAAGAGGGGTCGCTGGGCAAGATAGCCCTTGTCGTATTTGCGCTGCTCTTTGTCGCGCTGGACTTCATCGATGAGCGCATCGCCGCACCTTTTTACCATGCCGGAAGCCTCGTATTCGGCGGCGGTCATGTGGTGCTGCCGCTGCTGCAAGAGAGCGTGGGCGAAGCACTCTCGCATGAGCGTTTTATGCTGGGTTATGCGCTGGCTCAGGCGGTGCCGGGGCCGATGTTTAGCTTTGCGACCTTTTTAGGTGCCGAACTCGCCCCTGATGCGCCGATCTTCGGCGCGCTCATCGCCACGCTGGGCATCTTCGCTCCGGGTTTTTTGCTGATTCTGGCCTTTGGGCGTTCATGGGAGCGCTACAGCACCATGCCCCGTCTTAGCGGCGCACTCATCGGGGTCAACGCCGCCGTCGTAGGCATCTTGCTCGCCGCGCTGTATGATCCGATCTTTCTCTCAGCCGTCCATAGTACGCAGGAGATGGCACTGGCGGTGCTAGGCTATCTGGCGCTTTCAAGCAAAAAGGTACCGATCGTGCTGTTGGTGCTTGCCTTCGGTCTTTTGGGTATCATCAATCAATCTTACATGTAAGCCTCAAGGAGCGCGCCGCTCAATCGCCGCTTTGATCTTTTCAAGCGCCTTCTCCTGTGCAAAACAGCTCCCGATGGTGCAGGCCATATACTCGGGCGTCGCTTCGCGTTTGAGCAGCAGATAGGGGTAGTCGATGGGCTGAAGTAGCGCTGTTTGAGGAACTTTGAGCAGCACATCACCTTGCAGCAGGCGCAACATGGCGCGGGTGGCGTGGGGATAAGCGGCGCTTTCATTTTCGATCAGGCCGCCAAAGCGCTCCAGCGTTTTTTGTGCCAAACGGTAGTACTCCATTTGGCCTTGCAAGAGCGCAAGATCAAGCAGATTGTGCAGCATCACCGAAAGCGGCGCGGTGTAGTAGCGATCGCTCAGATCAGCAAGCGCATCAAAGCCGTCATCGGAGAGATACCAGTGACCGCCACGGTAAAAGCGCTCTACCGCACGCTCGCTGAGCTGATGGGCTTTGAGGAGTCTGCCCTCATCAAAACGGTAGGCATAGGCACGCAGTTCGGCGCGGATCATGTAGGCATAATCCTCCAGCAGCGCCTTTTGTTGCGGCGGCTTGGTTGCGAGCTTTTGGTGGTAGAGTTCGCCTTTATCATAGAGTTTGGCCTCTAGCGCATCAAGCAGCGCCAACGCCTCTTGGCCGTAGCGCGGATCGAGCGCGGAGGCTTCAAAAAGCGCCACCGCCATCATGGCGTTCCATGAAGTGATGATCTTGGGATCGACAAAGGGATAGGGGCGTTTGGCACGCTCTTGGCGCAGCAGCACTTTGGCGCGCTCCAGCAAAGACGGCTCGATCACAGCGGCGATATAGGGGTTGCTTAGGTTACCGTCTGGCACAATCCCCAGAGCGTCGAGTGCTCTTGCCGCCTCTGCCTCTTTCAAGCCGCCTTGTATCAGCGCGGCAAGCGAATCATCGCGCTCATGCAAAAAGTAGCGCCCCTCCTCACCCTCGCTGCGCGCATCGCTGGCACTCAGGTAGAGCCCCTCGTGTCCAAAACGCTTTTTGAGCTCCGCAATGCTCTCATGGATGATACGCGCATAGAGCGGATCGGGTTTGAGCGCATAGGCGCGAGCATAAAGCACGATCAGTTCCGCATTGGTATAGAGCATCTTCTCAAAGTGGGGAAGCTGCCATGTGGCGTTGACGCTGTAGCGGAAAAATGCCCCGTCGATCTGATCATAGATCCCTCCGCGCGCCATCGCACTCAACGTATTGTGGGCCATCTCACAACCGCGTGCATCACGACTCAAGCGACACAGATCAAAGAGCAGAGCAAGGCGCGAAGCCTCGGGAAACTTGGGCGCATCCGAAAAACCGTGATGCAGCGTATCATACAGCGCCGCATTGGCGTCCAGCGCTTTTCTCACCAGAGTGAGATCGAGCGTCGCGTTGTGCTCGCCCCTACCCACATCGCGCATCAACGCCTCGACGGCTTTGGCATAAGCGATGGTCTCATCACGTTTGGCACCATAACGCGCGGCAATCTCGGGCAAGAGCGTAAGCAAGCCCTGCGATCCGTAACCATCCTCTTTGGGAATGTAGGTCGCTATAAAAAAGGCATCCCCCTCTTCGCTCAGTACCACACTCAGCGGCCAGCCTCCGCTGCGCTTTTTAAGGAGCAGATGCAGGTTTTGGTAGTGCTTGTCCACATGCGGCAGCTCCTCTTTATCGACCTTGATCGCGATAAAATCACGGTTGAGCAGCTTGGCTACCTGCGCATCTTCAAAAGACTCCTCGGCCATCACATGACACCAGTGACAGGTGCTGTAGCCGATGGAGAGAAAGATCGGCTTACCCTCTTTTTTGGCCCGCGCAAAGGCCGCATCGCCCCACGCATACCACGCCACGGGGTTGTGCGCGTGCTGTTGCAGATAAGGCGACTCTTCGTGAATGAGGCGGTTGGGTACAGCGCAAAGCATCAGCCCGAAAAAACACAATATCCACAACAAGCGCATCGTCTCTCCTTTTGCTTACATGTAAGCCTTACGCCTTTGCTTTGGCGCTCAACCTTCCAAAAAGCTTCACCACCCCCACAGCCGCCGCGCCGACCACAAGCGCCGCAAGCAGATCGGCCAGTAGCGAAGGCAGCCCATGTAAGGCTTCGTGCACCGCGTCGATATGGTGTACAAACATCCCGCCGCCCACCAGCAGCATGGCAACCGTCCCCACCACGCCCAGCACGCGGATCACTTTGGGCAGCGCCGATACCAGCAGTGCGCCGATACGCTCGTAGCCCCTGCCCTGCAGATAAAACCCCGCATCATCCATCCGCACCAAAAGCGCCACCAAGCCGTACACCCCAACCGTAGCAAGCAGCGCAATGAAGCTCACCACTGCCACCTGTACCACCAGACTCTGCTCCATCACCGTTCCCAGCGCGATGACGATAATCTCGATGGAGAGAATAAAATCGGTACGCACCGCCGAACGGATCTTGTCGCGCTCAAGCCGCAAAATCTCCTCGGCATCACTGCTCTGCTCTGCCGCGATTGCGGCGTGCGGATGCGGCACGATCCACTCGTAAATCTTCTCTGCCCCTTCATAACACAGATAGACGCCGCCCAGCAGCAAAATCGGTACAATCATCCACGGCGCATAGGCGCTGAGCAAAAAGGCCATCGGCAAAATAATCAGCTTGTTAATCAGCGACCCCTTGGTGATCGCCCAAATCACGGGCAGCTCCCTTGAAGCATGAAAGCCCGTTGCCTTCTCGGCATTGACGGCCAAATCGTCACCCAAAATCCCCGCCGTCTTTTTCGCCGCGACCTTACTCATCACCGCCGCATCATCCATCAACATCGCAATATCATCAAGCAGTACCAAAAGTCCACTGGCCACACGCCACCTCCGTTATCGGTTTTGATGCGTATCATAACATCACCCGCATACAGAACGATTTTTTAGAAAAAAATTCTCAAAAATTATTGACTTTGAAAAGAGTTTTTCCTATAATTCCCGTCCGCAAACGCAAGTTTGAGTTTGTCTCGTTAGCTCAGTTGGTAGAGCACGTCACTTTTAATGATGTGGTCGATGGTTCGAGTCCATCACGGGACACCACTTTTCTTTACATGTATGGCTCCATCGTCTAGCGGTCAGGATCCCAGATTTTCATTCTGGTTACCGGAGTTCGATTCTCCGTGGAGTCACCACTTCAAACCCTCATATTTCAAGCACTTTAGTGATCTATACTTAGGCTTTGTACACTGATTGTACGTTCGTCATACAAAAATGATGCATGCCGTTTAGAATCATCCTGACTTAACTTTCGCACATAACCCCAAGCTCTTTAAGCGCAAAAACCTTCAGCAGCGCGATGATTTGAGTCTGCTTTTTATTCTCCTTGACAACAGCGTCAACTTCTGAAAGCTCTATAGAGATCGTCAAAGCAGGATAGCGGTTTTAAGGTATTTCAAAGCGACGTATAGGTCAAACGCACAAACTCCAGCGCCTTGGGATGCACAAACGCAAGCCGACTCCATGCTCTAGGCGGAGGCGTGAGGATGAGGCGCGTAGGGGTGATGGCGCGGGAGAGGGCCACATAAAACTGCGACGGGGCGAAGATTTCGGAGGTATCGACGATGAGATCGAGCAGGCTCATCCCCTGCGATTTGTGGATGGTGATCGCAAAAGCAAGCTGCAGCGGCAGTTGCGAGAGCGCAAAAAGCGGCACTTCGCGCAGCTCTTGTTTGCCCCCTTCGCTCACCTCTCTCCAGACACTTTTAAGCGTCTCGACCGCTTCGACCTTCACGATGGTGCCGTTTTCCTTACGTACATGTACGGCATTTAGTTCGCACTTGACCACCACCGCGCGCTCGCCGTTGTAGTAGTTCCACGCATTGCGCGTAAAGAGCACGGGTGCGCCCACTTTGAGCCGCAACACACGCTCAACACGGGCATCGTCAAAAAAACGCTCGATCTCCGCCTCTTTACATGTAAGCTCATGGCGGATCACCTGCGCCTCGTAGCGTAACTCGTTAGCGTCGATCAGCTCAAGCTGCGCTTCGTTGTGCGCCCTGGCCGAATCGTTGCGCCCAAAGAGCAGCGTGTAACTGCGCAGATCCTGCGGCAAAGGTGCGACCAGACGATCCAAAAAGGCCGCCTCTTCCGCTTCGATACGGCAAAAACGCACCGCATCGAGCAGTTGCACAAAAGCCTCGTCACTCGTGCGGTAGACGGTGCGTAGCGTCACCGTCTCAAACCCGAAGCGCGCCCAGCTTTCACTCTCAAAGGCAAAGCGCACGCTCCCGCCGCGCACAACGGGCGGCAACTGCAAAAAGTCCCCCACCGCCAGAACCGTCCCCGAAAAACCCGCCTGAAGCAAGCGAAAGCGGATCATCTCCAGCACCTCCGCGCTCACCATCGAGATCTCATCGATGATGATGCACTCCATCGAGGCAATCAGCTTGTGCAGCTTTTTAGAGAGCGGCAATTTGCCCTGACGCTCCAGCGCTTCGAGGTTGTCGCAGATGCCAAGGTCAAAAAAGCTATGCAGGGTCTGACCGCCCAGCAGCGTCGCGGCCATACCGGTAGAGGCCAGCCGCGCCACCTTTTTGGCGTCGCGCTCCAGCAGCGCGATGAGCCCGCGCGTGAGCGTCGTCTTGCCCACACCGGCACCGCCGGTGAGAAAGAGGGCGCGTTTGTGCTCTAAAAGGGTGAGGAGGTCGCTGCTGTGCATGGATAATTATAGTAGCCAGACGCTCTCAAAGCTACCCTATATTTAGCTCTTTTTTGAGCAATACCTTTATGAGTGACTGATAGGGAATATCTAAGGCGTTGGCTTTTACTTTTAAAGCTTCAAGCATATCTGCAGGGAGTCGAAGTGATATGGTTTGTGTACTTTTTTTCAAATGAGCAAATCTTGCACTCTTTGCTTTGCTCCAATCTAAATATTCGCTACTATCATGAGTTTCCCAAAATATTCGCTCTTCCTCTTCTGTTTTAAATGTAGGAATTTTATTGATAGTTTTCATAATACATCATCTCCTTTTTATTCATCATTCTTGCGCTTATCACTCTGATTTTACGCTCTCTTTTTGTAAATACTACAAAAAGTTTTAACGCTTCATCAGTTTTACCAAGAGCAAAGCATCTACATTCATCACTAGAGTGTTTGATATCTTCCAAAAGAAGTAAGGGATCATTGAAAAATATCTCTTCAATATCTTGCCATTTAATTCCATGCTTATTTTCATTTTTATAGATATTTCCCTTGTCCCAATCGAATCCAACACAAGCAGCGATATCCAAACAATCAAATTTCATAAAAGCGCCTCTTTGTATATTGTTATTATATACATGACTTCTTAAAGAGAGATTATCAATAAACACATTTTCAAAGATAAAACGCAATACATTGCTCGGCAAGATCACAAGCCATGATGCTGATGGCTTAATAACGCGCAAGGTATAGTAACAAATCAAAAAAGGAGGTGCTCATGCGCTATTTTGCGGCTTTGTGGCTTTTGGCGGCCACGCTTTTGGGACTCGAAGCGGCCAACGGTACGACCGCGCTGATCGAATTTGCCAAAATCCCCCCTGACGCTTCACTGCGCTTTGAAGCGCGTGATGTGGCGTTGCTGCGCCATCCCACACAAAAGGATCGCTATTTTGCGCTGATCGCCATCGATTACCGCAGTGCTTTGGGGGAGAAAGCCTTACATGTAAGCTATAGCGGCGGCACCAAAACGATTGCGCTGAAGATCATAGAGGGCAACTACACCAAAGAGACGCTTAGCGTCGCGCAAGAAAAAGTCACCCCCTCCAAAGCGGAGCGCGAGCGCACGGAGCGCGAATACGCCGAAGCGATGGCGATCTACCGCACCTTCAACCCCAAACGCCACTACTCCAAGCCCTTCACCCTGCCCCTGCAAAGCCCCATCACCAGCCCCTTTGGCACGGCGCGTATCTACAACGGCTCACTATCGGGCTTTCACGGTGGCACCGATTTTCGCGCACCTGTGGGCACTCCCGTATATGCCAGTAATGACGGCGTGGTGGTGCTGGCCAAAGATCGCTTCTATGCGGGGCAATCGGTGGTGATCGATCACGGTGAGGGGATTTACAGCACTTACTACCACCTAAGCCGCTTACATGTAAAGGCGGGTGAAACCGTCAAACAAGGCCAAGCGGTGGGTCTGAGCGGAGCGAGTGGAAGGGTAAGCGGGCCGCATCTGCACTATGGGATCATGCTGCAAGGTCTTAGCGTCGATCCATTGCAGTTTCATGCGCAGATCGATCGGCTCTTTAGCAAGGGGGAGCGCTGATACGGCACATCCTCGTTCGCACGTGGTACAATAAAGCATTTCCAACTTCAGGAGGTTTGGTATGTGGGTCGTACGTTTATGGATCATCTCTCTTTGGCTACTCTCGCCGCTCAAAGCAGAGTCAATGCCTGAACTTTTCATTGTTTTTGACGCTTCCGGGAGCATGTGGGGGCAGATCGATTCTATCGCCAAAATCGAAAGCTCCAAAAAAATTCTCACCGAAGTGCTGCCGACCTTTCCAGCGCAAATGCCCATCGGTCTGATGGTGTATGGGCATCGCGACAAGAGTTCATGCAGCGATATCGAGCTGATGCAACCCCTTGGCCTTGCCAACCGCGATGCCATCGTGCGCCACATCCAAGCCCTTCGCCCCTTAGGCAAAACTCCGATGATCGACGCGGTCGCTCAGGCGTTTGGGCACTTTGCTCAGACAGAAGGGCAGAAAATCGTCATTTTACTCAGTGACGGCATCGAAACCTGCCATCCAGACCCCTGCGCCCAAATGCAGCAGCTCCACGCGACGCATCCCAAATCGATCGTTCATGTCATAGGGTTCGGGGTCGATGAAGCGGCGGCGAAGCAGCTGGAGTGTCTGGCACAAGCCGGATCGGGTCGCTATTTTCATGCCCAAGATGCCCATAAACTCTCAGCCGCGCTCAGTGAGCTCAACACATCGATGACGCAAAGCGTCGCACAGGTCACGTCGGTGTCGAAATCCGCCAAATCCTCGTTGGGCAAGCTACGCATCACGATGCCCCCTGAGAGTCAAAAGAGTTTGGCTTTTGCTTCGATCTTCGCCGCTCAAAGCGATACACCCAAAAAAACAATCGAACAACCTGCTAACGACACCCTACACCCGCTCCCATCAGGCAGCTACCGCATCGCTTTGGGCTATGCCAACCCCAACTACCGCCCTGCAACCGATCTCAACCTCACGACACTCGAAGTGATCGGCGGCGAAGAGCGGATTTTGGCTCTGGGTGCTTTGGGCTTCAATCGTGCGCCCTCTTTGCAAAAACTCCCCGTTGCAGCCGTCGAGATTCGCTCCCGCACAAGCGATCTGACGCTGCAACTGCAAGAACACGGCAACGACTACTATCTCTACCTCCCCAAACCTTTACCCCAAGGCACCTATGATGTCGCTTTTCGCTACAAGCAGAGCCAAGAGGCGACGCCTGTAGCCTACGGCGTCAACCTCATGGCCTCGCAAACCGCGCAGGTTGAGATCGATACCTCGTTTCGGATGCTCAAGCCAAAAGATGCCAAAGAGTGGGTCGGCTGGGAGCTGATCGACACCCAAAACAACCGCTCCGTACTCAAATTGACACGACGCTGGGACAATGATTTTCCCCTCTGGAATACCTTTGCCCTACCTGCGGGAACCTACAAAGTGATGGTCTGGCTCAAGGGCATGGACGAAGCGCTTGAAGCCGCCGAAGCACTTGAGATCAAAAAGGGAGAATCGATCGAATTTGAGAGCGGAATGTAGTCGGCTAAACGCTGACTACACACTGAAGTGTTATGATAAGCCTATCTAAACCAAAGGAGTAGAGGATGAACTTAAAAATTCTTGGAGCCATCGTGCTTCTGGCAACCTTTGCATCGGCTGAAGTGCGCCCACCCCATTTAAGCGTGGAATTTGTCTGGGTTCCCAAACATCAAAATGCCAAAGGCGTATGGATTGATGGGCACTGGGTTCATCCCAAGCACCCGCACCGCCTCTGGATCCCTGCGCACGTAGGTCCGGGAGGACGGCATATACCCGGACACTGGGTGCATCACAAACCCTAAGCAGCGTGCCGTTTAACCCTCAGCAGTGATGGCCGCAATCAGCTCTTGCAGTACCGCGTCGGCTTTATCATTGTCGATCTGACAGGTACCCGCCGCGTGGTGTCCACCGCCGCCGTAGCCCAGCATCAGCTCGCCCACGTTGGTTTTTGAGGAGCGGTCAAAGATCGATTTGCCGGTGGCAAAGACGGTGTTTTGCTGCTTGAAGCCCCAGATGACATGGATCGAGATGTTGCACTGCGGAAAGAGCGCATAGATCATAAAGCGGTTACCCGGGAAGATTGTCTCTTCGTTGCGCAGATCGAGCACCACGAGGTTGCCGTAAACCTTGGAGCAGCGCTGTAGCTGATCTTTGAAGTCGGCGTCGTATTTGAAATAGAGATCGACGCGCTCTTTCACGTCGGGGAGCTGCAAAATCTGCTCGATGTCATGGTTTTTGCAGTAGTCGATCAGCTCCATCATCAGCGCGTAGTTGGAGATGCGAAACTCCCTAAAGCGCCCAAGACCCGTTCGCGCATCCATTAAGAAGCTCAGCAGCTCCCACCCTTTGGGTTCTAGAATGTCCTCACGGTCAAACTGCGCCGCGTCAGCCTTATCCACCGCTTCCATCATGGCGTCGCTAATCGTCGCAAAACGCTCCTTGCCGCCGAAATAGTCATACACCACGCGCGCCGCCGAAGGCGCCTCGGGGTCGATAATATGATTGTCGTGTTTTTCGTTGCGGATCGTTTCGCTGAGGTGGTGGTCAAACGCCAGATGCACGCCCGGCACATAGGGCAGATTGGTGGTGATGTCGTTGCCGCTGATGGCAATGGTGCCGTCTTGCATATCTTTTGGGTGGACAAAGGTGATCTCTTCGATAATGCCAAGCTCCTTCAGCAGCACGGCGCACACCAGACCGTCCATGTCGCTGCGGGTGACGAGACGGTACTTTTTAGATTGATCTATCATAGGCTTCCTTTGATGATGAGTTGGCCACTATTCTATGCTATCGAGACTTAATCCATCACTATCACCCACCCAAAAGGGACGCTCTTCGCCTCAAGCTAGGCGCTAAATGCCCTAATGATATGGGCATTTTGAAACAAAAAGACGGTGTCAAAGGGCTTCGTGCGGGTGTTACATGCAAGGTTTTGCGGCCTGTTATCCTTATCTTTACATGTAGAGCAGAATATCATAAAGTTGTCTCATCCCTATTATCAGCCCGTTTTTTCTGGGATGCAAAGTCATCGAACGGACGTATGCAAACGATGATGTGATGTTATAATCAGTCTGATGAAACAAGGAGCGCCAATGCCTGAGATCAGTAGTTTTTACGGCATCAAAGTGTATATCAATTTTCGGGAGCACAACCCGCCTCATTTTCATGCGCAGTACGGTGAATACAGCGTCATCATCTATATCGAAGGTTGGATTGTAGAGGGCAAGTTTCCCAAAAGAGCGCTCAATTTGCTGCTTGAATGGGCTGAACTGCACAAAGAGGAGCTTCTTATCGACTGGAATTTGGCCATGGATCAAAAGCTTCCTCAAAAAATCCAACCACTGAGCTAAAGCATGATCTTACATATAACGCATGCCCGCCATCTGCACGATTATCAGTTAGAAGTGACCTTCAACAACGGCATCACCAAGATTGTTGATTTGCAAAATGAACTTGACGGGGAAATTTTTGAACCGCTCAAAAATCTCGAACAGTTCCAAAAAGTCTATCTCGACTGTGGCACCATCGCATGGGAAAACGGAGCTGATTTTGCGCCTGAATACCTTTATCTAATCTCACAGCCGATCAGTTCCCAGCAAGAAGATACGCCGTTACGAGAGAAAATCAATGCGCTTTATGCGTCGTAAGAATGAGTAAAGTAGCCCCCTTTTTTTGTGTAGTTCTCAACTGCTCACGCCAATATCTGTAGCCTTCTTATGTCAACGTGATTAGGCTGATGGATGATACCATCGCGATTGAAGCCAAAGTATTGCAAACGCAACAGTAGAAGAAATGATATACTTATGTAGATACAACAGTGG
>JAFGUB010000009.1 GCA_016938735.1 Campylobacterales bacterium | reverse complement strand
TGTAAATACGCAAAAAATACGCGAAAAATCTGCAAAAAATACGCGAAAAGTGTTTAACTTTTAGCCCTTAATAATTCGAGATAAACACCTCTCTAACCTCTTTCTTGTGATGTGCTCCTCGAATGTCAGTCAATCGGCGGCGGCTGCTCTTTCTCAATCAAACAATCGATCTACCAGTTCAGCAGATTCGATATAGTGCTTTTCGGTACCCTTCCCTCTAGATGTGTTGTGGTGCCTCTTCCAGTAGCGGGCGCGTCCTTCGAGGTCACCCGGTATGGGATCAGCTATCAGCATGTATTTCAGCCGGCAAAAGAGCATCGACAAAAGTGGCGAATAGCGAAGGTGCTCCCATTCGACCAGCTCTAAGTCTAAACCCATGCAGTCTCGCACTGTTTTGAAGTGCTTCTGAGCGCGCTTTTTTGCGTCCACGAAGCCGATATGATCAAACTGACAGATGCCCATCCCAGCCTTTTCGGTATCGTCTGGTATAAGCCCAAGCCCCGTCTCTGCCGCCATGGTCTCAAGTAACAACAGGTCGGCCGTATGGTTTTTTCCATAGCCGAGGCAGTCGCATACAGCAGTGACGGTGTCGAGTAGATGGTCGGGATTAACTACGCCGTAGTTCATTTGGCATCCTTAAAGACCAATCATCTGCAGTTCTGCTTTTAAAAACGCCCTTTTCTTTGCCAGCGCCACCCCTGATATGATCTCAAATTGTCATTTTTTTGCCAAGACATTAGACGCAAACGTTTCAAGCGACACACCATCTGCTTCAGCAAGCATCTTGAGCATCTGAGCTCTCAAGTCGTCATGCGTGTCTTGGTAGGCTTCGGCCTCAGCGATCTGGATGCTCCATGTGTCGCGCTCTTCTTTCGGGTACTTGTCGGAAATGATCTTCATCTCTCGTTCAAGCAGCTCAGCGGCACGCTCTCTGATGCGGCCCACCTGGTCTGAAGACTCTGCGCTCAGCGCGAACGCATCCATCTTGATCTCTTTGATGCTAATCTCCACCGGCTGCACTGCCAGCATGGCGTCGATAGCCGCGCCTGATCCGGTGATCGAAACCATAAAATCATCAGCCCCTCCGAAGCTAAAGATATGGGCCTCCACGCCGTGTGTCACAATCAGATCATAAACCTGACCACCTACTGTCTTCCGTGTGTACTGAAAGTATCGAAACATTTCTGCGCTCCTTTTGGAATTTGATCAAACGCTCCGTAGCGTTCAAGAATTTTTCTAAAATACGGCATTGACGCGCTGTGACGCGCATGGCCGATCAACGAAACAATGACGTCCTTCTTACCCGCCTTTACCGCCCTTGAGAACCGAAACATGGAGTGCTTTCGCACAAACTTTTTTCTTTTCCACGTCCGATACCCGACGAAGTTGATACCTCGCCGAATTTTTGAAATGGTCCAGTGTGACAGCTCCAGTTTAAGCTTTACATGTAAGAACTCCTCGATCCTCTGTTTCATTCGTTTTGCCTCATCAAGCGTAACCCCGATAATCACAAAGTCGTCCACATAGCGCACATAGGATCTAGCCTTGAGTTCTCGTTTGATGAAGTGATCCAGCGGGTTCAAATAGATCAGCGCGTAAAGCTGGGAGAGCAGATTGCCTATCGGGATACCTACATCACCTTCCATGTTTGCGAACATCATCATGACGTCCACCATGCGGCGATCTTTAACCTTCCGCTCAAAGAGGACCCGCAAGACTCCTCTATCAATTCGATAGAAGAACTTCCTTACGTCAAGCTTCACATAGTAGAGGTCACCATCATAGAGTCGCATCTGCTCCTGAGTGTAACAGCTCACTTTGTGGGTGCCTCCACCCTTCCTGCAGGCAAATGATTGGTCGATAAAGGTTTGATCAAAGATCTCATAAATGACCCTGTAGATGGCGTGCTGCACAACCAGATCTCGAAAGTGAGGCGCGTAGATGGTCCGTTGCTTCGGCTCAAACACCTCGAATTTACGGTATGGCAGCGGCCTATATTCACCCGAATGTACCTCTTCATGCAGCGCAAGCAGGTTTGGCCACAGGCTTCGCTCAAATGCGAATGTGCCAGCTTTTTTGCGCTTCTTTTTTCTTGCGTCTATATATCCTGAATAAAGATTTTCTATTGTAAAGGCACATTCAAAAAGCGCACCGTGACGTTTTGGGTTACGGCGTCGGGCCTCGGTGGTCCTACTGCAAGACGCCGCAGGGTTGATTTCGCTTACAGCAGGGCAACACATCCCTCTTTTTCCAGTATCGCCATCAGGCGCGTCAGGCATGGAAATAGAGTCGCGACCGCCCACATTGTCATTCGAGTTCGTGCGGGCATTGTTCAGGTTGAGCGTGAAGACGCCGGCATTCGAACCATTGTTCCAATTGCCGCCGACCATCGGAGCCATCATGTCAATGTGTTGCCCTTGGGTTTTCATTTGAGGGACCCATCCTCTCGTGCTTTTGAGATCCACGCACCAATCATACGGCCAAGCTCGTCTACAAGTACGCTGATTGCAGCGTAACGGTGATTCGACAGTTTCTCATCAGGAGAGCGCTTCCCATCTTTGAACCCAAAGTATCCAAGTTCATTCGCAAGATAGAGCTGCATCCTGAGTTGCTCATGCGTAATATCAAGTTCTGTAAGGCTGGTCTTTTTGCGATAGCGCTTTCGACCCTCAACCATCAAGTCATAGACCCGGTAGGCGCTCTGCCTGATCTGCTGAGAAAGGGCGTACTTCTCATGGCGCGGAAAGTGGTTCAAATAGATGTTCATCAGCTTCGCAAGCTCTATAAACTTCATGGTGATGATCGCGTCATGGGCAAGGGCCATCGCTATCGCTCAGCCCTACACAAGATACGAGGCGCGACCGCCCACAGCGTCAGACGAGTGCGGGCGGGCAGTGTGCAGGTTGAGCGTGAAGACGCCGGCAGGCGAACCATGGGCCCAATGGCCGCCGACCATCGGAGCCATTTGGTCGCGCCAATATTCGCGCAAGTAGTCGCTACCAAAATCCGTAGTTCCGCCGACACTCTTACCGTTTGCAAGCGGGATGCCACTGCATGTTTTTTTATACGCTTGTGAGGTCACATCGGTGCTCATCTCAAAGACGGTTTCGCTGCCGTTGCCAAACTTTGTTGTGGTGTCCGCTACAATGATCCCCGTCAGGTCAAGAGAATCGTAGAGGGTCGGGTCGTATGCGCCTCCCCCTGTGGTGCTGTCAGTCTGAATGCTCGACAGAGTGACAGACTGCTTGAGCACCGCGAATACCGCATCTGCAGCGCCAAACTTCACAAAGCCAGATGCCACCTCCCAAATATTGCCATTCAGGTCAGCCACGCCACAGGCTTGTCCGTTGTGCGTGGTTTTCGCAAACGGCACGCCTGATCCTGTGAGTGCGCAATTGCTGTATCCGCTCGCAGTAAAAGTGACCGATGCGTCGTTGCCGTCTTTGAGTGCATTATTATTGTTGCCTTTCGGCATTTTTGGCAGCACATCAATGTACGCGCATGCTGCGGTAGATACCGCTGCTTTGCCGTGGGCGTATGCGAGCATGGCCAGCGCGTTGTACATGAAGATCGAGGGCAGTGAAAAGCCTGATCCGCGAGAAGCAGCTGCAGCATAGAGCCCGCCGTAATTGTTTGCAGGCGCTGCGGTGAGCGCACTGATAGGGTTGTGCGCCGCAGCCGTAGATGCCGGGTCGATGCCCTGCTGAGCGACGAACTTTCCGCTGACGATCCCGCATCCGTACTTGTCCACGAAAAAGCCGCTTTTTACTTCACCGTCGTCGATAAATGCGCGGTGGAGCACGAACCCCTCCTGCCATGTGCTTGAGATGCTCAGCGCGTTGGCATCCCATCGGAAGTAGAATGCAGGGATCCAAACCATGACTGAACCGTTTGGATCTACGACGTTCCCGAAATTTTGGTGGGTGCGATCATTGTGCCCGGAGAGCTTCGTCCAGCCAACCGGCAGCATGCTATCGGGTATCGCCGCTACCCCAAAGCCGATAGTTCCGGCGGTGCCGATGTCGTACTGAATAGAGCCGGCTCCTGAAGTCAGTGTCGATACGGACACCTTACGGTCGCCGTCCGGTGTCACTACGTAAAGAAGATCATCGGGTGCCAGCACTGTGGCAGCCGGAAGGTCTCGAAGTGTAGATGATGCCATCATTCACCTCCTGAAAGTAGGAGGGCGTCGGCTGATGAGATGGGGGAGACCTCCACGCTGTGGGGCCCTCCGCTCTCCAGGCGGAACCAGACGGGATCTTCACCGAGTGCGCACCCCATTTTTCCTCCGGCGACCGCGAAGCCGCCTACGTCCTCAGGTCCCGGAGACTCCACCGCCTGCTGCCACAGCAGCACCGGCGTAACGACCGCAAGCTGAAACTGCGCGGCACCTGTAGACCCCTGCGTCCATCCGGACGCGCTCACCTGTACTCTCATGTCATCCTCCTTTTCCCATTCCCACGAGTGTCGATCGCACCCAGTGCATATCCAGCCCCGTAGGGCACGTCTTTTTGACGCCCGGAATCTCTCGGTGCCCGATGATGTTTCCGATGGGGATGCTGTAGCGTCGGCGCAGCTCCTCCAGCAGGGAAAACATGACGCCGAGCTGCGCGTGGGTGTAGGCCCCAGCGCCGATGAGGCATACACCTATGCTGTTCGCGTTCATCCCTGCAGCGTGAGCACCCACCTCGTCGCCGCGCAATACTGTGTCCCCGTCGATCTGCCTTCCGGCTTCGATACTGCCGTCCATAGACTCCAGCCGCAGGCCCTGGCCAAGATCCCCGTTCAGGATCACAAAGTGGTATCCGATATCTCTCCACCCATTCCCACGGACGTGCCAGTCGCGGATATCGGTAGCACTGCCGAAGCTGCTGTCTGAACAGTGGACGATGATATGTGTGATAGGATTCATCTGCGCAGCTCCTTCAGTCGCTCGAACTCTGACCGCTCTGCGGTGAGAGTTCTATATAGATAGTAGATGTCGAGTTCGAATCCGGCAAAAAGTTCCGCACCCAGCACTCCATCCCATCCGGCCAGGTAGTGTTCGAATCCGCGAACCCGAAGCACACCCGAGCGATCCAGAGCCCAGATGTTCCCGGTACCGCGAAATCCTTCTGGAGTAGCCCGGACGGGCACTCCACCTTTTCGCCCCACAGATCCCCGCACAAAAAAGTGCTGTCGTCATGTAGGCCGTAGTCCTCCAAAAACGGTTCAGCCAGATCGTAGACGACATCTTTCGTCGAGCATCCCGCCATCAAAAAGGCCATAGAGACCAACAATGCAATGTAGATTTTTTTCATGTGTTTTCCTTTTTTGTGAGTTTTTGGAACGATCCTCGAAAGGTGATCGTCATGCGAAGATCAGGTGTTTTTCCATGAAAAAACGACCCGTCCCCTGCAGTGGCCACCGCTGTATAATAGGTCGCGGCGCGGTACAGGCGCAGCGCCTTCATCAGCGTCGATGACTCGTAGATGATCACCGATGCGAGGTTCATCAAGAAGACCGCATCCGCGAAAAGCTTGTCCCCAAGCGTCACGCCGCGCGTGTACATGTCGTCGTGAATGCAGCAGCAGATGCGGATGTTGAGCCCCCACATCGTATCTGGGACGATCCGGTTCGAACCGTCCAACTCCGACCCGCAGCCGTTGCAGTTCTGCAGGTCGTCGATTGACAGTTGCGCCCAGAACTCGTTCGGAGCGTAGAGCTTGAGTTCTTTCATGCTTTCCCCCTAAATACTACTGCTCGATGAGCTGCTGCTGTTTTCGTCTGTAGTGTTCGTTTCATCCAGCAGATACATCAGGATCGGCACCATCATCGGCGTCCAGCAGTTTCCGCCCGTCTGTTGCGTTCCGAGATACCCGCGATAGAGCGACGCCTTCGCATCAATCCACGACTGCACCGCCGCCGTTTCGTTGGTTTCGTTCGTCTCGTTGTTGTCCGCCGCGAGCGTCACGCGGCAGTTTTCGTGCAGGCCTAGACCGTTTGGTTGGGTGAGGTTCAGATCGACGGCCACATAGGGCACGGTGATCTGGAGATTGTTCTGGTTGAGCCGAAGCTTTTGCAGCTTCGGCAGCGCGAAAAACGACTCGTTCACGCGACCATAGAGGCGGTTATTCTGCATGTAGAGCTTTTCGAGGTTGACCAGCCCCGACATGTTCAGATCGTCTAGCCTCTGCACTAGACGATTCGAGGCTACATGTAGCTCCTTCAGCGTCGAGAGCTGGGCGATTTCAGGCGGTAGCTTCGTGAGCTCGTTCTGCGCTAGGTCGATGATCTCGATATGCTGCAGGTCGCCGATGGTCGCGGGTATGGCGCCGCGTAGGCGGCTCCCCGATAGGATGAGCGTACGAAGCTGTGAGAGCTCAGAGATCCACGACGGTATCTCAGCGTCCAGCACATCGCCGCGCATCACGAGCTTCGTGACGTTTCGCAGATCGCGCACCGCCTCCAGCGACACCGCGCCACTACCTGAGCAGGAAAAAGAGGACATGGCTTGCAGCGCCGCCGCTGTCGGCGGCACGGGCTTTCCCGTGGCGCATACGCTCATCACTTCGTTCCATGTGTGGGTGGTGCTCACCTCGATGGTGGCGTTCGCGTCGTCCTCTTCGATGATGAGCGTGTATTCTACGGCGGGTGAGAGTCCGGTGATGGTGTGGTAGGTCGCCTCCGGGTCCAGGGTGGCGATGAACGCCGTGGTGGTATTCGTCTCACTCCACGGCTCTACGGTTTCGTTCCCTTCGTAGTAGTAGGTGGTGTCATGGCGCTCATACAGCGATACCCACGACTGCGCAGTCCAGTGCAGCGTGAGGTTCGTGTCATAGACGAAACTGGTAGATAGATTCGACGCGCCGAAGATCAGCGATACGGCGAGCATGAGGGTGACGGGTAGCCTTTTCATAGAACGAAGCTCATTTCGAGCGATAGATAGCCCACTTCTATGATTTCGCCTGTCGGTTCGCCGGTGATTTCGTCGTACTCCATTTCTTCGGTGCCCACAGGCGTGACGTAGCCGTCGGTGCTGATGTCCACCAGTCCCATACCGTCGCGCATCGGGATCACCTTTCGGACTGGTCGCGTCGGGCGGTAGCCGTCAGGCAGGCGGAAGGCGGCGTAGTTCAATGCGCCGTAGCGCAGCTCACCCGTTACATGTAAGACCCCAGCCGCGTCTTTTCGGTATGCAGGCGCGACACCTTCGAGCACCTGTTCCCAGCCGTTTTCAAGCGTGGCGACGGCGATCCATCCGGTGTCGTCGGTATCGAGCAGCACGCGGCGGTTCAGGTTGCCGAAGCCGGCATAGAGCCTGCCAAAGATGGTGTCGAAGCCGAAGTCGCCGCCTAGGAGTTTAGGATCGGTAGCTCCGATTCTGTATCTGGATTTTGTTGTTTTCATGACCACCCCAATGGGCGCTTGATCGTGATGAGCGGGTCGGTCGCGAAAAATGCGGCGCACGTTCCCGTGACACTCATCTTATTGAGACTCGGGTGCTCAATCGGCATACCTCCATCGAGCACTCCGAATCCAAAGCGCCAGTCGAAAGCTGGCGTACCTGCATGTATAATGTGAGACGTTTCAGAAGCGAGCCTAAAAAAGTGATCGGCGCGCAGATGCTCTTCCTGTCCTTCCACGACCACACTGCACTCTATCGTCTCGACCGCTTTTTTGACGGTTCTGCGTTTGAGGTAGCTCTGCTCCTCTTCACGGATCGTAGAGCGTCCGAGTTTCATTCCGAATTCCGTCAGGCCGAGCTCTTTTTTTTGACCGGTGATACATGCCCCGATGGATAGCTTGCGCGCTCGAATAGCAGGCATTTGTCTAGTTGCGGTGCCGCATGGATCATAGGATGACGGGATAGATGAATGGAGGGCGTCAAAGGTCTCGATGTAAATTTCCGCATCGATAGTGTCGTTGATGGTCCAAAATATCGACACCTCCTCTTCCACGGGCTCGGAAAATAGATCGCCCCAATTTTCTGGGAGCGTATAGCTGGTATCGAAGCAGATGCGGTCTCTATAGGTACAGTCTACTTCGAAGCTATCGATAAGCGCTCGTGAGTATGCGTAACACTTGTTTTCAGGCTCTGAAAAAACGTCGACAAGCCGTTTTCTGCTTCTTGCCACAATTTGCACAAAGACCTTCGTGGTTTCCCCTAGTCCCCGGATGCCCATCAGCGCAATCATTTGCGGGTAGTTCGTGATAGGCGGCGTGCCGCTATATACGTAGGTGTCACCTATCGGTATCGTGATCCTTACGCTTTTGCCCGTCACCGAGAAATCGGTAACTGTGGATGCGTCAAAAATGGAGTGGCTTTCGATCACGCCATCCTCGACCCAATAAACGCTACCAGTCTCGTCGGGCTCAATATACTTAGCAGGGTGATGGTCGCCCTCTGAGTCATCTCTAGCGGCAACATAGATGAAGCCCGTGTCTGCGACATAAGCCCTATCACCAGCAGAGTATGTAGCGAATGCGCTCCATGGCTCTACGCCCCCAGCCCCGACCGCCGTGTATGCCGCATTTGAGAATTTGCCCAAGGTATAGGACGATGTAGATGTTGCCATCGGGAATCGCGCCAAAAACTCTACTCCGAATGGCTCACCATCCACGACCACGCCCACAGCCTCGTATGTTGGAACCACCAAGCACGCTTTTGTGGGCACTCTATCTATATATGTACCCATGTCACACCTCCTTTGCTAATCTGACAAGCTCTTGATTCGCGGCTACGAGCTGCCTGTTCAGGTACGTGATCTCATCATTTTGAACCTTCAGCCGCTCAAGCGCCCCAACTACATCGCTCAATGTTTTTTCACCTGCCAACGCTGAACTCTCTATGGATGCAAACTGATTCGCCATGACCGCCTGCGCGAAGCGCTGATCGAAGCTACCTTGTTCAAAAGTGCCAAGGTAGTTAGCCCCATACTTCGACGCCATCCCCACGAGTTCCTGATAGCGCGCCAGCTCCTCCTGCGTATAGTCCGCGCCGCTCCCGATCATCGCCTGTAGCGCCAGCGCTTCACTCATAGTCGAGCGGTAGAGGCCGCCGGTGTATGAGGTGTTGTTGGCGTACTGCGCGTCGATGAAGCCGCGCGCGGTGTCTGCTATGGAGGCGAAGCTGGAGGCGGCGGAGCTGAGGGCGTCGGTGCTGAAGGCTTCGACCTGGTCTGTGGCGTTTTCGAGACTAGCGAGAAAGCGCTCGATGATGTCGATCTGGCTCATAGTGTCCTGATAGTCTTCGGTAGACACGGTTGCGCCCTCGAGCATCATTTTGAATTTTTCTAGCCCTTCAGCATTTGCGGTGCCGCTCAGTCCGAGGAGAGTCCATGCCATCTGTGCTTCATTTTGTAGTGCGAAAAAGTCGTATGTGCTTACATCTTCGCTCCCATGAACAGCTGCCAGCCCAGCATCCAAGATGGCCTGCTCAAAAGCATCTATACCTTCACCTGTTTGTAGGAAAGACCAATACAGGTTTTCCAACGCAGTTTGCGTTTGTGGCACCGTTACACCCAACTTACTTAGCGCAAGATCAAGAAAGCGGCTACCGTCCGCGATAGAGTCGCTGAATTTTAGAAAATCAACATAGTTCTGTGATTCTCCGTAGTTCTGAATCAAATTTGCGCTCGCATCCAAGATGGCCTGCTCAAAAACATCTATACCTTCGCCCGTGTTGATGAATTCCCAGTAAAGGTCGTTCATCGCTTGTCTGGTTGTTGCCAACCCTTTGTGCAGAGCGTTTTGCGCAAACAACAGCATGACATCCGTAGCCGAGGTTTGATCGGCGAATTGTAAATACTTGATGTAATTCGCAGAGTATCCGTAAAGATCGTCAACCCCGTTTTTTACAATGGTAAAAAGACTTTCAAAGGCAGCGGCGACATCTGCGCTCTGCGTTGATACATATTCAGCCCACGCCAACCAGTCTGCTTCAGTGGAGTTTAATATATCGCTTACGGTCCTCTCTACTGAGAAATTTGTCGTGTCTACACCGGCGTCCGACAGTGCGGCTATATATTTTGCAGCAGCCATGTTGTTTAACACATCTTGACCTATTGCACCTGCTCTTGAGTACATGGCATTGATGATGCTGTCCATCTGCTCTTGTTCTTGTTTGCGCTGCTCGATGAGCGCACGGTTCGCGTTCAGCAGTTCCAGATCTGCGTCGGTCAGGCCGTCGGCGTCGTTTGCGAGCTTGTCAAAAACCTCAGATAGCTCAATCATACTGTCTACGAGCGACACACCGATGCCTGATGCCAGGCTCTGGGCGTAGTCTAGGTCGCTCATCGTAGAGCGCTCCCACTCCCTGATATTCCCGGCGCTCTGCGTGGCACTATCGCCGACGAGCTTAAGCGAAGGTACCATGGTGAGGAGCTCTTCCGAGGTGTACTGCGCGTTGATACCCGCAGCGCGAAGCTGCTCATTCAGCTCCGTCGTCTTTTGGGCGAGCACGTCGTAATTCATTTCGCCGTCTACGAATAGCCCATCCGTGAACGATTCAAGATCAACACCCTGCTGTCCAAGCGTCTTGAAAAGGTCTGCTACCGAACCGCCTACGGCATCGATGAGCGGCTGCACCTGTGCTTTCGCCTTCGCTACGTCCTGATCTGCGAAAAACGAAGTACCCGTGATCTCATCGTAGGTGTCTCTCCAGTCGCCTACCGCGTCGTTCCATGTTCCGACGACGTCGAGCACCTGCTCCGAAAAATCCACGAGCAGCGCCTCGGCTTCTCCGAGGTATTTCAGGAATTCTTCTCTGCCTTTTTCGCCACGGTCAAATGCTTTCGCCGGTGCATTCTCGGCGAAGTCGCGCATCATGGTATAGCCACCGCCGCCCTGCAGCATCTGGACGAAATCACGATTGAATTCCTCGTTCGTGCCTGAAGTGATCGACGGCGTATAGCCTGCAGTCACGAGCGCGGGAAGCGTGTATTTGACCCACTTCTCAAAATCGGACTGCATCCATCCGCCCGCCATATTGAGCGTGGGCTGCGTCTGGATATCGACGGCCGTTTTTGCCTTCTCGATGCCCGCGAACATAGCGGTGCCGTCCATGGCGATCTTCTCCAGGATGGTGATCTGCCGATCCAGCCGGTCGGTGATCTGCTCGGTGTACTTCTCGGCCGCCTCATATTCGCGCGCCGTGGTACCCGATGGGCCACCCTTGGAGCCACCACCCCCGCCGCCGCCGAAGGTCTGCCCGATATTTGAGAGCAGCGCCACCACTGCCGATGTGGTGGCGGCGACCGCAGGCAGGTTTGCAGGGAACGGCGCGGATGCCCATGCTCCGGTAACGGCAGTGACTGCATTCACGAGCGCTAGTCCCGACTGTATCCCCGAAAAAGCCTTTGCGGCCGCGCTGCCCTCTGCGAACACGCCGCTCATGGCACCGGCTAGATTGGCGTACCCGGCCACCTGATTCTGTAGATGCTGCTCGTCCTCTTTTTTGGTGTTGATCCCCGCATCGACCAGCGCCTGATAGGCTTTTTGCTCTTTGGAGATGTCGGCGAAGGCGTTGGACATATTCGCCAGCGCTTTAGCGTTCCCTTCCAGTCCCGCCGTCCAGCTCTTCGATACGTCGCTGAGGCCCTCGAAGGCGTCGCGCATCTTTTCGATCTCTTTTTCGGACGGCCCGAAGAACCCGTCATCAAACGTAGTCTCTTCGGGCAAGCCGATGTCCGAAAACATGGAGCGCATTTTCGGGGCTGCTTTCTCCGCCTGCTCCTGCCACGACTTGAAAAATTTTTCCATCTGCGCGGTATCGAAAATATCTTTGACCACGGTATACATGGCCGAGTACTCTGCGTTCACTTCGTCCAGGCTCTTGGGCATTTTCTCGATGATACCGGTAGCAGCGTCGAATTGGGCGACGAGGTTTTTGGTGGCGGCGTCTAGCGTCAGCACAGCCGAAGAGGCACCTGTCGCAGCCTTTGCGGATGCGGTGACGGTGTTCACAGTAGCTTTGGATTCTTCGCGCTCTTTTCGGTACGCCGCAATGCGCTCTTCTATCGTCTCATTGAAGCTCGTAGCGGCATCTTCGATATCCTTGTAGCTCGCTTTGACATCCTGCTGCGCTTTCGCAGCGGCGTCATAGGCCCATATCTCCAGCCTTAAGTGCTCTTCCAAAGTCGCATTCGATGCGAGTCCGATGGAGTTTAGCCCTTCAGTGGCGATACGCATCATCTTCATGATAGGTGCCAACGTGCCGTAGGTCAGCTCTGCAATGCCGCTGACCCCTATTTCGGCTGTATTTTTCGCCACTGCCCCTAAAAGCAGGAAACCGTCTACGGTTCGAGACAGCGTCGCCATCATGAAGTCTATATTGGCCGCCCCCTCTACGCTATTGACGGAAACAGATAGCCCGTCTATCGCCGCAGATACATCCACGATCGCACCGGATAGCGATCGGCTCGCGCCTGTGGCAGCATCGATTGAACCCACCAGCTTCGTAGTGCTGTTATCGATGAGGGTAAATGCCTGATCCACCAGCACGGGCATCCGAGCGAACTCACCGGACATGACCTCTTTTTGGCTGATCAGCGCATCGATCACCTTGGTAGTGGTCAGCTCTCCGGCCATTGCCATCTCTCGCAGCTTGCCGATCGTCACGCCCAAGCCGTCCGCCATCGCCACCGCGATTCGGTTCCCGTTCTCCATGATGGAGTTGAACTCTTCACCTCGGAGTACTCCGCTGGCCAGCGCTTGAGAGAGCTGGGTGATCACCGAATTCTGCTCTGAAACGGAACTGCTCGATATCACCAATCCCTGATTCACGATCTGGGTCACATCCAGCAGCTTTTGCTGCTCGAGATTCAAATCTTTGGTGGCTGATCGCATCCGGGAAAAGAGCGTTGCGCTGTTCTCATAGAGCGCGAAAGTCTCCTGAGAGATGGAGAACAATGATTGCTGTGCGGCCAGCAGCTCCATGGTGGAAGCCGATACAAGGTTGATTTTACCCTCTACCCGTTTCCAGCCTTCAGCGGCGTCGAGCGCCTTGCGAAATCCTGCGCTAAGGCCTCCGATGGCAGCGGTGAGGCCCAAGATTCCAACACCCCATTTGCCCGCTTTGGCAAAGACATCATCGAGAGGTTGTGCTTTTTTTGCTGTTTCGGTGAGCGACGATCCAAGCTTCTTCACGTCACGTTCTGATGCCGCTACGCTCTTGGAGCTTGATTCGAGGATAAACTTGATCAGTATCTCTTTGCTCACGCTATCCCCTTTCATTTTTCTTTTACGCGCGCCGTAACACCGCGCAGCAGCACTAACGTTTCCATGGCGTCCCAGCCGAGCTTTCCGCTGTAGTCTTTGAGGATCGTATAATCGAACATGATGCCGTTCAGCCCCTCAGAGACGCAGAGGTAATAGAGGTTGGCCATTGTTCGCTCGAACGGTGTTTCCAGCTCATAGGAGAATATGCCGTTGTCTCGCCCCGTCGTGCGCAAGTGCGCCACGAGGCGATCTAGTTTTTTTCTTTCTCCTGGGCAAGGCGCTTCGAGATCTCCGTTGCCACCTTGGTGTAAGTCAGACCTGAAGTCTCAATCAGGCGCTCCAGCTCTGTGCGCTGCTCGCTCTCTTCGACCATCAGCTCTAAGCGGCGACGGCTCATCGCTTCGAGATCCGGCATAGACGCATCAATGCGCTCCAGCTCTTCAGACCATCCGCGCACCTCACTATTGAGGCGCTTTTGCTCCAGCGCCATCGGCACCTTCTCTTTGAGGCTGAGGCTTTGCATGATGATCGCGTTGGCGTCGTATTCGTTGGATGCGAACTTCATCTTCGCCACCAAAGCGCCACGGCGACGCTGCGCCTCCATCCAAGCATTCGCCATGCTTTGGATCTCTTCACTTTGTTTGGCACCCAGTTCACTTACCACCAGCGCGAACGTCTTATCATCCACTTCGATCTTCACGTCTTGACGCGTAAGCAGGGCCATTACGCCACCTCCATCAGGTACTCGGTGAAATAGCCATCAACCGTCTTGAGCACCTTGCCCTCGAACTCCAGTGTCTTGAAATCCTTCATGATATAGGCGTTGTCGCCGGTGGGCTTCACCGATACCATGGGCACGATCAGTACCGGGCGTTTGGCGCTGCCGTTGATAGGCTCGCCTACGATGCGCAGCTTGCCGCGCTGCAGCGGCTTTTGCATACCCACGATTTTGTCAATCGTGGTTTCGGCGGTAGCCGTCGTGCCATCAGGCAGAGCAGCTCCGATGGCAAACATCTCGGTGGTCAGCGTCGCCATCAGAGCCGTCGCCATATTCTCCTTATTGACGTTTTGCGTGGTGTATTTGACCGTAGAATCTACCTTGGTCACCGCGTCTTCTACCATCAGCTCTACGCCGGTGTCCTGGCTAAACGCCTCCGTCGTTTCGCTCGAGACGCTGATCGACGCGCTCTTGATTTCACCGATCTCATATTCGGTACCGTAGGCTCCGTTTTCATACGGGGTGAAATAGGCGCGTCCGCCGCCGACGTAGCGCTCAATGGTTGCAGTTGGGTTTGGCATGGGTTACTCCTTGATTTTTAGTTTGTTTTTTTCTGCGAGGATCTTCGCAGTGTGTTCCGGAAGCGTGGTCGCTTCACCCGGGCGGATCGTTTTGCCGTTTACATGTAAGGGCTCGATCGCCACCACCTCAATCTCTTTGTCATTGTTTTGTGGCACCATTTTTGCCATGCTTTCTCCTTATCCTATCATCTTGCTTTCGGTCACGCTGATGGCGCATCGGTACTCCAACACGCCGTTTTCAAATCCGACGGCCGAAACTGAGCGCACCGACATCGCATTGTGCAGCGGCACCGTCTTTGAGGCGCGCGCTATGGTCTCGATCACATAGTCGATGTCGGCATAGATCACCGACGTCTTTTTGTTAAGCACCTTCTTGGCGATATAGAGCCCGAATTCATACGTTGTCTCGACATTGCCGACTTCGCACCCCTCAAACACGAGAAGGTTTCCCTCTGCGCGCACTGTGCTCGCGTCGTCGATGGATTCCATCGAGAGTTCGCCCAGTGCGGCCGTGATCCGTGCTTGCGCCGTGGCGATGCTCATCAGTAGCGTTCCCACGTCGCAGCGCCGAACATACGATCACTCGGCGCCTTGCTTGTTTTGTACTGCCCCTCAGTGAGCGCCTTATCCGATTCCACCGCACCAATCGACATCCGCCCGCTCTGAATCTGCTTGAGCAGATCGATCGATCTGGCATAGACCTTATCGATCGATTCGGGCATATCTGAGGCGAAGCGCCGCTTATAGAGGTGATAGATCGAAAGATCGACGCTGATTTGGCGAATGATTTGAGGCACCGGATCGGGCACGCTTGAGGCAAACGCATCGATCAGAGCGTCCGCTCTGGCGATGGCTTCATTGACGCGCTGCGTGTTGATCGCGCCGATATGCTCATCATCACTCAGTTGCGCCACATCATCCTCGGTGATAGCCGATGCGATCTCCTCTAGGGTGCAGTACGCCATCACTCTTCATCCGCAGCGCTCAAAAGCGCGATGATGTCTGCTTTTTTAGTGACCCCCTCAGGCAGTTCCACGCCGCGCTGCGACGCCAATGCTCTGAGCTCATCGACCTTCATCTCCGAGAGAGGCGCTTTTGCATGGCGCACTTCATCGACGCGCTTGGCGGCACCGAGACGGATCAGCTTTTGGGCCTCTTCTGCGCTGCACTCAAACGTATTGTGCTCGCTGAGCGGGTCAATCTTTTTGCCACCCGACATCACGGTAATCAGCGCTACCATGGTGGTCATTTCGGCCTTTGACATCTCATCTCCTTACGCGATGTTCTGGATCAGGTAGCCGCAATCTGCAGCACAGATCAGCTCTTTGACCGACTCACCGACGCGCACGTCGATTCCGCCGCGCAGACCGATATTGCCGTTTTCACGTTCCATGCCGACGCGGGTTCCATGTTCGGCAGTAAACCCAAACGTGATCCCTTTTTGGGTGTTGGCCAGCTTGTTGCGGTACATCAAAGCAAGGTGCGCACCCCACACCCGCTCGAGGTTGACGTCCTGACCTTTTTTCGCGGTATTAACCCAGCTCTCCCCGACCAGCACCTCCTCAAGCTCAAAGAGCTGTGCAATCTGCAGACGTGTAGCGATACCGCTGTCGCCTGAGTTGCCCAAAACGGCCTTCACGATTTTGGGATGGCGGGCGAGAGCGCTAAACCCTGCACGGCCGATGGTGAGCACATTGGCCCGCATCGTCATCGAATCGAGCGCGTCCATGATGATCCCAATCGGATCGGACGCCGGATCGGAGAAGACGTCGGTACCGGTGAGCGCCATCTTGTTCGCTGTGGCGTAGGTGGCTGCGTCAAAGACCAGATCGGCGGTGCGCTTTTCGCGGTCCAGCTCGATGAGATCCATCAGGTACTCTACAGAATGGCCTTTAGGGTCATACCCTTCGGGCGCGTTGTTGATATCATCACTCGGGATCGGGTCTTCCAAACCGAAATCTTCGACCGACGCCGTGGCTTCGCTTGCGGAGAAGCTGATCTGATTGACCGCTCCGCGACGTCCCACACGAGTGTTGGGGATCGTGAACGATTCGCCTTTGGGGTAAACAAGGTATTTGAAGTCGCGCTTCCCAACCGGGACGCGCGGCAATACGGCGTCGGCGATCATCGCCTTGTTCTTGTAGGCGATGGCAACGGCGCATAACTCAGGTGTAATCGTAAAAGGGAATTTCATTAACTGCTCCTGTCTTAAATTTGTGAGGGTGCGATCATCACACCGACGATATCTCCGGCCACACCGGATTCAAGTGCGTATCCGATGATACGGCTTCCGGCCACGGTCGCGCTGATTGCTCTACCGTTTGCGTCTGTTGTGAGCAAATCCCCGCGCGTGACGGTTCCGCCATAGGTCACCTCTTCGATGCCCGCAAGCGTCACATCGACGCGATCGCCCGCGCCCTCTGCGCCCAGTTCGGAAATCCCGATCACACCATCCGTAGCCGCTGCGGCCTGAGCGACCTCACCATCAGCGCTCCCGAACTTGACCAGTGTATTGGCGGCGATGGCCGCACCTGCGACGAACGTAAGTACCAGTGTCCGTTTAGACATGTTTTGCTCCTTTGACGTGCTGTACCGCTCTCGCGATTGAGATGTCGCGCCCGGCTTTTTTTTCTGACTCTTTGAACTCCAGCGCAGCATCTGCCAGCGCTTTAGGATTTTCGGAATCCACCTTGTGCTCGGATGCTCCGGGAGCCATCTCCCCGAACTCGATCACCTTGGGCAGCGCCGAGAGAAAGGACTCGACTTTTTCGGTCGCGCTTGCCTCCCCCTCGGCAAAGGCATACATGCCCACTGCGTCAGCAATCGATACCATGTCGATAGCCATCTGACGAAGCGCCGGAGTGAGCTTGCCCTGCGCAACGAGGGTATCGACGAACACTTCACGCTCTTTGGCGCGGGTTTCATTGCGGATGGCCGCGAGCTCCGTTTCGAGCTTTTTGCGCGCCTCTTCGGCGCTGGTCGCTTGCTGTTGTGTTTCGGCGAACATAACTTCCATCTGTGAGAGGCTCTCTTTAGATGCCTCCAACGCTGCTTCAAGCGCTTTGATTTTCGCTTCCGCATCACTCTCCTTTGGATCAGCCTGTGAAAACTCGATGGTCATCAGGTCGTCTCCCGATGCAAACTCGATATCTTTTAGCCCTTTAATGGCAGGCGGCTGTGCGCCCAGAAACCCGACATGCCGGAGCGACATATCAGGGTAGAGGGCGATCGAGCGCTTCTTCCATAGTCCGCTCTCTACCCCCTCGGCAAACTCCGGAACGATCTGCTTGAATTTTGCGAGCAGCAACTTCCCTTCACGCTTCAGCCCTTCCACCCATGCGTATGCCGGGGCATTCTGTGACGGGTGCCCGATCACTGCGGGGGCTTCGTGATGAGACGGATCATATTTGGACACGATCGCATCCAGATCCTCTTCCGTCCATTCACGGGTATTCCCGCCCGAATCGGTATGCGTTCCGGTGCGGAAAACCTCGATCCAATCTCTCATGATTTCTCCTTGCTTTTGGATAATGACACCCGCATTGTAGGCCCACACCATGCCCCTAAAACAGGCAAAGCGATCCGCAATTCATTCTAAAAAAACCTCCAAAAAAGGTTCGCATAGACACTTCCTCGCCACGGTGTAACAATGGCGACATTTAAAAAAAAGGGATCACGTGGCGGATATGGAGCTCATCAAAGTAGTCGTTGGGGTGGCGGGAGCCGGAGGATTGTTTTTCGTAGCATGGTACATGGTGAATAAAAGCCTTACCGCGACCACGACGGAAATGACCAAGAGCATGTCGGCTATGGTGCAGCAAACCATTAAAGACCAATCGGATCGGGAGCAGCGAAACTTCCAAATGCAGCTCGATGCGTTTCACCGGATCATCGACGAGCAGAGCAAGCGTGAAGAGCGCAGCTATCAACTCCTAAAAGAGCTGTTAGAGAGCAACCAGATCAACAGCGCGATGATGTCGCGCGTGGAGCACAAGATCGACACGCACCACCAATGCCCAATTGTTCGGGGAGAACTAAAACCATGAAACACGAAATCCTTGCGCTCAAAGGGCGCATCGCCGAGTTGAAAAACCGCATCACGGAAAAAGAGCTCATCATCTCCGGGACGATCATCCAGATTCGAAGCCACGCCGATCCCTACGAAGATGACTACACGATGATCCGCAGCGGGGAGCTTCGTACGGCAGCGCACATCCTCGATGATAATGTCAAAGAGCTCAAAAAAATCCGCTCGGAACTGGAGCGACTGGAGGCCGACCTTGGCTAAGAAAGCGCAGCTTTTTGCGGAAGCGGAACGGCTCTACGTCGTCGAACAATGCACCCTTGGCGAGATCGCTTCGCGTTTGCGCATCCATGAAAAGACGGCGGCCAACTGGAAAGAAGAAGGCGACTGGGAGGGCAAGCGTCATAAGCACCTCAAAGGAAAACGGGCGTTTCACGAGGAGCTGTACGAGTTCACGCGCCTTCTGATGCGCTCGATCAAAGAGGACCTCGAGGCGGGCAAGCAGGTCGATCCGGGTCGCATGTTTGCGTTTAACAATCTCGTGGGGCGCCTGAAGAATGTCAAAGAGTATGAGGACGTCGTCGCCAAAAAAGAGAAAGACGACGAGAAAAAAGACGCTGCCGGCCTCAATGATGAAGTGCTCCGCATGATCGAGAGCGAAGTGTTCGGGCACTGACGTGAATCCAAAAGCTTATTTCCTTCCGTATCAGTGGGAGTGGATCAAAGACGACGCTCCTATCAAAATCAGCGAAAAATCGCGCCGTATCGGCATGACCTATGCACAAAGCTACGAGGATGTGCGCGACTGCGCCACCAAAAAGGTAAGCGCCGTATGGTTCAGTTCCGCCGATGAGACGGCTGCGCGGGAGTATATCCTCTACTGCGAGAAGTGGGCGCGGGCCTTTAACATCGCCGCAAAGTCGATCGGCTCCATCGTGATCGACCGGGAACAGGACATCAAGGCATTCTCTATCGAGTTTGCCAATGGCACCCGTATCAACGCGCTCTCATCCAACCCGACGCAGTTTCGTTCCAAAGGCGGAAAGGTCGTGCTGGATGAGTATGCCTTTCACAAAGACCCCGAAGCGATGTGGAAGGCGGCCTACCCTGCGGCGACGTGGGGCTACCCGATCCGCATCCTCTCCACCTACAACGGCAAAGGGAACCGATACTACCGCTTTATCGAAAGCATCAAAAAGGGCGACCTGAACTGGAGCCTCCACACAACGACGATCTATGACGCGGTAGAGCAAGGGTTATACGACAAGATCATGGGGCGCAAGACCTCAGCGCAAGAGAGAGCGGCATGGATACAGACCCTTCGGGATAGCTGCTTCGATGAAGATACTTTCCAGCAGGAGTTCAACTGCGTCCCTATCGATGAGGCGACGGCGTTTTTGCCTTATGATCTGATCCGATCATGCGAAGATCCTACAACCCTCATGCCCTTAGAGGAGATATCGGGCGATCTGTACGTCGGCGTGGACATTGGCCGCAAAAAAGACCTCACCATCATCTGGGCCATCGAGAAGATCGGCCGTATCGGCTTCACCCGAAGGATCATAGAACTGGAGCGCCGACCCTTTAGAGAGCAGCGCGAGGAGCTCTTCGAGGTGTTGCGCCACCCCAAGCTTCGCCGCGCCTGCATCGATGCGACGGGGCTAGGGATGCAACTGGCTGAAGAGGCTCAGGAGGCATTCGGAAAATACCGCGTTGAAGCGATCACGATCACCGGACGGGTCAAAGAGGAGATCGCGTTTGGGCTCAAGCGCTCGATGGAAGATCGAAGCATCCTCTTTCCGAGCGACAAAAAAATCCGTGAGGACTTCCACTCGGTACGCAAAATCACCACCGCTTCGAGCAATATCCGATTCGACGCCGACCGCTCTGCCACCGACGGCCATGCCGACCGCTTCATCGCCGCAGCATTGGCTGTGCATGCTTCAGACTCAGGAGCGGGTGAAATCCACATCGCTTCCAGAGCACGCCGCGTCTCATCAAGCATGATGAAGGGGTATTGATGCAAAGCGTCATAGAAGGCCACAGAAGCGTTTTTAGACCAAAGGCGACCAATGGGTCAAAAAAAAGAGGATCGACAGAGTTAAACGGGTGTTAAACACCATACACGACGCATAGGAGAGAATATGGCAGCAAAAAAAACAGGCGATCTACTGAGCGAGCTCGCAACCCACCAAAACGCAACAGGGTTTATCTCATTTTTAAACATCCTCCCCGACCCCGATCCGGTGCTGAAAAAGCAGGGCAAAAATCTGAGCATCTACAAAGAGCTCACATCGGATGATCATCTCTTCTCGGTCATGGGAACGCGCATCGCCGGGGTACGCTCCAAAGAGTGGGCGATTGATCGCGGCGGATCAAAGACGCGCCAAGCAAAGATCATCGATGATCTTTTCAAAAACAGGATCAAGCCGTTTGAACTGATGGGCGCGATCATGGAGGCTCCGTTTTTTGGGTACTCGGTGATGGAGGTCGTGTGGGAACGACGTGATGGGCTCTACCTTCCGGCGCGCATTGTCGGAAAACCCAAAGAGTGGTTCGCCTTTACGCCGAGTGGGGAGCTTCTGCTCAAAACCAAAGCCAATCCTTCCGGAGAGAGCGTCCCTGCATTTAAGTTTCTGGTGGCGCGTAGCCGCGCATCGTATGAAAACCCCTACGGAGAGAAGATCCTCTCGCGCTGCTTCTGGCCGGTCGTCTTCAAAAAAGGGGGGATCAGGTTCTGGGTGACCTTTGCCGAAAAATACGGCATGCCCTTTCTGGTCGGCAAAAAGCCGCGCGGTACCTCCAAAGAGGAGACGGAAGCCCTAGCCGATCAACTGGAGAACATGGTTCAAGACGCCATCGGCGTGATTCCCGACGATGCCAGCATCGAAATCAAGGAGGCGTCCGGCAAAGCGTCGAGCGCCGATGTGTACGAGCGCCTTGCCGCCTTCATGAACGCCTCTATCTCCAAAGCGGTATTGGGACAGACGCTGACCACCGAAGTGGGAGATACCGGCAGCTACGCCGCGAGCCAGACGCACGATCAGGTGCGCGGCGATCTGGTTGACGAAGACACCCATCTCGTCGAAGATACGATCAATACCCTCATCGGATGGATCTGGGAGCTCAACTTCGGCGGGAACAGCGCACCGATCTTTTCGCTCTACCAAGAGGAGGAAGTGGACAAGGCGCTCGCAGAGCGCGACGAAATCCTATCCCGCACCGGCGTGCGGTTCACGAAGAATTATTACATGAAAGCCTACGGGTTTGAAGAGGGGGATATCGAGGTCACTGAAGCCTCAGTAGCGGCGGCGCAAAGTGTGCAGAGCTTTTCCGAAACACCCCCAAAACCCAAGAGCGCCGATGCGCTGGATGCACAAAGCAAAGCGCAGAGCACCAAAGAGCAGGAGCAAGAGATCCTCTCAGGTGTGCTGCGCATCCTTGATTCGGCTTCGACCTATGAAGAAGCGATCGACGCCATCCTTGGAGCCTATCCCACACTTACCCTCCCCTCACTGCAAAACACGCTTGAGCGGCTTAACGCCAATAGTATGATCCTTGGAGGAGCTGAGATTGCCGCCGATCAGCTTTGACTTCAACCTTCCGCCGCACGAGGCGATTGACTATCTGGAGGGCAAGGGCCTCAAGCTCGGGTTCAACTACACCCAGACCATGCACGAAGCCCACCACAGCGCCTTCACGGTGGCGAAGGTCACCCGCCTCGATCTGCTCAGCGACATTCATGATAGCATTGTCAAAGCGCAGCGTGATGGTATAGCGTTCGAGCAGTGGAAAAAGGATCTCACGCCGACGCTCAAAAAATACGGATGGTGGGGAGAGACGACCGTCATTGATCCGCAAACCGGAGAGCCCAAAGATATCTATGTCGGATCGCGCCGTCTGCGTACGATTTTCGATACGAACATGCGCGTGAGCTACAGCGTCGGAAGGCACAAGCAGCTGATGGAGCTGAGTGATTCGCTCTACTGGAGGTACAGCGCCGTGCTCGATGGCAGAGCGAGGTCGGAGCATGCGGCCAAAAACGGCATCATCCTACACCGTGACGATCCGTGGTGGCGCACCAACTACCCGCCAAACGCATGGAACTGCCGCTGCAAAGTGCGTGCCTACCGCAAAGATGAGATCGATAAAAAAGGGTGGGAGGTGTCCGAGGGCTTACATGTAAAGAACATCGCATCTCCTGACTGGGCCTATGACGTTGGCGCGGGTAGCCGCGTTGGCAAGCTGAGCAAGATGGATCTGGACCAGAGCTTGTCGCAATTGCCAAAAATATCGGACGTGAAACAACAGGGGCGCGCAGACCTTTCCGAAGACGAGCTTAAAAAACGGTTTTACGATGATCTCGGTATCGCCCCCGGAGCGATCTATCTCGACAAGGTCGGCGACCCGATGATTGTGGACGACAGCCTTTTCACGGACAAAAATACGGGGCTGAGCAAACTCACAAAAGAGGCGCGACATGAAATGATAGATGAGTTCGCCAAGGTGCTCAGCAACCCGGACGAGATATACATCGATATCGACAAGTTCGGTTTTAAGAAAAACATGTTTCGCTACTATGAGGACAATGGAGAAGTTTATGCCGTAATGGCAGTGTTCCGGTATTTTAAGGACAAGACTCAGGGGGCAACTATTTTTCATGTTACTCGAGGGTTGGAAGAACGGAGAAAGATGAAGCTTGTATATCAACGGAGCAGGGACTAGACCCAACTTCACCCCGTTTGTAAAATTTTACCACAAAAGTTAAACAGACTCAAGGAGGCATCATGAGTATCAAAGTTACCGGATTAGAAGAGATCCGAACAACACTCTCAAAGCTGCATGATGCAACGCACAACATGCACCCGATGATGGCAGAAATCGGCAACATGCTCATCAACGAGATCGACGAAACGTTCGAAGATGAAGGCCGCCCGAAATGGACGCCGCTCAGCCGCACCACCCTGCGGCTGGGATACACGAACATGGGCAAAAGCAAAAAAAAGAAAACGCATCCAAACAATGGGAAAGTGTCAAAGGGATTTGAGCGAAAGATTTTGCAGAAGTCAGGGAGGCTTAGAGGCTCGATCACGAAGGAGATCACCAACAACAGCGCTACGGTTGGGACGAATCTTGAGTATGCCGCTATCCACCAGTTCGGCGGCATGGCAGGTCGGGGAAGAAAAGTGAAGATCCCCGCACGACCGTACATGCCGATCAATAAGGCGGGCAATCTGAAGCCGAGTTTGCGGCAGGATATTTTGGAGTATGTGCAAAAGACGATGGAAGAGGCGGTGAAGTAGACAGGGGGCATCTCAAGGCCCCCTAATGCTAAGAGGCTTTGAGATGATCCAGAATGAGCAGCTTGGCGGTTTCGACTTTTTGAAGCACGCACTCCAGTGTCGAATGAAAGCCGTCTTTGGCTTCGGCTTCGAGATCGGGCCCACGTAGCGCTATCTGGCAGAAGTGCAGCATGGTGCGCACTTCGTCGAGAACATCGACGGGCTCGATAGGGTATGCGGCGCTCATGCCGCATCTCCGAACAGACTCTGCGCCATCCGCTCAAAGATACCCTGATGCTTGGGGGCGCTTTCGCTCTTGAGCACCCGACGCACTGAGCGCTCGGAGCATCCCATACGTCTGGCTATCTCTACGGTGGAGCAGTTGTAGTCACGGCGAAGGCTTCGGATGTTCTCTTTCTCCTCATCGCTAAAGGGGGCGCCTGATACTCTGGGGTTGGGCAGCAGCATCGGGCGGCTCTCTAGCTTTTCAATACGGGTGTTGAGCTCGATGATGTGATCGTGGAGAATGCTCTCGTATTTGGATGGCGATTGAGGCTTCGAGGAGCGCAGCTCGTCAAACGCCCGAACGAGTGCCGCTTTAAACGCGACGACTTTTCCCGTGTTTTTGGAGAGGGTGATCAGAAACGTTGCTTGCATCTCGTTGAGGTAGTAGGTTTTTTGGTCAACCGTTCCTCTGTTTTGTCCTTTTGCATTTTGTCTTTCCAAACCCTCCGTTTGAAACGTAAGGTTACCAAAGCGCTCAAAATACGCTTTGTGCGTTTGAATAAGCTCTGCAACATTTTTCGCTTGGACGCCGATATTTTCGGCAACTACTCTGTGACTGACGGTCGGGACACCCTCGACGATTTGGATGATTTGCGGTACCATTGTGAACCTCTTTTGGTGAATGTGAGTCGTTTAACTTCTGCTAAAAAATGTAAACGCTCCATGCTCCGCACCTCAATGCGGAGCAGAAACGCTCAATCACTACAAAAACAATCTGTTTAATTGCAAGCATCGAAACTATACAATCAAAACTATTGCTTTGTCAAGATAGTTTCAATTACTTTGATTATTTTTATGTGCGGTGTGTAATTATTTTGATGGTATTTGAGGAACAAACAGCCCTTATTGGGCGTGCTTGGCAATTGTCTTAATAGCGGACTTCAACTCTTCAAGTTCTTTTTTCAGTTGGTGGTTTTCCAACAATAGCTCAACTTGGTTCTGGGCTTGCGCAGGGACTTCATCTTGAGCCCATCGCTCTACTGTTGGTTTACTTACTCCCAACCGCTCCGCCAACTCCTTCTGCGTAATCCCCAGCTTCTTACATGTAAGCTTGACTACATTCTCTTCTTCAGCCATGTTTCTTCTCCGTTTGTTGGGTTGATTTTATCGAAAGGGTGTTTAACTTTCAGAAGCAGTTAAACGCTAATCAAAGAGCGTAGGAAGCGGTTTGCGGATCATGGGGCGGCTCAGCACTTCTTGCACGAATTTATCGCTGACTTCCAAAAAACGCGCCAGCTCTTTCGCGTTTGAGCCGTCGAAATTGCGCTGGATGTAGATGCGTTTGGCATCATTGATGGGCTTGGTGCTCACATAGAGGGTCATGGACGGCACCCCCTCCCACAGCGCTCTAAGCACTTCGGGCCCGCAAGCATGATGCACGATGGCCATATCGCCCTCCAAAAAAGGGACCACGTCGATATCGTCCATCCACGAGAGATCCCTCATGCCGCACCTCCCTCTTTGTGCATCGCCACCAAAGAGACGATGATCACGGTCGCTTCTGCTTGGGTGAGGTGGTACAGATGCAGCGGCCTGGATTTTACCTGACGGTGGATGAAGTTGCGCAGTGCCATGTCGCTTTTGTCTCGTGCCACTTTTGACCACATCGTCTCGATTTTGGCGATCTGCGCTTTGGTGGCTTTGCCCTCGCGCTCACTTCGCCTTGAGGGGTCTGCGATCAGCACGCTCGCTTTCCCGCTCAGGTAGGCGCTCAGATTCTCCAGCTCGCTGATGAGCAGATCGGCGCTGCTATGCACACCGTAGGCGTTTTGCAAGAACGACTCCCAAAGATCGCGGTCGTTGGCATAGACGCTACGGTAGCGCGGGGATTGGTGGATTTTTGAGAGCAGCTTGTTACGGTAGGCTTTTTGCTTTGGGGTCACGGGGGCTCCTTTTTTAAAATACAAAAAACTCAGAATAAGACTAATAATAAGGATAACGCCCATAAATAGGGCTTCTCTCTTATTATTCCTTTTATTTCTTGTCCATCTTTTGGTACATTCTTCTCTTGCCGTCTCGATGGCTTGTCCACAGTTTGCCATCATATTTTTTCAATATTTCGTTTCCAAACTTGTCTGTGGGGGCGCGACCTATCAGCCTTAGCAGGTCGCTTTGAGCAATAGGGGAGTCGCGCTTTGAGAGCTCAGACACGGCAGCATAAGCACACTCCTTCTCCGTCTCCGTCATATTGAGTATCTCGGCATCTATTTTTGAAAGCTCCATCGTATGCACATTAATCGAGTAGCCCGCCTCTTCCGTCCCGTTGCGCCGTTTTTCGGGTGTCATCACAAAATGCTTTTCATTCGCATCTGCGTGTACCGCCCGAAGCTGCCACACTTCATCCGCCGAATCGATGAGCGATCCGCCCCCTTTCATCACCAGGCCGTTTTTGGTCGCATGGTTCAGCACCAGCACCGTTCCGCCTGACTTTCTAATGCGCTTGCACATGGCATTGAAGTGTCGTATTTTGTTCTCGTCGTACATTCCACCGCTTAAGAAAAACTGCAAGCTGTCAAACACCACGGCAACCCTGCGAAAGTATTCTCCCTCGGCATTTGTTTTGAGATCGCGCATGATCTTTTTCATATCGGCTTCGGGATCGTCGAGCATATCGGCATTGACGTAGTGCATCCGACCCGCGTAGCGTGCTAAGAAGCGATCCCATCCCCGGTCTTTGAGCAGGTGAATACCGTTGTCGTTGTCGAGGTAGATCACCTCCAGCCCCCGCTCCATCAGCACGCCGCAAAGCGCAAACGACATCCATGTCTTCCCCGTGCCGGCAGGGGCGTAGAGAATGTTAATCGTGCTTTGGGCAATGGTGCGGTCAAGATAGAACTCTCGCACCCCCACCTCTTCAATGGCCGATGCGTCAATGACGTGCTGCGTTAAAAAATCGAATCTACTCATACTACTCCTTTGTTCGAATTCAATCGCCCCCACCCCTGTGGAGGCTATTCAATCCGCGCGTTGATCTTTTGTGCGCATTCCATGCAGATGGATCGGCGCTTGCCTGAGGGGAGCGCACGAAATTCAGAGGTGCTCTTGCAGTGACCGCACACCTCACATGTTTTTGCTACGACACGCTCGCCTAAGCCTATTGCCTCGCCGATGTTTTGTACGCGGCCCAGCTCGATGACACATATCTCGTTTTCCCACAGGTCGTACACCCGATAACAGCGCGCTTCGCTACGCACATCCACCTCCATATCGAGCAATACGTCGCGGCCTTCGAGCGCATGGAGCGCTTCATGGGCATGTCGCCGGTTATCCACCATCACCGCGCCACCCCTTACGGTGCGGATGATGGGCGCCAATGAAGCGATCGCGCTCATGCCGCACTCCCTTCAAGATCGTTCTCCTTGGTCTCGATCCAGAACTTATCTTCGACGACCAGCATCGCATCGACGAGGGAGAGTTTTTTGGGTGTCCAGCTTCGCATGAGCTCTTTATTGACCGTCGGCTTGATCACAATCGCCTCATCGAATCCATGCTTTTGCAGCAGCTCGAGCGTCGTCTTTTTAACCGATACGCTCGTGCTCTGCCGATACCCAAACAGCCCAAACTGCAGCTCGATCGTTTTCTTGTCACGAAACAGCTCACCACGATTGTATTCAGAGTAGACGCCGAGCGACCTCTCCAGCGATTCGATCTCCTCGATCATCGGCTTACATGTAAGGGCCAGCTCCTCTTTGATCGCATTAACTGCGATATCGGCATCGGCCGTTGCCTTGCGCATGTGCGCCTTCAGATCGGCGATGCGGTGCAGCACCCCGTCTGCTTCGCCCAGCGACGTGATCTTCTTGATTTCGGTCTGCGGTTTACTTCGTTTCTCTTTTGCCATGATTTTCTCCCAATATAGATATCCGTACCGCGTAGCGACCGCGACACGCACTTTTTTCTTAATCCTAAGCCCCATCTGGAACCGCCTTTGTTGAAGACCCCTTATGCCGTTGGGGTACTCCATCAGGCCGCCCGATGGCAGCCCTATGGAACACTCGCTAAATATTTCTTCTCGCCGCCTAGCAGACGTGAGTGATGCTTTTTGAAGATACCCTCATGGATGATCGCTTCGATGCGCTCTATGACCACACCGGAGTTGATTTCTCGCTTGATGCCGCAGAGCCATGCGCCGCCGCCCAGCTTTTCGAGCACATAGATCTCTTGACGGCTGAGCACCTCGCCCTCGAATTTGGTGGCGCGGTAGTCGATGCTTTTGAAAAAAGCGCTCAGATCGCTCTTGCCGTGCTCGCGGGCAAAATCGCAAAGCGCGGTATGCACGCCGTAGAATCGGTCGTAGATTTGCTTGGCCAGCGTGCCGGTGCCGCTAAGCAGCGCCGCCACCTCGGCGTCTCGAAAGAGTTTGGCCACCTTTGCGACGCGATCCAGAGGCTTGAGATAGGCATGTTCGTCGCCGTGCAGCGCGTTGAAAAACGGCTGGTATTGCTCCTGGGGAAGCGTCGCAATCACCTCTTCGATCATGGACAAGCTGAAGAGGTCTGCTTCTATACCCAAAGAGCGCACGATGTTGTCTCGGAGCTGATTACGCACCTTGTGCTCCTTTCATCATCATGTCGCGTACTTCGGCGGCGGATTTGCCTGTGGCTTGCATGATCATTTTGATCTTCTGGGCGTCGCTCATTTTTTGGTTGAGATAGCTCTCGAACTTGGTACCGTAAAGTGTGATCGGCCGCAGATAACTCTCGAACTTTGTATTCTTCCACTCGGCGGCCTTGATGACATGCACCAGCCTGAAGTCATCCACGCTAAACCCTTCGCTCAGGCGTGCGCGAATCAGGCTCTTTGTCTTGGGCGTAGTAGGTTTGAAACGGCTTTGGCACACTTCATTGAGGTGTGCGAGTATCTCCGATACGTCGCTCTCAAACTGCGCACTCATGACGGCCTCGGTCCATATCGCGCAGCAGCGATTCGTTGATGCCGATGATGTCGGCGATGCGCTCGATGTCACTCGCGATCACGTCGATACACGAGCCTATGCCGATATCTTCGCTCTGCTTGGCAATCCACCAAAGCGCCTGTGCGTGGCGCTCCAGCGCGGTAATGATCTCTTCCATGTTATGCTCCTTTGTTTTTTTGATGGATCAGTTGTTGTACAGCCTCGGTATCCAGAAGACACCACTCTTTTCCCAGCAGCTTCGCTTCTGCAGACAGCTCGGCAAACGTCATATCCAGCGCTCTACACAATGTGCTCAGTGCCTCTAGGTGCGCCGCCAAATCGCTGTGTGTTTTCGGCTCTTTTAGCGGCTTCGGCTCTTTTAGCGCTTTAGCGTCACGATGGACGATGCGCAGTTCATGCTGCGTTACATGCGAAGTGCCCTCTGGGTGTAAGGCTCTCTCTTTCTTTCGTGACCGAGAAAGCTCGCCGATATCGACATGATCGCTACGGCATTGCGCTTCTATTTGTGCGCCGAAGAGACGCTCTTTACTCGCCGCTTTGAGGCCGCGCTGCGCACATGCCTGCTCGTATGCCTCATAAGAGGCGTCGTAATCAATCGGAGGATTCACCATCTGCGCCCTCTCTCGACGAAATAGGTCAGGGCCTCACTGACGATATGCCCTATGATAAAACCGGCTATCGCAGTGGTATAAAGCCAACCGCTATCAATGCACTCCATCACATCACCTCCCTTTGGACATCGCGCACGCGGCGCAATATTTTTTGACGATCGTGTAGATTCGATCACTCATATTCCTACCCTCAGCCGCAGCCTCCGCATACTTACGGCACACCTGCGGGTGGATTTCTCCGATCGCAGGGCATGCGATCATCTCCTTTTCGAGATGACCGTACTTCTGGCGGATGAGCGCGTATAGCTTTTGCGGGTTATGCTTATAGGTACCGCTTAGCAGGGTCTGCCAAGTCGCCGCTGATTTTCCCGTCGTCTCGGCGAGACGGCGGAAGCTTCCTTCAAGCTCATACGCTTTTTGCAGGAGTTCATAGTCACTCATGTCGCACCTCCCAGCGCCCTCAGCATATGCAGTCTCTTGACACGATCAATGTTATAGATACGCGCGTTGCCCGTCCGCTCATGTCGCTGCATGACCCCAGCCTCCACAAACTCATCGAGGTAGCGGAAGATTTTGGCCGAGTAGGGGTGCATCCCTGCGCTTTTTGCAATCTGGGAGCGGGTCATAGGATTTTTATACATGGCCTGCAGCAGCCTGATCTTGTCCGTCACCTGCAGCGGATGCGTTCCATCAAGGACAAACTCCTCTGCCGTATTTTCATCCCGGACGATATCGCACGGTTTTTTCAGCACTACCGGCGAGTGGATGCCGGTGCTGCGAAGCAGCTTGTAGTGGCGATCTTTGAACTCATCCGTAGCGCTCTTCTCAAGCTCCAGATACCCCGAAAGCTCCAGTGCCCTGAAAAAGGGCATCAAAAAATGTCGGTCAACCTCAAGGATCATCATGATGTCGCCTACGCGGAACTGTCGGTTGCGTCGCATGTAGTCCCACACCTTCTGCTTATTGCTTCGACGCGGTCGCGCTGGACGCTTCGCCCTTGATGCCATGCTCTACCCCCAAATCCTTGAACTGCTTGTAGCCGACACTCTCTACTCCGTTGATCTCGCATTCATTCTCAAGCCGCAGCAGCAGCACCTTGATTTGGCGCAGGTTCGGATACTTTGCCGCGAAGTGATCGATCAGATCAGCCTCGATTCTCACCTCGCAAAGGGCGCAGTATTTCTCGACGTCGATGCGGGATATGGGCTTAAACTCCACGAATTCGACGACCCTGCTGTAGTAGTGGCGGTGGCGCTTGAGCTTCGAGTTGGCCTCCTCCATGCCGATCATGTACAGCACGGTGGAGGTCTCGTCATGGATATCTCTAAACAGCTCCAGCACCGTCACCTTTTCGCTTCGCAGCAGCGCGTCGATCTCATCGACGATGATGATCCGCTCTTCACGGCGCAACTCCTCCAAAATGCGGTCATACATCCGCCCGCTTCCGCCTTGGGTGTCGAGCCCAAGCTCAAAGCAAAGCCGCTCCAGCACACTCTTCTTGCTCCATGTTTGCGCCGCCCGAAGCAGCAGTGCGTTTTTACGCGCCGCGATGCGCTCTAGGCTGAAGGTCTTGCCCAGCCCGAAGTTCCCAAACCCCAGCCCCATGCGCGGAGCGGTTGCGGGGAGGTTCTCAAGCCTTGTAAACGACTCTAGCAGTCTGGTATAATTTGACGTTTCGATAAAAGACTCCTTCACGGGGCCTCCTTTGTTTCATTTGGATTTCAGCGTTTAACTCTTGCCTGAACTTAAACGCTTGACTCCATCCCCCGCTGGGGATGGGTCAAACCTTCAAGAAGCTCTCTTCCTTCTTTCGACCTCTTTGAGTGCCAATTCATACATATCCGGGTACTTCTCCGACAATACGGTGTCCTTCTCATCCCATGTTTTGGTGAGCATCTTCTCCACGAAGCGGTCAAAGACACTTTCCCATCTTCGCGTGGCGTTCGTTTTGGGTTCCTCATGCCGCGACTTGAGTGCTTCGTGCGCAGCGCTTACCGCGATGGTCTCTTTGAGGGTGCGAATCTCCGGCGCAGCGATGCCAAGCCGTGCTTCGGCCTCTACGATCCGATCGCTTATGAGCGGATCGGCCATGGTTTTGGCCAGCGCTTCTTGCTCCCGAACCAGTCGGTCAATCGCTCTAGCCTTTTTCTTGAACTCTTTGGCAGCCGATGCGTGTTTCTCGCGTGACTGACCTTTGAGCGCAGGATCTTCAGCGACACAGACGAACCGGTGATCCGTGGTGTATACCAGCAGCTCTCCCAGTTCATCGGGCTCGATCGTGACCACTTTTTCGCCGACCATCGCAAAGAGTTCGACGGCTGAATAGTGGGCCTCTACGCCATCTTTTCGGACCGTGATCCCTTTTTTCCCGACCGTCCGCACGACCGTCTGTCCAAGCAAAAAATCAAGGGCACGGTGATCGCCGACCGTTTTGGCCGGGGTGAAGTCGCTTTGCCACTTAGCCTCAGGCGATACACCCAGTGAGCCGTGTTTGCGCTGCTCATAGAGGGCATCGACCCAGCGGTCGATCCATCCGGAGAGCTCTTCTGGTGAGAGCGGTACCTCGATGCTAAGACCGGCATAATCTTTTTTCTTGGCGAAGAGTTTTGCAAACGCGTCTTCACTGTAGGACTTCGCTTTCCACCGCTCTATCGCTTGCAGTTTATGCTCGAACGACAGCCCTGCCTGGATCGCCTGACGCTCCGCGACCGAATGGCCGCAGAATCCCTCGATCTCTCGAAACAGCTCTCGCGCCATCGTGCCGAAGAACCGCTCGATGTGCGGCTTACGATCGCCGGAGAACGGAGGCACCACCACCTGTTCGATCCCCAAAGAGAAGCAGACCGACGCAAAATGGTTTGAGGTGTAGTCCTTACCGTTGTCGGTGACGACCTGATCGGGGACACCCAGCTTGATGATCGCCTTGCGCATGTTCCGGGCCAGGGCATACGAGGTGTTGGACTCCTCAAGACTCATCACTACCCGTCGGCTGAACACGTCGATCGCTCCTACGATCAGCCAGCGGCGTCCGTCGCTTGTGACGACATCGGCCACCGTACCGTCGAGCTCCCATACGTGGTTTTTCCATTTGGCCTTTTCGCTCATGTCGCCAAACGCCGGCATGTAGTGCGATTTGGCTCTGTCTGGGTTGAGCCTCATCTGCCACACCAGCGCGTTTTCTTCCTTCCACTGCGCGATAAAGCGCTCTATCGTCGTGACGCTTGGAAGCGCATCACCGAAGGCATGCCTTAGATTGGCATAGATCCCGGAGACACCCAGATGCACATCGCGGCGCAACAGGTAGCGGACCGTCATCTCTTTCATCGCTTCGCTCATCGATACACTGCCCTTCGGCCGTCCTCGGCTGTCGGCGAGCGCGACGATGACGTTGCGCTTACATGTAATGGCTTTGCGGTAGGCTGCGAGCCAACGGTTGATTTTTGCCGTGGTTACATGTAAGGCTTCATACTCGACACTGAGCGTGGCCATGAAGTCATTGATCGTCATGCCTTTGGGTCGTTTTTCATACGCTACCACCAAGCGGCATCTAAGCTCTGCCTTCTCTCTCTCCTCAGCAGTGAGCTTTAACGCTTCGCGGGGGTCTGCCCTTTGTCCAGCTTCTCTTTGATCTGCCCCAAGCTCATGCTTACGCGTTTGCTCATCCTCTTCTCCTATCCAGATTTCATACACTTCACCGCGACCGCCGATGCCTTTGACCTTTTGGAATCGGTACTTTTGGCTTTTGCGCTCACACGCCATTCTTATGCCGCGCTCACCCACACCGAAGTGTGCTGCGGCCTCCTTGATGCTCACCCACATCACGCACTCCTTTTGGCCGGATCGTAGGTGAGCTGCTTGCCGTCTTGTGCATCGTCCCATACGCCGTCCATGCGCAGCCGGTCGATACAGTCGCGCGATTTGCCGCGCTTCTTGCCGTTGGTGTAACCATCAAGCACGTTGCGCAGCGCATTACGGCACAGGCCGTGTGCGTTGGCATAGATCGTGACGGAATAGCCTTTGGCGTGGAACCGCTCCCGCAGGGTTTGTTTTTCCACGTTCTCCTCCTTGTTTTGAGATAGATGCATCTACACTTTGATGATCTCCCCGCAGGGGGATCAATCAAGCATAGCGGGGCGCGAAGCCCCTCATTTCAATGATATAAGCGGGACTGTCAGTGCCCCTGCAAGTGTTGCGGCAATTGCGCTGGCGAACATCGCATCATTTCCGCGTTTTTGAATCGACAGTGACAATACCCGCGCCGCATCATCAGGCCCCCCGATAAGAGTCCGCACGCTGTTTACGACGAGATCGGCTCTGAGCCCTTTGGTGATCGCGTCGGCGGCCATATCAGACATCATATCGAGGCGCTTCTGCACAATGTTTTCATCTATTTTTTTCATCCATCTTCCCTATACTTTGATGATCTCCCCGCAGGGGGATCAATCAAGCATAGCCTGATTTTTCGGGCGTCTCGCATGTTCCCCGCTTCCTGCTCCCTAGCCTACAGGGAGGTTCATCCACCGTCTATCCGGTGTGTCATAGCGCCGGCTTCCGTAGGCTCGCCTCGGCACTGTTTAACTCCGACCTAAAAGTTAAACGCCTTTTAATACTAAAGATTGTTTAATTTTGCATCGGTTGTCAAAATTGTACAAGAATATTTCTTGAGTGTCAAGATATTTTCTTGCAAATCGTGCAGGATAGGGTTGATTATGCTGAAAGATAGACTTAAAATATTGAGAAAACACCTAAAAATAGGCTCTCAAAAAGACTTCTCAAATATTATGAATTGGCCAATAGGCAGGGTTCAAGACCTTGAAAGTGGCAAAGTAAAAGAGATGAAAGCATCGGAAGCCGAAGAAATACAAGAGAAATTCTTGATAGATGGCTGGTGGCTCCTAACCGGAAAGGGCGAAATGATCCCATCCGCGTCAAACAACCCTGCGGTGGTGTACGACGAAAACGTCCTGAGCGTCCCGATGGTCTCGATGAAAGCCTCGGCGGGCGCGGGGAATTCGCTTTGCGGGATCGAGAAGTTCGAGGTGGTCGAGACGATGGTGATCTCGCGCTCCCTGCTCAAAACACCCCCAAACGGGACGCTGCGGATGATACAGGTAGAGGGCTACAGCATGGTGCCCATGCTCTACCCCGACACGTTTCTTCTTTTTGACGAGGAGCGCCGATGGAAAGGAGACGGGCTCTACGTCCTCAACTGGCGCGACGACCTGATGGTGAAGCTCCTGCAGATCGATCCGCGCGGCGTACTGCACATTAAAAGCGTCAACCAGCAGTACGAAAGCTGGACGGTAGAACCCGACGATCAAAGTGTATTTCAGATCGTCGGGAAAGTGCTTAGAATCATCATATGAGCGGACGTTTTAGACCATTTTAACTTTAGGATGTATAGCAATTATGAGCAATATGGTTGAAATAGACAATAAGCTCTACCAATATTCAAAATCTAACAACAATCAATACATGGTTGCATGGCGAGATGACGATGAGGAGTCGCTTAGCGGGAGAGGAGGATCACGCTCGAGAGGACATGGCCGAATTATCTTAATCCGCAATGAGCATAAAGTATATGATTCTCTCAGCTTTGAAAGACCAAAGCGAGCAAAAGTAACGAACAATGGAATGGTTATCATCCTTGATCTTCTGTTCGGTGCGTGCTGCAAAGGACAGGTTTCTATTGTAAATTCTGAAGGAGAAATAGTATTTAGCCATCGCGTCAGAAAGAGTTTGAATACTGACAATTTTTCATATGGCATTTCAACGGATGAAAAATATGCATGGTTTAGCACATATCTATACTCTGGCTATATTGTTGATTTGCCAAGCAGAACCATAGTCAGAAGAGGCAACAATATCTTAAACTTATCAGGTGTCTATATTGACGAAGCCAATAAAGTCCAAGCGACTTATCAACATTAGGCACTATGCCGTAGGTGCAGTTTTTTGTACGTTCACGTAAGTCGTTTTGATTATTATTTATCTTACATCTAAAGGATTCGGGTGCTCTGTTTTTTAAATACGATCCGTGCCGTGGGGCACTAGCATGCCATGTCACGCAATAATTTCTGATGAAGCAATAAAAGATATTTTTGCTTTTGGAAATTTTAAGGCTTATATCCAACCTCATGGCAACCCCTGTGGCGCAGAGCGGTGCGGAGCCACACATTCTCAAAGCAGCAAGAGCATTTTTATAGATTGGAAGGAGGGCGAGCAGTCACTGCTTCAACACTGCTGCATTCATAATGTTTACTGCAAAATGCATGATGGCACAAAAAAAGTTATCTATCACAGGATCACAATCCACCCAAATCATCGCAAAAATGGCCTCGTCAAGAAACTACACTACAGATCTGAAAAGGCCTACAAGGAGCTTGGGTTTGATACAATATCATTATTAGCAATCAAAGACGGCGTAATTGCGTGGCATAGACTTGGCTTCGCATTTGACCAAATAGCAGACGAACAGAGAATCTTCAGGGAATTCCGCCAGTATTACAAGGACATAAAGAGTGGCACAGGTTTTGAATTCAAAAGCCTTTCTGAAGTTCAAACACATGATTTCTTTGACAATCAATGCTCTTTCACCGACTGGCTTGCGGCCAAGGGAATAGCATCAATCAGCATGAGCATTAGGATAAAACCATGAGCCACCCTACCCCAATTTTAAAAATCATGTTTGACGATGTGGTTGAATTTGAGGCGATCGTATCTGAGGACGTTAAACATTTTCGTGTTCTTAAGGACTTGATGAATTATGAGCCGATGATCAAAGAGCTTATCACACAGGGACACACAAAGAACATTTTGTCAAAAGAAGAAGAAATTGTTTTTGAAGATGGAAGTGTGTATAAAAAACCTATTTACGACCAACAACACATAAGCATATCTTCTTTATCAGAGCTTGAAACATTTCTCACTACAAATGGGTTCGCCTGCATTGTAGACACAGCCCTTCAGCGAGCCTTCACGGTTATTGCAGACGGGCAGGATATAGGCTTTGGCGGCAACATTATCTCCCCATCTGATAGATCGATATTGATGCAGTCTGCAGCAAGCCTATATAAGGTTGCAAACAGTTCAAGCTATGATCCTATCATCTCTGAAGAGGCGAGCAGCTACAAGCTAGACGTCTCAGATGCCGACATCAATCCAGAACCTGTTCAGTTCCTCAAACGCATTGTTCAAGACCTGTCTACCAGCACCTTCAGTCAAGAGTTATATGCCAATGATGATAGATACAAAAAGTCGATTGAAATCATTAGAGAGACATTTAGAGTGAAACATCTCGATTCCCTAAGATTTGATATTGACGGGGAAAGCTATATGGTCAAAAGGGATGCTATTGCGTTCATTAGGCGATCTGTCGCATCATGGATGAACTCCAGCAAAGTAAGCATTGAAGTGAAAGACCCAAAAGCCTTCAACGATGAGCACGAGTTCTCATTTAAGGTATATCTGCCAGAAGCGCTCACTGTAAAAACATCACAAAGCCTGTACAAAAAAGCGCTCCGATATAAATCAAAGACAATGAAAATAACTGGAAGCTACATATCGGCCAAAACGATCTATGCAGACTCAATTGCGCTATTGTAATCCGCACTTGCATTTTTGTGTTCCTTGGTCTCATGAAATGTTCCTTGCTCCAGTCAAAAAGTGTTCCTTGGTTAAAATCTTACAACTGTCACTCAAAAGTTAAACGGTATAGTTTTTCACACCTTAAAATCCGTAGAACATCGTAATATAGGTGGTTTTCAGTGATTGCGCGCAGCAAAGATTTTTCGATAAGTGTGTGGATAAGAAAATGACAAAAACGATAAGTTCAATTTTCGGAAATAACGCGAAAGCAACACGCCTCAAACATCGCTATACACGCACTTTCGCGGCTTTTTTCTCTTTTCTCATATTATCTGCTAAACCACAGCAGCTCAAGCCAGCAAAGCAGCAGCTCATCTAGCGCCGCTTCCTCAGTCAGTAACGATCCCAAATTCGGCTACGAATACGACGGAATGCCGCTGTATACGCGCAACATGCCCAGCAGTGCGTATCGCTTACCCTCGCTCAGCAATGCCGAATTTAGCGCCCTCACCCTGACGCAAAAACGCATCGTCGCCGACAAGCTCCTCTCGACGCTCTATTTCGGTCTGCCCAAAGCGGCCTTTGAGACGATGATCCAAAGCCCTAGCTTTATCTCCGATATCCAAACGATGATCACGCAACAGCGTAATGATATCAGCGCCATCGAAACGCGCCTCAACGACAACGGCGAAGAGGGGCATGAGTTTGAGTTTTGGCGATGGCCTGAGGGTACGGAGCAGATCTCAAGAATCCTTGCCAGGCTGTACATCTTAGAGCATCTAGACAAACACTTCATCGACTACTGGTCGGCGTACGTTTTGAGTTCGACGATCATGTTCTCTCCCGCTTATGAGCTGGAATCCTCACATCTGCCCAACATCGACAGGGTTTATGGGGATTTGGTTCGCCATCAGCGCGATGAGTGCTCCATCGAGTACCTCACCTTTATGCACATGATCAGCGAAGACAACTGGCGGCGCTTTCGCAGTCCCGAAGACAACGGACGCGAAATGCTGGAGATTTTTTTGCTTGATTTTAATGACTCTCATGTACCCATCGCGGCGCAGACGCTTAAAAACTGGAAACTCGACCGCGACAGCGACACGCTGGTGATCGGCTTGGATGACAACACGCAGCCGGTTTCTCTGTTTGGCACGAGCGTTACCGATGGCTTTGACTTCTACCGTGAGCTGGCCAAATCGGACGCTTTCGTCAAAGGGTCGGCGTCACGGCTGGTTGATATCTACTTCCCCAACCACACGCAGACGCAAAAAAACGGCATCATCGACGACCTGATAGACAGCGACATCGGTACATGGCAGGATCTGCTGCTGCAGATCGTCTTCTCCAAAGCCTACCTTCTGGACTCCGACAAACCCAAAAGTGCCGAAGAGCTCTTTTACGCCCAAAGTCGCAAAACCTATTTTGGTTACCGCCCCGACTTTTTCAGCCGCTTTGCGCAATCTTTACTCGAAATGCATCAGGCACCGATGAAGTATAAACTCGGTCGTTACACCGAAGTGCCGCTCGATACCCAGTCGTTTTTAAGCTACCATAAAGCGATTCGAGAAGGGATGATGGTCCAAAACAAGCTCATCTACAGCGACGGCTGGATAACCAGCGGCTGGCAAGCGGAGATGCTGCTTGGCGATTCGGTTTTTGCAGGTGTACCCGCTAACAACCCCAAAGCGGCTGCCGAGCGTCTGATTGATCATCTTTTTTTAAGCACATTGGTGCGCCCGGCGACGCAGCAGGAGAAGAATTTTTTCACCGCTCATTTCCTTGACGCCGACGGAGCCTACCAATATGAGTTCGATCTATTTCAAGAAGATGACCCGCTAGAGGGGCGTATCCGCGCCGGTATCGCCGTGATGGACTACATCTCCAGACTGGCCGAATTTTATCGCTTTGCAAAGGTCTCCCAATGAACCGCAGAACATTTATCAAAACGCTCAGCATCGTAGCGGCAGGCGTGTTACTGCCCCAAACCAAGGCGCACGCGGCGATCAATTTTGATCAGGTTCAATTTAGCCAGAGCATCTTCAATGCCAACGCCGCGCAAACCATTATGGTCTTTCTTTACGGCGGAGCATCGGAGCTTTCGGGAAATCTGACCAATATTGCCGCAATCAAGGCAGCTTCACAAAGTGACTATGAGCGTTATTTCAACGGTATCACCGTCACGCCTCACAGCTTTTGGCAGGAGGCCGGCGGGAGTCTCATGGAATCTCTGCTCTCAAGCCAAGATCTCAATCTTTTTCGCACCTGCTTCAGCCAGATCAGAGAAGATGCGGACAACCGCTCACACGGCGAGTGTGTTTCGCAAAACCAGCGCGGCGTGATGCACGACAACGACTCGGCGGGGATCTTCTCTATTTTGGCGCAGGTGCTTTACCTCAAAGGGGCGATCAGCGCATCGGCCAAGCTCCCCTTTATCACCATGGAAGGGGAGTCGGATTTTTTCCTTGCGCCCGATTTTGTGATGGAGAGTTTTCTCAAACCCACTGCCATCAGCTCCGATCTCTCCAACCCTTATGAGCGCGGCAGTGAGCGTGAGTGGTTTTACTATTCACACGAAGAGCGCAGGGATAAAGATTGGGAGGAGTATACGGCGCAGCGCGCCGCTTTTGAAATCGCTATGGACGATATGGCCCGACAAAACAGTGCTGAGGGCAAAATCAAAGAGAACTTCGACAAAAGGGTCGAACTCGAAGCCTTTATCCGCTCGATTCAAAACGTCGCACTTCCAAGTGGCATCACCTACCCAGAAGACGGCTTCTCGGAACGGCTCAAAGCGGCGGTGAACATTATGGCAAACAACCCCGATACCCGCGTGATCTCCGTGGGAAGCGACGGTTTGGGCGGTTGGGATGATCACAACGACGCCCGCAGCTATGTCGATCGGATGCAGACCCTCTTTGGCGCTTTAGACGCCGCGATGAAACACATCAAGGCGCTGAATAAAGATCAGACCATCAACATTATGGTCTGGGGTGATTTCGGGCGCAATGTCAACCTTAACAGTGCGCTGGGATGGGATCACGGCAATTTACAAAACCTCTTTATCCTCGGCGGCAAGCGCTACTTCAACCGTGTGGGTATCGTCGGCGAAACCCTCCTTTCACAAGACGGCGCGACGCGCATGTATCTGCACCCCACCAGCACGTCGTACCGTTTTGAGCCAGCCAGTGTCGCCTCAACCATCTACCGTATCTACGGTATTACCAACCCTGAGGTGCTTACGGGCGGATACGGTGCCATCGGTGCAGGACTGCTAAGTTGATAGCGCCCCAACCATCGATCTTCAAGGTCGATGGGGTATACTTCAGCCCATCTTACATGTAGGAGCCGCCGATGCCCCCACTCACCCTTGGCGTCAATATCGACCATATCGCCGTACTGCGCGAAGCCCGCAAAATCAACGATCCCGATCCGTTGATGGCACTGGAGATCTGCGCACAAAACGGTGCCGATCAGATCACCATTCACCTGCGCGAAGACCGCCGCCACATCCAAGACGAAGACGCCCGCGCCATTATCCGCGCATCGCGTCTTCCGGTCAATCTTGAGTGCTCCGTCGATGCGGGGATCATCGATATCATCTGTGCCCTGCGGCCCCATCGCGCCACTTTGGTGCCCGAAAAGCGCGAAGAGGTGACCACCGAAGGAGGGCTTGACGTCAAAGGCCAGCGCTTCGCTCTTGACATCACCATCGAGCGGCTCAGCGCCGAAGCAATTCCCGTTTCGCTTTTTATCGATCCCGATCTTGAGACCATTTCGCTCTCCAAACAGTTAGGCGCTCAGATGATCGAGCTGCACACCGGACGCTACGCCAACCTTTATGCGATGGCGCACACCGCACTGCCCTATTCTCATCACGCCATCGAAGCGCTTGATCTGCCGCGATCTGAGCTCAAGCGGCTGCTGGAGCGTGAGCTTGAAACCCTACGCAAAGCCGCCGATTATGGACGCTCTTTGGGGCTTGAAGTCGCAGCGGGACACGGCCTCAACTACCAAAACGTCGGGGCGGTTGCGGCCATCGAATCGATCAGTGAGCTCAACATCGGTCAAAGCATCATCGCCCGCTCCGTCTTTACGGGTCTAGCCGAGGCGGTACGCGGCATGAAAGCGCTCTGTGTCCGCTAAGATCGCCATCAGCATCGGGGATTACAACGGCGTCGGACCGGAGATCGCGCTGCGTGCGCACCCGCAGATTGCCCTTACATGTACACCTCTGTATTGCTGTGACCGCGCTTTGCTTGAAGCGGCGGCCAAGCGCTTACATGTAAGCCTTCCTGATGATCTGATCAGCGTACCTTTGAATCTGCCCTTTGAGATTCGCCCCGGTGTTGTGGAGGCGCAAAGCGGGGTGTACAGCTACGCATCGTTTATGAAAGGGGTGGAGCTGTGCGAAGAGGGCGAAGTTTCGGCACTTGTGACCTTGCCGATTCACAAAGAGGCGTGGGCCAAGGCGGGGCTTTCGTTCGTCGGCCACACCGACGCGCTGCGCCGCCATTTCAAACAAGAGGCGATCATGATGCTCGGATGCGAAAGTATGTATGTTGCCCTCTTTACCGAACATATTCCGCTGCGCGAAGTGGCCTTACATGTAAGCCAAAAGGAGCTGACGCGCTTTTTGATGGATTTTGTCGCAGCGCTGGGGCCTTCTAAGGTGGGGGTACTGGGACTCAATCCCCACGCCGGAGATCATGGGGTTTTAGGCGATGAGGAGCGCGCCATCGAAGCGGCCATTGCGGAGTGTAACGCAGCGCTGGGCGCACCCATTTTTGAAGGCCCGCTGGTGCCCGATGTAGCCTTCACGCCGCGCGTGCGCGCCCACTACCGCTATTTTGTGGCAATGTATCACGATCAGGGGCTTGCCCCGCTCAAGGCGCTCTATTTTGACGAGAGCATCAACGTCTCGCTGGGTTTGCCCATCGTGCGCACTTCAGTCGATCACGGCACGGCGTTTGATATCGCCTACCAAAACCGCGCCGACCTACAAAGCTATCTCAACGCTGTGCATGCCGCACTTGATTTTTCTCAACCAAAATAGCGTCAAGCTGACGGAAAATCTCGTTGCTGTTTTTTTCCATCTCCTGTACATGTGCAAAGATACTGCGACACTGTGAGCGCTCTTTATCAAAATGCTCAAATATGGTGTGCGTCGCATCATGCACTCTTTTGTGCGGATCGAGAATCGCACCGTAACTGGGCAACCCCGCAAAGCGCTCTTTGCCCTCGCCGTTTTCGTACCATTTGCCCAAACGGCAGTTGTGATGATCGACGAAAGTAAAGGCGGGCTCGTTTTTGAAGATACTCAGATAGGTATTGACCTTCCAGATGACGTGATCGACTTTGGCGAGCGTCACAAACATGTGGTCGCGCATATGTACGATAGCATCGTTCATGGCATGGCTCTGATCGACACTGTGGTCGATATGCTCTTGAAGCGTGGCAATGTTGCCGATCATGCTGGCAATGTGCTGATTCATCGAGTCGGACTTCTCGATCATATCGTGCGTCTCTTGCTGAATCGACTTGATGACGATGGAGATTTCGCCAATTGCTTTTTGGGTACGATCGGCCAGTTTGCGCACCTCATCGGCCACTACCGCAAAACCGCGCCCGTGCTCGCCTGCCCGCGCCGCTTCAATCGCGGCGTTGAGCGCAAGTAGGTTGGTCTGCTCGGCAATATCTTTGATGAGGGTGATGATGTTGTTGATCTCGCCGGCGCGCTCCGAGAGCGAATGTACCGACTCCATCGACGCCGAAGAGGTTTGATCAAGGGCACCGGAAGCGGCCGAAATGCTCTCGATTTCGCTATACGAACATTTCGAAGTCTCAATGGCCGCATCTATCCCCTCGGCAATCGATTTGGAATCACTGACCGCCGTGGCCAGATTGGCCTGAATGGTCTGCAATCCTTTGAGCGTCTGTTCATTCTCATAGAGTGCCAGCTCAATGCGTAGCTCCTCCTCTTTGAGGGTTTGCTGTTTGATCTGTGCCTCTTTTTTGGCCACCGATTCTTCCAGCTCCTGATTGCGCAACTCCAAAGCCGCAATCTTTTTCACCAATTCACGGTTATCCGCTTCGAGCCGCTCTGTGCGGTTTGAAAATAGTCCCATCTCATCCCCCGATTGACGCTTAAATGATGGATTATAGAAGAAAAAAACTGTTAGTGTGGTTAAGTAGATATTTACGCTTCGCTTTTACACTATCAAAAATCAAATCAAAAAGGAAGATGATGTACAGAACATTGATGCTAAGCACTTTTTTAAGCGCTGCTCTGCTTGGAGCCTCGGTAGAGTTCATCGAAGCGCCTGAAATCGGCAAGCGCGTGATGCCAAACAGCGCTACGGAGATCCTCTCGTTTCACGACGCCATCAAAAACACCACCGGAGCGATCGTCCACATCGCCACCACCCAAGACAGCGTGGATCAAGCGGTTGAGCAGATCAATCCCTTTTTCGAGCAGTTTTTCGGCCAGCAGTTTCGCTTCAAGCGCGAACCCAAAAAACATGCGCTGGGCTCGGGCGTGATCATCAGTAAAGACGGCTACATCCTCACCAACAACCACGTTGTCGAAAACGCCTCCAAGATCGTCGTCACTCTGCCCGAAAACGACAAAGAGTACGAAGCACAAGTGATCGGGCTCGATCCCAAATCCGACCTTGCGGTCATCAAGATCGATGCCAAAGAGCTACGCCCCATCACCATGGGCAGCTCCAAAAATCTCAAAGTGGGCGACGTCGTTTTTGCCATCGGAAACCCCTTTGGCGTAGGCCAGAGCGTCACGCAGGGGATCATCTCGGCACAGCATAAAAACAGCGTCGGCATCAATGAGTACGAAAACTTCATTCAAACCGACGCTTCGATCAATCCGGGCAACTCCGGCGGTGCCCTGGTGGACAGCAGGGGCGCACTCATTGGTATCAACTCCGCCATCATCACCCGCAGCGGCGGCAACAACGGCATCGGCTTTGCGATCGAAGTGGACATGGCCAAAGATATCGCCAAACGCCTCATCGAAAACGGAACCGTTGAGCGCGGCTATCTTGGGGTGAGCATCGGCAACCTCAGCGCAGAGCTCAAAGATCTTTATGACAACGAAGAAGGGGCGATTTTGCTTGACGTCACCAAAGGTACGCCGGCGGATAAGGCGGGGTTGATGCGCGGCGACCTTATCATCAAAATCGACGATCAAAAGATCAAAAATGCATCGGAGCTGAAAAACACCATCGGCATGTATCAGCCCGGTTCCAAAGCGACCATCACGTTTGAACGCAACAAAAAGATTCGTACCGCCACGGTAAAACTCGAAAACGCTGAGCTATCAGACGGCGCTTCACAACTGCTTGAAGGGGTGAGTCTCGAAGCGCTCGACGATAACACCCGTTACCGCTACCGCATCCCCGGCAATGTTGAAGGAGTGCTGATTACCCGCGTCAAACCGGGCAGTAAAGCCGCGACACAGGGACTGCAGGAGGGCGATATCATCGTTCAGATCGAAGATACACTCATCAGTGATCTTGCTACGCTGCGCCAAGCGCTCCCAAGCTATACTCAAAAACACAAACGCATCTACATCTATCGAGAGGGGCGCATCTTCGTTGCGGTGTTGAAGTAGGCTCTAAGCGCTTTGTGCTTATAGTTCTCCATGCCAAACGACAAGCTTAACTTTTTAGATGCGTTCAAAACGATAGAGCATCCCTATTTCTCCTTGCAGAGCTATAAACCGCTCTTGATTCAGGCCTTTGCACAAAACGCCAAATCGATCATGCGCGGTGGTGAAACTGACTGGATCAACGCCCTCTCCACCACCTTTTATGAAGCGTTATTTGAGCGCTCGAACGCTTCGCTTCGCGCTACACTTGATAAAATTCAGAGCCGAATTGAAGCACCCCACACCCTAGAGACCCTTCTTTCAGACTTTTTTTGCGTCGTCTTAAACCACTACATCAAAGCAAGCTACGGCCATCAACTCGGCTGGAAGCGCATTGCCAGGCTCAGCGATGCGGTTGACGACTTGATCGACTGGAGCCGAACGCTTGATTTTAGCACGCTTAGTGCCGCCAATCTACTCTCTCCCGAGGAGATGGCGCTTGAAACGCTTGAACAGATTCGCCTCAAAAGTACCAAAATCGATCTGCTCAATACCTACATGGGCGTCCCTATCAGTTACAAAGCCCATGTGCTGCATACCACCGAAAAATGTGCCTATATTAAAGCCCATCCTATTCAAGAGGCAGCAGCCAAACAACAACAGGGCGTCTACATTTTGGCATCAGATCTGCTTGAAACAGACATCTACGCCAGGGTCAAGCCGGTACGCTATAAAGGCAATATTTTATTGGAGCTGCACGATCTGCAACCCTTGCAATCGGGTATCTACCGTCGCCAAAACATTCGGGTCGAACCTGAAGGAGCCATCAGCGCCGTAATCGTCCATGAGGAGCAGCGCTTCAAACTCCAACTGTTTGATCTCTCCCTAGGCGGAGCCGCGCTGCTTAGCCCCAAAAACCTGCCGCTCGATCTGTATGCATCGGTACGCATCGAACTGCCCGAACGCCTCGCCGGAAAACCTCTGGAGATTAATGCCCGACTGGTGCACGTATCAGTTTTTGAACACAACCAAAAGTACCACTTCCAGCTTCACCTCAAAGGCTCTGAAGAGCAGCTACTTGGACGCTATATCAAACGGCGAGAACAGGAGATTATCCACACCCTTAAGATGTGGAGCTGATTCAGATCGCTTAAAGTCCCTTAGGAGTATGATCGTTTCAATATCCCCTAAGGAGTTCACGATGAAATCTCTATTTTTGACCGGCTGCTTGAGCGCAGCACTGTTATTAATCAGCGGCTGTTCGATCGAAGAAGCTGCTAAAGATGCCGCCGGAGTAGGCGAAAGCGTGGTCTATGCCGCTAACGGCGTGGCTAATGTCGGCATAGACGTCACCATCAATGATGATACCAAATATGCGGCTCCACGCGGCCAAGCGGTGGCTTTTGCCATCGTTAGCCAAGACGACAAATATACGATCTCCTACATCAAACGCAGCGAAACCGCCAAACGCGGAGCGGTGAGCGTCTCGAACAAAGGCATCAAAGTCTACGCCGCAGCGGAGTGCGGCAGCAAAGAGTATCTGCTCGATAGCGTCGGCAGCGAAAAGTTTAGGGTCATGAACCTCACCGACACGGCGCTGAGCGAAAGCAACTTTCGCGTTACCAAAGACGATGTCAATGTACCGCTACCTACCACGATCAAGGCTTGCGACATCACTAAAGCCTACAGCGGCTCAACCGTAGGGGTATGAAAACTCTACCTCAACAACAAAGTCTATACCTACAACAACACCAGCGAAGTGGCCGTCGAAGTGCTTTTGTATAACGTGACAGGCGGAAGCGAATCGTACACGCTCATTCCCCTATATGGCATCTAAAACAGGCTCACGAGAGCCTGTTTTTGTAATCCTCATACCCGAATTCACGCACTACATGTAAGCTTCCGTCTTGACGTAAAATCCCCAAAGAGGGGAGACGTATGCCGTTAAACGTGGTGTTTTTGACAAAGGTGTAGTGGATCTGATCTTCAAAAATCACCCGATCGCCTACATGTAAGGGCTCATCGAAGCTGTAATCACCCATGATATCTCCGGCCAGACAGGTGTTGCCGCCGAAGCGATAGGTGTAGGCTTTGGCTCCGGCTTCGCTAGAGCCGCGCACCATGGCGCGGTAGGGCATGGCGAGGGTATCGGGCATATGCGCTTCGGCGGAGGTGTCGAGAATCGCCAGTTTCATGTCGTTATCAATGATATCCAGCACCTGTGCCACCAGATAGCCCGTCTGCCACCCCACCGCTTCGCCGGGTTCGAGATAGACGGTGATGTCGTTGTGGCGGGCTTTAAACTCACGAATGATGCGAATCAGCCGCTCTACATCGTAGCCCTCGCGGGTGATGTGATGGCCGCCGCCGAAATTGACATATTTGAGTCCGTCGATATAGCTCCCAAACTTCTCCTCAAACGCCTCTACCACCGCCTCAAGCGCGTCGGCGTCCTGTTCGCAGAGCGCATGAAAATTCAGACCGTCCAGATGAGGCAGGATCGATTCGTCGAAATTGGCCTTCGTCGTCCCCAATCGGCTGTAGAGCGCGCAGGGGTTGTACAGATCGACGGGAGAGGAGGAGCACTCGGGATTGACCCGCAGCGAGCAGGTAATAGCAGGATTGATGCGCTTTACATGTAAGGCGTATTGGTGAAACTGCGCGGGTGAATTGAAGACGATATCGTTGCTGATGCGGGCGATCTCGTCGATATCCTCCTCTTTAAACGCGGGTGAGTAGGTGTGTACCTCTTTGTTCATCTTCTCTCTCGCTAGCAGCGCTTCGTGAAGACCGCTCGCGGTGCAGCCGTGCAGATACTTGCCCACCAGATCAAAAGTGCTCCACATCGCAAAACCTTTGAGGGCCAAAATGATCTTGGCCCCGCTGTCGCGCTGCACACGATCAAGCAGCTGCAGATTGCGCTCAAGGCGCTCCTCTTCGCAGATATAGATGGGGGTTCTTAAGGTTGAAAAATCCATAGTATCTCTTTATGTCGTAGTGTTTGATGCGGCATTATAGTGTGTCCCAAGGCGCAATTCAAACCCGCACGCTACTGACACATCGGATCGCTACCGCGCAGCTTGGGGGCCCATGAGAGCCACGACTCCTGCGCCTCGTCAAAGAGCGCAAAGCGGCGCATTGGCGCTACCGCAGCGCCCGGCTCATCGGGGGTTAAAACCGCGATGCCGCCGCTCATCATCGTCTCAAGCGTTTCGGTGCGAATCTTCAGCCCGCTAAAGCCCAGCTCCACCCCCAGCGCCGACGTCTGATAAAAACGCGAATGTTCCCGCACGATATGGGCGTAGCAAGGGTCGATATAGACCAAGAACTCCACTTGCGTCATGTCGTCGCTCAGTCGAAACGATTCGACATCACCGATTTTGATCTGCCGATAAAAGAGCGGTGATCCCTCTTTGAGCGAACCGCGACGGGGCGCGGAGAGTACCAGACGTAGTCCCTTGCGCTCTATTTTGGCCAGAGCGTCGGCATCTTTGAGCCGGTAGTAGCTGCCTTGCTTTACTGCGCTGCCCGGGCTTACATGTAAGCTCTCTCCGCTGATGAGCGCCGAAGGGTTTTGCAGCCCCTGCTCCAGAGAAAATCCAAATGCGCCTAGACTGATGATCGTATCTTCACGCATCAAATCGGCGTGAGCGCGCTCGATGCGCAGACGCGCCTCAACCCCGTCGTTTGCGAGTGCAAAGGCCTCAATCCGCCCGATCTCGACCCCTTTGTAGTAGATTTTGCTCCCCTCTTTGAGCCCTCCGCGTTCACTCAGCCAGAGCGTCGCGCGGTAATCCTCATCAAAGGCTTCATCGCGGTCTTCAAAGAGCCTTAGCACCTTAGGCGCGTCGGCTTCGGGATGCAGCTCAAAGGCCACCGCTCCGCCAAGCAGTCCGCCCAGCTCCCCTACATGTAACGATACGTTTGGAAAATCGACCTTCAGATCCACGGCGCTGCGGTAGTAAAAGCGCGCCCGCTCCATCGGCAGATGCGCCGCAAAACGCGACGCTACAAAGAGCGTCAGCGTACTCTCGCCGCGCGAAGGATCGAAGCTACTAGAGAGCACCTCGCCCGCCTTAAAGCCCTGATAATAGAGCGGTGCACCCGCGCTGAGCCCTTTGGCATCCTTACATGTAAGGGTGATTTGCACCCCTTGTTCTTTAAAGTAGCGTGCCTTATGCGCTGCGGTGCTGTCGGGATAGAGGGTAAAACGGCTTTTGCTCAGCGCTTTGGCACCGCTTGGCGTCTCAAAACCGATCCCCCCTTGCAGCATCGCGCCCAAGGTCGCCGCCTTGAACTCAAAACCGTCGGCACCCATACGCATCTGCACCGCCTGAAGCTCATAAAAAAGGCTCTCATCTCTCAGCAGATGCGCATACGCCTCATCCATGCGGACATCAACCTCCACCCCTTCACCTCCAAGGCGCAGCGCCTCAACCGTGCCTGCCTCCATTGCTTTATAATACAGTACGCTGCCCACACGCAGACTCCCCGCACTCTGCGCCTCTAGCGTCACCACCGTCCCCTTGCGGCGCGGCGGCGATTCATGCAGCTTAAAGCATCCATTCACGCTGCTCTCGCCGACGGCTTCAAAGCTGATATACGGCCCCTTGGCGATGGCGTCTAACCCTGAAACGCCGGAGAGGGAGAGTTGCGGCGCAACCACCCAAAAGTAAGCCTCATCTTTGATCAAACGGGCAAACTCACCCTTTAGACGGATCTCAAAAAGGGTTGTTTCGCTTTTGGGATCGTAGGCGAGGGACTCGATCTTTCCGGCCTCAACCCCTTTGTGATAGATGAGGCTAAGTTGCGGATCGATGTTCCATGCCTTTGCGGCGCGTAGGGTGATAGTACGTGCGTCATAAAAAGTCGAAGCGCGATCATTATAAAGCAGATAGTTATGCGACGGTTCCGGAATGCAATCCAAACCGTCACAAGAGGGGCTTTCAAAGGTGATTCCACCGGCGACCAAGGAAGCGAGCGAATCAACCTTGAGCGAAACTCCGGCCAAAGATGCTTTGAACTCCACACCCTCAATTCCCCAGAATTTGGTTTGCGTATTGATGAGGTGCTTGTATTCGGCGTCAATATAGACCACATACTCCACCCCCTCGCCCACCAAATTGCGCTCAGAAATACGGCCGACGATAAACTTCTTGTAAATCACGGGCGTATCGATACCAAAACGCCCCTCCCTATCGTGTAACACCAGCGTCAACCCAGGATGGAGGTGGTCGACAGGCTTTTGATCGGAGGCGACGAAGCGGTACTTAGGCGCCAATTTTTGAAGCCCTTCGATGGTTTTATCTGCCGGAAAAATTTCAACATAAAGCCCTCCGACGATGGTCTCCAGACCCGAAACTTCGGTCAGTGTCACCTTGGGTTTGACCTTCCAAAATTCGTTGCCCTCTCGTGCCACCGCTTTGATGGCGTTTTTAGAAACAGAGAAGGTAACGTCCACTTTGGAGATATCATCGGCGCTCAATGCAATGTCGGTGACATGCCCGACCACGGTCCCCTTGTATTTGAGCAGACTTTTGCGCTCGATCAGACCGCTGCCATCTTTGAAGGTGACGACAATCTCCTCACCTTGTTCGCTGTAAAATTTATAGAGCATCCAAAAAGCCAAAAAGACGGCCAGTAATGGGATGACCCACACCACATAGGTAACGGTAGGGCGTTTTTTGATCGGTTCTACGCTCATGTTTTCTCCTTGTCAAACATCAATCTAGGGTCAAAGGCTTCTGTGGCCATCATGGTCAAAAAAACCGCTACCCCAAAGGCAAACGCCGCCCCTCCGGCCTTGACCGAGGCGAGGTTTTGAAACTGCACCATCGCAATCATGATCGCCACCACGAAGATATCGAGCAACGACCACTTGCCGATACGCTCAATCAACCGAAAGAGCCGCACGCCATTTTTAGCCTGATCCGTGATGCCTAGCTGTGCAACCAGCAGCAAAAAAAAGAGTGCCGCAATCTTAAAGAGCGGCACGATAATACTGGCAATGAAGATAATAATTCCGATACTCATCTCCCCATGGCGCACAAAATAGATGACCCCCTCAAGGATCGTATTGCCCTCATCGATGCCCAGTTTAGTAATGACCATCATCGGCAACAGATTGGCCGGGATCAAAAAAAGCAGCGCGGCAATCGTATAGCTCCAGGTGCGTAGCAAGGAGAAGGGTTTGCGCTGATGAATGCGTGCCCCGCATTGCGTACATGTACGCTCATCCTCGTCGCTGAGCCACTCGCACTCCAAACAGAGGGTTTTACCCGCTTCGATATCAGTGAGCAAGTGCATCTCCGTGCCATAAATCGTCAGGATTGAACCACAAAACGGCGATGTAAAAGCAAATTAGAAAATAAAAAAAGAGATAAAATCCCGGATCGATCGAGAGATCCCCCATGGTATCGAGCTTAATCATCGAGACGGGGATACTGATGAGATAGACCTCCGCCATTCCCCAGCGCCGCAAGGAGGAATAGATCTGAAAGAGTGCGCGTAAATGTAAGGGGCGTTGGCGAAAATGCAGGGGTATCAACATTAAAAGCAAGAGCGTCATCATCAAAAGCGGAATCATCATCCCCGTCATCCCCACCATCAAACCGATGGCAGGATTGCCTTCATTAAAAATCTGCCGTACGACTCCCAAAAGCGTCGTAGAGACAGTCTGATCGGCCATCTCCAGCGTCAAGATGGGCATAAAAAGCGTCGGGAAAAAAGCGATCAAGGCGCTCAGCGCCATGATGATGACGCGGATAAAACGCTCACCGGAGGCATACACCAAAGCCCCGCATCTGGGGCAGTAGTAGTGGTGATAAGTGTCGCTTTTGTCGTAGCTGAGCACCACCCCGCACTCTTTGCAGGCGCTTTGATACAAAAAAGGTTCGCGTTTCATGCGCGGAGTGTAGCGCGTTTCGTCTGAACGTGTTATGATGGCGCATGTCTGAGCTTCACATACTGTTTGATCATCCCGATTTTCTTATTTTCGACAAAAGCGCGGGGCTAAGTTTTCACAGCGAAAGCGGCAAGGGGGCGGTCGTACTGGCCGAAGAGCTCACAGGAGCAAAGCTTTACAGCGTCCATCGGCTCGATAAGATGACCTCGGGGCTGCTCATTTTGGCCAAAACTCCACACGCCGCAGCGACCTTGACCAATCTCTTTGAGCGTCGCTTGATCGAAAAATACTATCTTGCTATCAGCCTGCGCCGCCCCAAAAAGAAGCAAGGCTGGGTCAAGGGAGACATGGCAGCGTCGCGTCGGGGCAGTTACAAGCTGCTGGCTACATGTAACCACCCTGCCCTAACGCAGTTCGTCTCTACCGCCTTGCGTCCGCACGAGCGGCTCTTTCTCATCAAACCCCATACCGGAAAAACCCATCAGATCCGCGTTGCGCTCAAAAGCCTCGGTGCGCCGATCGCCGGAGACGAGCGCTACGCCGACGCTACCGAAGCACGCAAAGAGGATCGGGGTTATCTGCACGCCTACGCCTTGCGCTTTGTCTATCAAGATGAGGAGATTTGCTTGACATGTAAGCCCCAAGAGGGGCTGCGTTTTGGGAGTGCGGAGTGTCAAGCGGCGCTAGAGAGCGTCTACGCGCAGCCGTGGCGTCTCTTTGGCATTAGAGAAGACTAGGGTTTTTTGGGCCCTTTGAAGGGGAATTTTTTGGGTGCGCGGCCAGATGGATTTGGCTTGGATGCGCTGTGTGACGTATCAAAGTTTTTAGGCTTGTCAAAGGATCGACCCTCTTTGCGCTCACCGCCAAAAGGCTTCTTTTTGGAAGGATCATAGGGCTTGCGCGGGCCATCAAAGGATTTTTTCTCGCCGTCGAAGGATTTGCGTTCACCGTCATAAGGTTTACGCGGGCCATTGAAAGACTTTTTTTCGCCGTCATAAGGTTTTCGCTCACCGTTGTAAGGTTTTTTTTCGCCGTCATAAGGCTTACGCGGACCGTCAAAAGATTTTTTCTCACCATCATAAGGTTTACGTGGGCCGTCAAAGCCTCTTTTCTCACCATCATAAGGTTTACGCGGCCCGTCAAAGCCTCTTTTCTCACCGTTATAAGGTTTTCGTTCGCCGTCATAAGGTTTGCGTGGCCCGTCAAAAGCTCTTTTCTCACCGTCATAAGGCTTTTTCTCGCCCTCATAAGGTTTTCTAGGCCCGTTGTAGGGCTTTTTCTCACCATTAAAGGGTTTTCGCTCTGGGTCAAAGCGTTTTCTCTCCCCGTCATAAGGCTTCTTTTCGGAGTCATAAGGGCGCTTTTCATCACGGTAGGGTTTGCGCTCGGCGCGGTCGCTATCGCTTCTAGGCTTACCGTCAAAACGGTGGTTGCGCTCGCCTGATTTGCCCTCGAAGGTCGCTTTGCCCTGCGCGTCTTTGCCCATATATTTTGAGCGCCCCTTCTCGCCTGAGCGCTGCGGTTTGTCACCGCGCTCGCTCTTCATGGCTTCGCGGTCGATGACCCAAACCCGCTCTTCGGCAACTGGCTTTTGGGGGATCGCTTCGGCAAAGCCCTCGATGCGCTCTTGCACCAATGAGCGCCCTAAAATCTGCTCGATGGGATAGAGCAGCGACATCCGCTCTTGGGGTACCAGCACAAAAGCGTAACTCGAAGCGTGGGCCAATCTGGCGATGTAGCGCTCGGGTGTTTCGGGCAGATCGATGCTGATGATCACATCAAAAATGCGATCAATAGTGTGCGGCGTGTGCATAACGACGCCCTCAGGCGGAGTAAAAGCAAGGGGCGTTTCGCTCAGCAGTGCGATCGAGTGCGCTTCATGTTGCGTACAGAGCAATAAAAGCATCTCCTCTTGACGCTCAAGATCGCAAAAATAGACACGGTGGTTATGACGTTTAATAGAGAGGACAGACATGGAAGTTCCTTGGGAATCGGCCTTGGAGCAAGACGCACGAGCAGTTGATCACAGCTCGCAAACGCAGGGCATAAGCGCGGATAAATAGATAGCGCATTATACGGCAATTTTTTACAATACGCATCTCTCGTTAACGTTTGGCCCAAACGGCCTTCGGCCTACAAAAACCCAAACGCCACAATGAGCACGCACAACCAGATCGCAGCAGTAAAAAGCAAAGAGACAAAGACCAGCGCCGCGCCCGCGTCTTTGGCGCGTTTGGCAAGCTCATGATGCTCCATCGTTACCAGGTCCACGACGCGCTCCACCGCAGAGTTAGCAATCTCAGCCATGATGGGGATAAAAAGCGAAATCCACAAAATCGCGGCGTAAGCAAAGTCGATGGGCAGATACCACGCCACCACACTCATCACTGCGAACAGTACCAGTTGCAGTTTGAAGGAGTTTTCGTGTTTGGCCACCTCGATCAGGCCGTTTAGGGCATAGGTGGTATTTTTAAAGAGAGTGTAGCGCGGTTTATTGAGGGCCATTATCTTCCTTGAGTGCGGTGACGGCCGCTTGGACGGCGGCGGCGTCGCTGTCGATACCAAGCGGCACTCCAAAGCGTACCCGAATCACGCGACGCCAAAGCGAACGCTCTTGCACCAAGCGTTTTTGAGCGCGCGAAAAGGGGAAACTGCCGTAAATACCACCGATGTAATAGGGTGAGATTGTAGCAGGAATCCCTTTGGCGATCAACTCGAAGCCCCGTCTAAAAGGGCTCATCTCACCACTATAGCTAATCATCCCTTCCGGGTAATACCCCAGCAGTTCGCCAGTGCGCAGCGCCGCTCTGGCCTCGGCAAAGGCGTCTTTGCTCCCTTTCTCGGAGATGGGAATCGCCCGCCCCAGCCGCCACAGATAGTGCAGCACCGGCCAGCGGTAGATCCCCCGATCCATCACGAAGCGGATGCGCCGCTCGATGGGAAACTGCGCCAGCACCCAGTCGATCCAGCTGATATGATTGCCCAGCAGCAGTACCCCGCCCTCTTGGGGGACCAGATGGGCGTTTTCGTAGATGATTTTGTAGCGTACGCTCAACAGCAGTTCGATGAGTACCCAGACAAACCAGTCCAGATGACGCCGCAGCAGATAGAGACTCATCACCAACCCCAAAGCGCCCATCAAATAAAAGAGCGCGACCGGATCGAGCCCGTAGTAGCTAAAGAGGGTAATGAGGCCCAAAAAGAGCGCCATAGAGATGTGCTGGATAAAGTTGTTGCCCGCTAAGATGGTGCCTAGATGCGCTCTTGGGGCGTGTTGCTGGATGTAAGCGTTGAGCGGAACGATAAAGAAGCCCGCAAAGAGTCCAAAACCGCTAAACGTCACCGCAATCGCCCATGCGGAATCAAGCATCGGCAGCAGCCAGACGCACAGGGTGAGCCCCAAAGAGCCGAGCGGAATCAGCCCTTTATGGATGTAGCGCCGCGAAATATGCGCCGCAACCACACTGCCAAGGATGATACCGATCGCCGCAAGCGCCATCAGCCCTTGCACCATAATGGCGTTTTGCATCCCCAGATGTGCCTTGGCATACGCCCCAAAGGCCGCCAAAATCACCTGCGAGATCGACCAAAAGAGTGAGAGCGCGACGATGGCAACGGCAATCTCACGTTTGCGCAGGGTCGCTTTGAGATTTTTACGCAGATAGTAGCCTCTGAGGTAGCGGCGTGTATCGAAGCGTTTCTTTACATGTAAGCCCTGTTTATCGGGTAAGCGGTATGCAAAAAGATACTCCAGCACCGAGCCGGCCACCAGCAACCACCCCAGCGGCGCGATATGGCGTAAAATCTCCGCTTCGTTTGTCTCATCACCGCTTAGACGCAGCTCAAACAACACCGTATAGGCGATAATCCCACTTAAAATCGCCACCGTCGTACCCGATTGCACCAGTGCATTGCCCGCGCTGATGCGCTCATTGCCAAAGAGCTCTTTGATATAGCCGTATTTGGCGGGGCCGTAGATGGCGCTTTGCGCCCCCATCACAAAGGTGAGCCAAAAGGCCGCCCAGAACCACCCCATGTAATAACACAGCGTAATGAGCAGGGTAACGGCCAGTGCAAAGAGCGCACCGTAGCGCAAAATCAGATGTTTGGGGTACTTGTCGGCGAGGTAGCCTGATGGAGTAAAAAGCGCGATAAAAGGGATAAGCATCAGCGCGTTGATGATGGCGGTGAGCATCACCTGTGTTTCGTTGTCGTAGATCTTGAAGACGGTGTTTTGGATGATGATCTTGTGGCCCAGATCGCTAAAGGCGTTGAGAAAGAGCGCAAAAAGATAAAAGAGCGCTCCGGGGGTAGCAAAGATCCCCTTCATGAGGCGAGCGTGGTGCTCCAGCCCTCATAAAGGCCGTGCTCTTTTTGAGCGAGCTCAAACATCTTGGAGACCGCATCGAAAATCCCCTCATCATCCAGCGCGCGCACCTCTTCAAGTACCGCGCCGTAGGCGTGCTCCTCTTTGGCGTTGTGGGTTTTCTCCTTACATGTAAAGCCCTCCAGCGCCTCAGCCGCGCGGTCGCGCTGCGCTGCGGTCTGGAAAAAGAGGTAGTGTTCCACGGCTCTGGGACGGCTGAGATCATCCCCTTCGGCTTCGAGCGCTTCGAGCGTTTCTAAGCTTTGCATTTTGCGCAGCGTCTTGGCATCGGGCGTGAGGGTGAAGCGGTAGAGTTCCCATTTGGGATCGCGCGCGGCGTTGATCTCGAAGCTATATCCTGCGTGTTGCACCAGCGGCGCAACCGTGGCTTCAAAGCCTTTGAACTGTTCGGCGTAGTAGTAGAGTTCGCACCATCCTTCTTGAACGCGAACACCTACATGTAAAACATCCAAGGCTTCCAAAGCAGCATCGATCGATTCAGCAAGCCCAAGCAGCCGCTCTTGCTCCTCATCGCTCCAGCAGCCGTTAGCTTGGGGGTATTTGAGCTTGATAAAGCACCACAGCAGCCACGGATGGCTCTTGATCGGGGCTTCGTCTAGGTAATTGGTGTGTAAGATCAAAGCGGTTTCGGCGTCGTTTTCGAGCGGAAGAATAAAGTGTTGGGTCATTAAAGGCTCTAGGGAAAAAATAGGTGTGAGTATAACACAGCGCAAGCATGCGTCACGCTACTCCTTGAGCTTCCATTCGGCATAGAGCTTGGAATATTTAGCGACATCTTCACGCGATGGCACGGTACGGATCGAGAGGTAGGTAATTTTACCACCGGCATCGGTCTTTTTCAGAGCGGTTGCAAAGACCCAGTAAAAACCGCCGTCTTTGCTTCGGTTTTTGACAAATCCCGTCCAAAAACCTTTACTGCGTATGTCGTCCCAAAGCCCTTTGAAGGCGATTCGAGGCATATCGGGATGACGTACGATATTGTGCGGTTGTCCCAAAATCTCACTTCGGGTGTAACCGGCAACCTCACAAAAAAGATCATTCGCATACAGAATAATCCCTTTATCATCCGTTTCGCTCAAAATATAGGATTCGCTAGGAAAAAACCACTCACCGCTTGTACCGTTTTTGTAGACTTTGGGATTCATAGAGCCCACCTCTTCAAGGATCAAAATCGTTGCTTGATTATAACTCAGCGACAAAGATTGTGCGATCAATATTTTTGAAATAGGTTAATATACTACGATTCCATCACCCTTTGATGAACCTGTAAGGAAACATTACATGTTAAGAACCGTTTTAGAACAGTATGCAGAGCTTCTGATCGACGAGCTTCTCGAGCGCTACCGCATCTCCTTTAACGAGTTAGAAGTTTCTGCGCTTGAGTGTCTAGAATCGATCAGCAAAGAGATTTTGGAGGCGACCGCACGTAAAGAGCGCACGCGGCTCAAAGCGGCTTGCGCCGATATGGCGGAGTTCAATCAGCGCTATAACATCCCCTATCTGGTGCTCATCAACGAGATCAACAGCCTCAAAAACCGCCTCACCACCCTACTCATTGAGCAAAATGCCAAAGAGGAGGTCTTTGAGCTACACAAAATCTACGCCGACGTCGAAAACCTTCTGGCCAGAGAGCACCTAAGCAGCTACATGCAGCAGCTCAGCCACGCCAACAACACCCGCATCAACAGCATCAAGGATCTGATCAGAAAAAATCTGGTAGAACACTACCAACGCCATCTTGAGTGGCTCAACGAGCTCACCAAAACGATCAAAAATGGCGATACGTCGCTCACGCCGGAGCTTGACCACAGCTTGTGTGCTTTTGGCAAATGGCTTGAGTGCGAGGGCAAGGCGGTCATCAGTAACAACTCAAAATACAAGTACATAACGTCGATTCACGCCACCTTGCATTCGCTCGCGCGCGCGATCAAGACTCAGATGCACAAAGAGCATCTCAATTACAACATCTTGGTGAGCTACCTTGAAAAGTGTGAGTTTATCTCGCTCTCTATCGGCACCGAACTGGCACTCATCGACAACCGTATGCTGGTACGCGACGCTTCCAAAGATGAGATGACCGGAGCACTCAACCGCAATGCGCTGGAGTATATCTTCATCAATCAGTACGAGCTCGCTTTGGCCACCAGTGGCACCTTTGTGCTGGCCATGTGCGATCTGGACCACTTCAAACTGATCAACGACACCTACGGCCACCTTGCCGGAGACAGTGTGCTAAAGGAGTTTGTGCGTGTCGTCAAACACACGCTGCGCGATTCGGATATCATCATCCGTTACGGCGGCGAGGAGTTCATTATCTTGCTGCCCAACGCCAATATGGCCAACGCCGAACAAAAACTCGATCATGTCCGCGACACCTTCGCCAATCTCTGCTGCCACTACGAGGGGCAGTATATCAACGTTAGCGTGAGCATCGGCGCCATAGCCATCGTGCCCAAGCACCCCTACACATTGCTAGATCGTGGCATCGATGCCTTCATTGAAGAGGCCGACGCCCTGCTTTATCAAGCCAAAAACGGCGGGAGAAACAGGGTCGTCACCTGATGTGTCTTTTTTTGATTTTGCTTAGATTTTAGGCATTGCGCATTTAAAATTTCGGCGCATAAAACCCGCTTACCGCTTATAATGATCATCAAAAAGAGAACCCATGAACGATTCTATTCGTATTGACGAGCGCTACGTCTCTTTCGCGTGTATCGACTGTTTTGAAAACGCCTGTCTGGTCATCGACGAGCTGTTACGCGTGGTGGGCACGCTGGAGCACGTCAACCTTTACTGGAAAAAGATCATTCCTACTATTCCCCCTGCCTATTATGACCGTGATGCGGCGCAAGACAGTTCTGAGGCGCTTTTGTATCTGGTCTGCTCCAACGTCTTTTATCTTGAAGGGTTTTTTGAACAAAATGCGCACGAAGCGGGTATCACGGCACTGAGGCGTTGTGAACTGGAGTGCTGTTAGCAAAATGACGCCAAAGCAATAGGATAAGGACTCGCTCTTCGGCGCACTACGGAATTTTACATGTAAAGCGCTATGATGGCGAGATGTTGGAACTGCTTTATCAAGACGAACACTTTGTCGCCATCAACAAACCCTTCGATCTGCTGGTGCACCGCTCCATGATTGACCGCCGTGAGACGCGCTTTGCAATGCAACTGCTGCGCGATCAGATCGGTAAACGGGTCTACGCCCTGCATCGCCTCGATAAGCCGACTTCCGGCGTGCTGCTCTTTGCACTGAGCAAAGAGGGAGCACAGGCAATGGCCGCGCAGTTTGAATCACACGCCACAACCAAGCACTACCTTGCCGTGGTGCGCGGCTTTACCGACGAACAGGGACTCATCGATCATCCGCTCAAAGAGAAGCTCGATAAGATCTGCGACAAAAACGCCGACCCGAATAAACCCGCGCAAAACGCCCTCACGCACTACCGCCGCATCGCTACCGCCGCTTTGGATATTCCGCTGGGACGCTATGAACAGGTGCGTTATTCGCTCTTACATGTAACGCCGCAAACGGGACGCAAACACCAAATCCGCCGCCACGTCAAGCACCTATCGCATCATCTCATCGGTGACACAACGTATGGTCGGGGCGAACACAACCGCCTTTTTCGACAGCACTTTGGGTGCCGAAGGATGCTGTTGCATGCGGCTGTTTTGGAGTTTGTTCACCCCTTTAGCGCACAAACGATCCGCATCGAAGCCCCTTTGGATGAGGCGTATAAAGAGATCATAAAACGGTTTGGATGGGAGGATGCGCTGTGCGGCGTTTTTGGTGGGTGATTTTGCTCGTTCAAAGCCTAGAGGCAATGCGCTATGAAGAGGAGTCAGGGGGTTATGAGGGGGCGCTTTATCTGAGCATCGATCTTCAACAGCCGCACACGCTTCCCAAAGGAAGCCTCCTCGATCTGAAAATCGAAGCACTAAGATCGGAGCTCATATTGCCTCAAAGCGTCGCTTCCAAACGTATCGAGATTGAAGGCAAAGCACCTTTTGCGATTCGGATCTTGCTCGATCCCGCAACGCTTGACGGATCACTGCAGTACACCATCAGAGCGACGATCAGCTTTAACAACCGCCTCCTTTACAGCAGCCAGCGCCCATTTAAACCGCGCAGGCCGCAGCAGCAGCTCACCTTAGAGCGCCTCTATCCGCAATAAACGGCGAGCAGTCCGCTTTTGAGTGCAAGGTAGCTCTCCTCTCCGCAAAGTTTGCGCACGATCATCAGCGCAAAACAGATCGCCGTTCCCGGCCCGCGCGAGGTGATGACATTACCAGACTCCACCACCGCAGAACGGGTACCTAGATAAGCACTCCCCTCAATCTGCTCTTCGACGGAGGGGTAGCAGGTGTAGGCCTGTTTGAGTACACCGGCTTTATAAAGCGCAAAAGGAGCGGCGCAGATGGCACCGATCAGCTTGCCTTTGGCATCCATGGCGCGAAGCAGTGCTTGCACCGTCACATCTTGTGCCAGCACGTTGGTGCCGCCCCAACCGCCGGGCAATACGATCATGTCGATCATCTCCGCGTTAATATCGCTTACATGTAAGTCGCAGAGGACGGTGATGCCGTTGGCCCCTTTGACGCTCAACTCTTTGCCGACCGAGGCCATCAGCACCTCAACACCGGCGCGGCGCAACACATCAATGATACTCACCGCTTCAATCTCTTCAAACCCCGTCGCAACGGGAACTGCTACCTTTGCCATCTTGTACTCCTTACATGTAAGGCCTATTTGACCTTTTCGATATATTCACCGTCAACCGTATTGACCCGTATGACATCGCCTTCGAGTATGTGATAGGGGATCTGAACGACTGCGCCGGTTTCAAGCGTCGCAGGCTTGCGCGAACCGCTGGAGGTGTCGCCTTTGAAGTTGGGCGGCGTTTCGACGATTTTCAGCTCCATCACCGCCGGAGCGTCCACGCTGATGGCGTCACCGCGATAGAAGATCATATCGACGTTGGTGCCGTCTTTGATCCACTTCATCGCCTCTTCGCAAGCGTCGTAGCTTAGGCCGATCTGCTCATAGGTTTCGTTGTCCATAAACTGCAACTGATCGCCGTCGTCGTAGAGAAACTGCATCGTCACGTGGCGCAGTTCGGGCACTTCAAATTTATCCCCCGCATGAACCGTCTTCTCGATCACCTTACCATCAATAAAGCTTCTCACCCGCATACGCACAAATGCTGCTCCTTTACCCGGTTTGACGTGTTGAAACTCGATTACTTTATAAGGAACGTCGTTGATGATCAGACGTATATTTTTCTTGATATCACCCATACCGATGGTTGCCATGTTGTTGTACCCTTTGTTTTTTGGCGTAATATTACAAGAAGCGAGCTTTAAAAAATAAAATGAACGCAATACGCTATAATCCGCGCTCATGATTATTATCAAGAACCTTCCACTGTAGTATCTCATGCACCCGATAAAGGAGTGATTTGCCATGCGTATGATTTCGCTTGTCGCCGCCGCCTTTTTGCATCTTTTTGCACAAAGTCCCGGCTACACCGACCGACTCAATCTTGACGAAGCACTTGCCCTGCTCGCGTCCAACAATCTAGAACTCAAGGCTGCCGATTATGATCTCAAAAGCGCCGAAACCTCCTACGAACAGGCCTTAGGAGCGCACTACGGCAGCTTGGATTTCATCCAAAACGTTTCGCGTACCAATGACGCGCTGAACACCTTCGGTTTCAAGCTCACAGGCCGAGAAGCCACCTTCGGCGACTTCGGCTTTAGCGAGTTTCTCGCTCCGATGGGTCAGATGCTTGAAGCGATGAACGCCAATCCTGGCGCCTTGCCTGCGGGTTTTACCCAAGATATGGGTTCGTTGCTGCAAATTACCCCCGAAGATCTCAACCATCCATCTGATCGTAACTTCTTTCAAAGCAAGTTGCAATACACCCTTCCACTTTATGTCGGCGGTAAAATCAGCGCCTATGTCGAAGCCGCCAAAACGATGCAGCAGCTCAAAACCCTTGATCGCGCTCAACTACTGCTGCTTAAAGTCTACGAGACCCGCAAGGCCTTTTATGACATGCGACTGCTTGAAGAGGCGCTGAACAACCTGCGTACCATCCATGCCAATATCGGCAAAGTCGAAAAGATGACCGAAACGATGATCCAAGAGGGGTATGCCAAGCAGACCGATCTGCTCGAAGTGCGCTCCAAACGTTCCAACGTCGAACGCTCCATCCGTCAGATGGAGGCCAACGAACAGTTACTCTATCATTACCTCAGCTTTTTGCTCAATCAAAATGTCCAGAGTATCGAGCTGCCCGAACATGACGCTGCGCTGCCGCACTTCTCCTCCGATGCGGTGATTGAGGGCAACTTGGACGTGCGCCGCGCCCAAACCGGCCTCAAAATCCGGGAACACATGCTCGATGCGGAGCGCGCCGATTACCTCCCCATCATCGGAATGCAAGCGGAGGTGCAGACCGCTGCCGAATCATTTGGCGAGTACGCCGCCGATCAAGGCTCCTATACCGTTGGGCTTCAACTCAAGTGGAATTTCTTCAACGGCCTAGCTGACAATGCCAAATATGAGCGTGCGCGCGTCGAAACCCTCAAAACACGCACGCAGGTCGAACTGGCTAAAAAGGGGATTGCCCTTCAGCTCGACAAAATCATGACCGAAATCAAGTCGCTCGACTACGAAATCACCGCGCTCGAGCACGAACTTGAACTCGCCAATACCATCTACGAGAGCTACGAAGAGCGCTACAAAGAGCAACTCGCCTCCATGAGCGATCTGGTCATCAAGCAGTCCGAACAGCTCTCCAAAGTACTAGAGCTGCTCAAAGTCAAAAACCAAAGAAACGAGCGCGTATTTGCCCTCGAACAACTACTCAACGGAGTCCAATCATGAAATCAACCCTCATTGCCCTTTTGCTTACATGCAGCGCCTTGATCGCTGACACCCTACAGGTCTCAGGCAGCGTCATCTCCGACAACCAAAAAATGATCACCAGCCGCTATATGGGCTTTGTCACCCAAGTCGGTGCAAGCGAAGGCGAGCAAGTCAAAAAAGGTACCCTGCTCTATACCATCGATTCTAAAGAGGTCGATTCGGCCAAAGCACGCGTAGAACTGGGCATCGCTCAAGCGGAGCTCGCGCTTCAGATGAACCAAAACCAGTACAACAACGTCCTGCTTAACCTTGCGCGCCACAAGCGCCTGCTGGAGAAGAGCATGGTGAGCCAGTACGAAGTCGAAAATCTGGAACTTGCCGCCCAAAACCTCAAAGATATGGTTGATATCAGCAAAAAACAGGTTGAACAGGCCAAAGCCCAGCTCAAAGAGGTCGAGAATCAGTACAGATACCTCGAAATCCAAGCCCCTAACGATGGTGTCATCATTGCCAAAAATATCAAAGTCGGCGAAATGGCGATGCCCGGAATGCCTGCGTTTGTGCTGGCCGATCTGCATGATCTGAAAATTGCCATCGAAGTGGCGGAAAATGACCTCTCTCGCGTCCCCTACGGCAAAAAAGTTGAAGTGGAGATCCCCTCTGCGGGTCTTAAGGCGATCGGCACGGTCAGCGCCATCATCCCCAGCTCCAACCCTATGACCCATACGTTCAAAGTCAAAGTCAGCTTCGAGCGTCAGGCGATGCAAGCCATTTTTCCGGGCATGTATGCGACCGTCATGATCCCTTAAGGAGCCATGATGCATCTGCACAAATCGTATGAGCCAAAGGATGGTTCGGGAAAACTCGCCAAATATTTTCTCAACAGCCCGCTCACCATGATTCTCGGCGTCACCCTGCTGGCCATCGGCTATCTGGCGCTGATGGTGATGCCGCGTGAAGAGAATCCGCAAATGGTGGTAAGCGGCTCGACGGTGATCGTCGCGCTTCCGGGTGCCACCGCCAAAGAGGTGGAAAAGGTGATCGTCAAACCGCTTGAGCGCAAACTCAAAGAGGTTTTGGGGATTGAGCACATCTATGGTGTCGCCATGGACAACGTAGGGATTGTCAATGCCGCTTTTTACATCGGAGAGGAGAAAGAGGACTCCAACCTCAAAATCTACGACAAAGTGATGCAAAACATGGACATCTTCCCCAAAAACGCCATGCAGCCCATCATTAAACCGCTCGATATCGACGTTGATATCCCCATCCTCTCCGTCGCTTTCTATGCCAAAGAGGGTTCCAATATGGGCTCGACACAGCTTTACGACGCGGTTAAGAATCTACAGCACCAGATCAACGCCCTTCCCAATGTCGCCGTTACTGCACTCAAAGGGGGCAATAAGCGCCAATTCAACATCGAAGTCGATCTGGGCCGACTCTCGGGCTATAACCTCTCATTGGGCCAGATTGTCGAAGCGATCAAAGCACTCGCTTACAATGTCCCCGCCGTCAAAAACCGCACCAACGAGCACCAGATCGTGATGATGGGGGTCAAAAACGCCATCGAGTCGATCAAAGACGTCGAAGAGATCATTGTCGCGCAATATATGGGTTCTCCGATCCATCTGCGCGATGTCGCCACCGTCACCGACGGTCACGACATTCAAAATTTTCAATCCGCCTCCGTTAGCATCAACCAAAAGGGCACTTTTAGCACGCTCGGCGATCAGGTAACACTCACGGTATCAAAACTTAAAGGCACCAATGCCGTTATCATTGCCGAAGAGGTCAAAAAGGAACTTGAGACCTATTCAGAGGCCCTTGCGGCTAAAGGGATCAGCTACACCATCACCCGCAACGACGGCGAACGTGCCAACGAAGCGGTCAACGAGCTGGTTTTTCACCTGCTGATCTCCATCGTGATCATCGCGATACTGCTCATTTTTGTCCTCGGATGGAGAGAGTCCCTCATCGTCACCTTTAGCGTTCCGGCGATCTTAGCGATTACCCTCTTTATCGCCTATATCACCGGCCAAAGCATCAACCGCATCACCCTCTTTGCCTTTTTGCTCAGCCTTGGACTGCTCGTTGATGCCGCCATTATCGTGATTGAGAACATCCACCGTCACTTCCACTCCGTCGAATCGGCCCATCAGCCCATCGATGAGCTCTTAATCGAAGCGACCGACGAGATCGGGCCGCCGACCAACATCGCTACCCTGGCCATCATCTTAACGATGGTACCGATGGCCTTTGTCGGCGGAATGATGGGACAATTCATGAAACCCATTCCGGCCAATGTTCCTGTGGCACTCATCGCCTCGCTCTTTGTTGCCTACATTTTTACGCCTTATTTCGCCAAGCGCATGATGAAAAAGCCCGATCACTCCAAAGGAGCGCACTCATGAACCTTTTTACCCGCTTCGAATCCTTTATCCGTACGAGTCTGGAGAGCAAAAGCCGTAAAACAGTCATTCTTGTCAGTACCCTCATCGCTTTTATCCTCTCGGTGTTGATGCTCTACCCAACCAAAATGGTACTGGCCAAAATGCTTCCGGGTAAAAATAACGACACCTTTACCGTCTACATCGATCTGCCCAGCGGCGCCTCTATCCATCAAACCAAAGAGGTTGCCGAGTGCGTCAACCGTTTTTTGCAGCGCGAAGCTGAAGTCACCGATACGGAGATATTTTTGGGAATGGGTTCACCGCTTGACTTTGCGGGCCTTATTAAAAGCAGCCACTTCAAAAACAGTGAAAACGTCGCTGAAATCGTGGTGAATCTGACCAAAAAACATGACCGCAGCGAACCCTCCTATCTGATGGTACAGCGCATCCGACCCGAAATTCAAAACGCGTGCAGCTCCCAAATCGAGCAGACCAGCATCAAATTCGTCGAGCCGCCTGCGGGACCGCCGACTTTGGCAGCCGTCGTTGCCGAGATCTACGGAGATGACGCTGAGGGTATCCGTGCCATTGCCGGCAAAGTCGCAGACATCTTTGCCAAAACGGAAGGCCTTGTCGATATCGACATCATGCAAGACGAGCTTTACGATCGCTTTGATCTGAAGGTCAACAGTACCAAAATCGTCCGCTCTGGCTTGAGTATCAAACAGGTCAATGATATCATCTACCTCGCGTTTGAGGGGATGCAGATCGCGGTCAAAAACAGTGAAAGCGTGCATGAGCAGATCCCTATCTTTTTAACCCTCAGCCAAGAGAGCAAACAGTTCAGCCGCAAGGATCTGCGCAGTATCGAACAGAAGCTCTCCGGTTTGCGCCTGATGAATCAAATGGGTATGTTAGTGCCACTGACGGAGGTCGTCGAACTCATCCCCAGTCGCTCCAACCCCATGATTATGTCCAAGAATCTACGGCAAATGACCAACGTCGTCGCCGAAACCGATATGGTCTCACAAGTCTATCCGCTGGTCGAAGCGCGCGCCGCCATCATGAGCGCCTTTGCCGATGACTATACTGTAGAGTCCATCGGTCTGTTTAATCTGCGCCTCACCGACAAAAAGACGCGGGCAAGCTACGATTTGCTTTGGGACGGAGAGATGGAGGTCACCCTGGACACCTTCGTCGATCTAGGCGGTGCCTTTATCGCCGCGCTCATCTTGATTTTTTTGTTGATGGTGGTCTACTACAAGAGTTTTACGCTCAGCGCCATTGTCCTGTTGGGAAGTTTTCTCTCTATCATAGGGGTAATTGTCGGCCACTGGATTATGGATCTGCTCGATCCCGACACCTTCTTTCTCACCGCCACCTCACTCATCGGCTTTATCGCCCTTATCGGGATCAGTTCGCGTAACTCTCTGCTGCTGATCGATTTTACGAAAGCCTTGATGCATGAAAAAGCGATGCACAAAACCGACGCCATCGCTTACGCTGCCGCTACGCGTGCCAAACCGATCTTTCTCACGGCCACCGCGATTATTCTGGCCTCCTCTTTGCTCGCCAGTGACGCCGTATTCGGGGGGCTTGGGGTCGCCTTGATCTTCGGTACGATAGCCGCTGTCGTTGCCTCTTTGCTCGTCGTGCCCGTGCTGCTGCACAATGCGGATCTTGAACACCACTTCGGCTTTATTGATCGTAAAGCAGTCTCGGTCTACGAGCCCTAATCCGCTTCCCCCTCTCCCTCACGGGGGTCGGTAGATTCTGCTCTTTAATCGCCATAGCACGTGCTACAATGTCGTGTCCGTTTGTCGAGCATTCCCGTCATAAAGGAGCACCGTTGCCCGGTATCACCCATGAAGCCAATCAGATGCGTAGATCTCACCGCGTCACGATTCCGCTTTACATCCGTCTAGGTCAAACCCTATACACCACCAACGACTGGTCAATGACCGGGGTGGGGATCAAAGGGGTAGAGACAACCTACACTCACGATGAGATTGTAGAGTCCTCGCTGCTGCTACAGTTTACCGAAGCGCGTCTGGAGATTCCCGTCAAACTTCAGTTTAAAAACAGCCGAAACGATATCGCCGGTTTCGAATTTGTCTCTCTTGGAGAGTCCAACCGCAAAGTCCTGCGCGAATACCTTGAGCTCTCCATCGAAGGACGACTGCAAAATACCGACGGTATATTGGGCATCTACAACGAACCGATCGTAGAGACTCCGGTCAAAGAGTCCGTGATGCTCAGCGACGCGGAAGCGGGTATTTTGGAGCGTGCGTTTCAAAAAAGAGTGCGCCTTTACACGATCGTCGGCACCCTCTTTGTTTTCCTGATCCTCACCACCATCTACTACAATACCCAGTATGTCTACCGCTCCATCGGTGTCATTTCAGGCAATTTCATCAAGATCTCCCCCGCCGTCTCGGGCAAAATGAGTGATCTACATGTAAGCATCGGTGATAGCGTCTCCGAAGGCGCACTGCTTTTTGAGTTGGATGAACGCATGACCGTCGATAAGATCGAAATTATCGATCAGAAGCTACTCTTACTCGGTCCCGCCCAACCCCAACCAGAGCCCTCTAGTGATGCGCTCCGCGCGATGCTGCAACAAGAGCGCAACACGCTTGATAAACGTCTGCGTCAAACCAAAATGCTTGTTGATCAACGCCTTCTCACCCAAGCCGAGTTAGACCGCGCCCAAGATGCCCTACTTAAAGCCGATATTCGTCTGGAGCAAGAACGGCAAAGAGACGGAGGAGGAGAGAGTCAATCCAAAGCCCTGCTCGCACTCAAAACGGAACTAGAACTCCGCCGCGCCGAACTGATCAACGAGCTTGGGTATCGACGCGTTTTTGCCCCCGTCTCGGGAAAAGTCTATGCAATCAAGTCGAGTATCGGTAATTACGTAGGCTCTAGCGACGAAGTGATGGTGCTACAGACTAAAAATGCCCCCTTCGTCGTCTGCAAACTGCTCAAAGAGGAGACGGTCGATATCTACAGTGGAATGGCCGCGCGCATCTACGTCCCAAGCCTGGATCAGACCTTTGATGCCACGGTCGAAGCGATCGGCAACCTTGCCATCAACACGCAATCCATGCTCTCAGACGAGGTGAGTCTCAAAGAGATTACGGTCAAACTCCGCTTTAGCGCTCCGTTGCATGACGGACAACTCAACGAACGCGTCAAGGTTTGGTTTAGCCGACCGCTGTTTGGATAGCCATGCGCCTTCGCTACGGACGACGAGACGGCCTTAAAAGCGCTATTGAACCTACTATTATCTACCTCTCCTTCTCTTTTGGCCTTTTGTATATCATCTGGCCTTACGTCTACTATGTTAAAAACGAAACGATCATCATCATCGGTGCTTTCGCTTTTTGGCGTTATGGCTGGTTGGTGCTCAATACGCTGCGTGCCATGATCTACGCTTTGATTGCCTATCCCGCCTTGCTGCGCCGTATCGATCGGCTAGGTGACGAACAGCGCTACCCCAAACACCTCTACTTTGTCATCCCCTCTTATAAAGAGGAGTCCTGGGTCACGATCGAAACCTTCAAATCGATCTTTAACGAGCTGCTCACGATCCCCTCGCATGCCACCATCATCGTCGCCACCTCCGGCAGCGAACGCGAAGATCAGCTGATCATGCAGCTTTACAACGCACACCATGTACGCGATCGGGTCGAACTGGTGCTGCAAGCCCAAAAAGAGGGTAAACGTATCGCTATGGGCCACGCCATCCGCGCCATCTCCAGACGCTATTTGCGAGACGATTTAGACGAACACAGCGTCACTTTTTTCATGGACGGGGACAGCTATCTGGAGAAGGGATTTTTTCAAAAGCTGCTGCCCCATTTCGCCATCGACCCCAAGCTCGGTGCCGTCACCACCAACGAAGCGGCCTTTATCAAAACCAACTCCAACTGGTACAAAGATTGGTTCAACCTCAAATTCGGACAGCGCCATCTGCTCTTTCAGTCGCACTCCCTCTCTAAAAAGGTGCTCACCCTTACCGGCCGTCTCTCAGCCTACCGCACGACGCTCATCATTGATGATGAGTTCATTCGCCGACTCGAAAACGACATCATTACGACCGTCATGCACGGTAAGTTCCGTTTTTTGATGGGTGATGACAAAACAACCTGGTACAACCTGCTCAAAGAGGGGTGGAATATGCGCTATCTGCCTGATACCCTCTGCTATTCGCTTGAGAGCCGCGACGCCGATTTTTTAGAGCTGAGCCGCTCACTCCCCTACCGCTGGTACGGCAACACCCTACGCAACAACAACCGCGCACTCGCGCTGGGGCCGCGCAAGACCGGTTTTTTTATCTGGTGGGCCATCTTTGATCAGCGCATCTCCATGTGGACCTCTTTGGTGGGCATAACCGGAGCCATCGTGCTTGGCTTGGTCAAATCGATTTACTACTTTCTTTTTTACGTTGCATGGGTACTTTTTGTGCGCACGCTTCAAGTTGCCTCGATCGCCTACAACGGCCATATCGTCTCGTGGCGCTCGTTACCGCTCATGCTCTATGGGCAGTGGATCGGCTCATTGGTAAAGATCAAAGCCTTTTTCCATCTCTCCGATCAGAAGTGGTCCAAAGGGGGACAGGCTCAAGTGAGCGACGATTCGGTCGCCAAACTGGCCCATCCGCTCTTCAACCGAATGCCCGACATCATGATGGGCGCCAGCTATCTGCTCTTTTTGTTTGTGATGGCCTTTACCCATGAGGCCTTTGCCCTACCCGATACGGATGTCATCAAACATCAAACCGCCGCATTGCAGCGCTATGATGCCGCCGATTTCGGGGTTATTCCCGATGACGGCCTAGACGATGCCACGGCGATCAACCTGCTTATACGGCAGTGCGACGGCGTCAAGCAATGCGACATCACGCTCCCCAAAGGCACGCTGGATCTGCACCATCCGGTACTAATCCAAACCGACTACGTGCACCTTAGCGGAGCCGGTAGCGAAGCAACCCTGCTGCGCTCCCATCTCACGACCGAAGCGGTTGCAGCCCTTTACGTCAAAGGAACGATGGGTAAGAAGCTGGCACATCTCAAGCAAGACGCCCACTTTGACGAGAGCCTACTGGAGACCGAAGTGACGCAAAAGCCAGACTGGATCTTGATCCGCACGCCCAACGATGAGGCCTTTTTACACTCGATCGGCGCGCAGCGCTGGAACAAAACCTACCCCTATCTAAGACAGCAAATCGTACGCGCCACCCACTACGACCCCAGAGTACAACTGCTTAAACTCGATCGGCACTTAAGCCTTGATTTTCCGGCCCATCAGAGCGAACTGATCGCTTTACAACCGATTCAGGGGGTACATGTAAGCGATTTTACGATCACCCAGGCGGTGCCGCAGGGCGACATACAGGCCGAAACCTTCCGATACGAAAACAGCCATCCCAATTACGCCGTCGATATGATCCGTCTGGAGATCGCCGCCGACGCAACCTTGGAGCGTCTGAAGATCCTAAACGCGGGACGCCATCCCATTGCCTTGGAGTTCGTCACTAATGCTCGGCTTGAAAAACTCTACATCAACGGTGCATGGAACAAAGGCAAGAGCGGCAACGGCTATCTGCGCTTCGCACGCACCTTCGATTCCATCCTCCGCGACAGCACGATCAAAAACATCCGCCACATCACCCTTCAATGGAGCAGCGCGGGCAATCGTCTGGAGCGTTTGGAACTCGACAACGTCGATATCAATTTTCACGGCGGCTACAGCCACGACAACCTTGTCAGCCATATCCGCCACCACCGCTATGAGGCCTCCGGGTGGGATGCCATCACCTACACCCCCCTTGACGCTACCTACGCTCCGCCCGATGGTCCGCGTAATCGGGTAGAGCATATTCAAGCAGGTCGCTGATCGAGTCGGCTTGCGCCGTAAAAAGAATCTCGACCAAAAGGGCATAGAGCGCCAAACGCTCTTTTTGCATCGCGGTGTGTTTGGTATGCAGGCTCAAACGCAGACGATAGAGCTCTTCGCTTCCTACCTGCACCAACTCCCCGTATCCAAGCTCATGCACCCGTTCTAGCGTTACCGCATGGCGCTCCAAGCGCTCGATCTCGTTACGAAGCGTCATAAGACGCTGCTGCGCATAAGCAAAACGAGAGGTCATTTCACGCAACTTCTCCTCTTCAAGGCGCGTCTGCATTGAGACTTGATGCGCCATCATCGTATAATAGGTACGTTCGCGTTCATCGGTCGCATCTCCGAATGTCAACGGGATCTTTGCCTCGACCCCGACGATACTTTGGTGCTGTGAGAGATACATTTTTCGCTGACCCGCATAGAGGCTCAGTTGCAGCTTGTCGCTCCAATCCGAGTGCATCTGCGCTCGTTGGGCCATCGTCTCAATCTCCTCTTGATCCTTTCCTTGCGCCGCGCGTTGAGCGACGATACGATCGGCTTGACGCAAGCGCACATATTCGATCTGATTGACGAGCTGCCAGAGCGCCTGAGGCATTTTCACCAACTTGAGATGATGAAAACGGCGCAGCATCTCCTTCTCTTTGTCGATCTCAAAGCGTAGCATGTCATACTCAAACTGCGTCGCCATTCTCGCCTCATAGCGCGCCTGCATCCGGTTGAGATAGGACTCTTGAATCTTCAGGCGCTCAATCAGTTCATACGCTTCTACGGCGTTTTGATAGCGTGAAATACCCTCCAAAACGCTTTGCTGCGAGAGCTTACGCACCTGATCGAGCATCCGATACAGCGCGATCTGCTGATCCAGCCGCTCCTTCTCCTGCAACTTTCTGGCATGATAGTAGCCCTGATCAAAAAGCTCCCACTCTACTCTGATGTCGTAAGCGGCATCATTATTGAGGGTATCCCATGCGGTATTAGAACGCAGATAAAAACCGTAAAACGGCTCTTCTTGAGCACTTGCCAATATCCGCTGTTGCGACGCCATCCCTTCAAAGAGCTGTTCTCCCTCTAGAGTGTCGCTTCGCAGTACAACAGAAATCAAACCATTACATGTAAGAGATTTTTCTTGCACGCCCGGCCGATCCTCAGGCTGATTTGACGTTTGTTTCGCCGCCACCGTCTGCCGCTCGCCGCCTATCAAAGGAGCAACGGGCGGTTGCACACTCGAAGGCTCGATGGTCACGATAACGGCTTGCGGATAGCGCCGCTGTATCAGCGTCAAGACCAGTTCGGCATCGTCACGCTGTTCAAAACGTCCTCCAAGCAGATACAAACGATCTTGATGCGTCTGCTTGGAAGCATAAGGAACGTTTGCCATGTGCGACTCGATCTCGCTAGCGCGCCTTTGCGCCTCTTGCATTGAAAGCTCGAGCATTTTGATGGCATATAAGGGCCTCAAGGAGCGTTTAGGAACAGTAGCGCTTTGGAGCCCCTGATCCGATTTGTAGGCAACCGCATCATCACAAGAGAGTACAAACGCCTCAGGATAGCGCGTCTGCGTCAAAGGTAGCAGACGTTCCGCCTGAGCCTGGGTTGCAAAGCGTCCGGTGGTGACCATCACTCTGCCTTCGCGAACCAGCATCGCCGGAGCGGTCAGCGATGCAAGCAACACCTCAAGCTCTTGCTTTTGGCGCTCTACGCTTTGCTGCTCGATCGATGCCACTGCGATACAATACTCAGCCCATAGAGGTATCGAAATTCCAAAAGATAACACGCATATTGCTATTGCTCTATTTTTAACCAAAACTGACACACCTTAGCGATATAATTCAGATATACTATCACATTCAAAACAGTTAACAGCTCGAAGTGTACTCTAAAAGGCAACTAAATAAAGTGATAAAAGTGATTCATCGAATGACACTGCGATGACACCAATGGCTTATACTATTACATTCACTAATTATTAGAAGCCAATTGACGGAAATCATAACCGCTCGAAGCTGTAATTAATGTATAGTGGCACGTTTGAATCTTACATGTAAAGGCGCCCTCTTGAAGATTATGCGAATAGACCCTACTTCATCTGCGGTACGCATCGTAATCGCATTGTCACTGCATGGCTCGCTACAAGCGCAGTACTGTATTCAGGTGCAAACCTACAACCTCTTCGACACACGTGCAATCGATGCCAAAACCGAGAACGTTTTGCACACCTACGACACGGCACGCATCGAAAAACGAGGCAGTCATTACACGCTTAGGGTCGGAGATTTTCCCTCTTATCGTGACGCACTTGGTACACTTGAGCAGATACACCAAAGCCATCGCGACGCCTTCGTGCGCAAATGTGATCTTGACCCCTCAAGTGTTGTTTATCCTGCCACTACAACACCCGCAACGCCGCGAACACTTTCTGAGACAACCCAACCGCATCTAAACCAACCTACTCCACCGGTCAAAACGGCACCAAAAGCCGCTACAACGGAACGTTCGCTGTGGGAGGAGTGCCAAAAGTGCTTCGCTCCGCTCTATATCGAAGAGCAAGAGGAGACTGAACCCATCACGCAGCCTTCGCGCACAGCGCCGCCTGTACGCTCCTCCTCCCGCTCTTCCGCACCGGCTATCAACGATAACGATGCTTTCTGGTCGGAAGTGATTAAGCAGCGTAGCAGTACCGGTGCCTCTGTCTCTTCAGAGCAAATGGAATATCCTTCACTTGACTACTACTATCCGAACCAAAGCCGATGAGTTTCGTCCCGACACTTGAGGCAGTGACCGACAACCGCGCAGCACGCTGGCTTGGAACCTTGCTGGTGTTGTTCGCCTTTTACATGCTCATCAGCGCCCACTACCGTATTGAGACGCAATTTGTCATCGGATACGGCGCTTCTGCGTTTTTGCTGATCGCGCTACAATTCAAGCGGCTCCCCCCATTCATCGAACTGCTGATTAAAATCCTTGCCGTGGTAGTCGTACTGCGCTACATGTACTGGCGCACCTTTGCCTCTTTGACGTACGAGGGCTTTTTCGATTACATCGGTGCGGTGATGCTCTATCTCGCCGAAGGGGTTGCCGTCATCATCTATCTGCTGGGCATCTTCACCTCTTTGCATCTGCTTAAACGCCAAAGTATCAATCTAAACGCTTATAACGAAGATGAGCTGCCCATCGTGGATGTATTGATTCCGACCTATAATGAACCATTTAACATCATCGAAAACACTACCCTTGCCGCTCTGGCCATGGAATACCCGCACCACAAACTTAAGGTCTATGTCTGCGACGACGGCGGCACCGATCAAAAATGCAACGCAACCAATCCTGAAGCAGCGCAAGAAGCGCGCGATCGGCGTGCCTACTTGCAGGATTTTTGTAGACGCAGCGGCGCTGTCTACCTCACACGTGCCAAAAATGAACACGCCAAAGCGGGCAATCTCAACTCCGCACTCTCCTCGGTTCATGGTGATCTCATTCTGATCCTCGACTGCGATCACGTTCCGGCAAAGCACTTTTTACAACAGAGCGTCGGCTGGTTTTTGAAAGATGAAAAGATGTTTCTCGTTCAAACCCCTCACGCTTTTTACAACCCCGATCCGATCGAACGTAATCTGCGGATGTTCGGCACCTCCATCAGCGAAAACGATATGTTTTACCGCTTTATTCAACAAGGGCACGACTTTTGGGAAAGCTCCTTCTTTTGTGGCTCTGCAGCACTGCTAAGACGCAAATACATTGACGAACTCGGCGGTATCGCGGGGGAGACCATTACCGAAGATGCCGAAACCGCGATCAAACTGCACGACCGAGGTTACAAAAGCGCCTACATCAGTGAGCCGATGGTGCGCGGGCTTCAGGCGGAGAGTTTCGGCTCGCTCATCATTCAGCGTATCCGCTGGACGCAGGGGATGGTACAGATTTTTTTGCTTAAAAATCCTTTCCTCTCAAAACAACTCAAGTGGCATCAGAAGCTCAGCTATCTTAGCGCCAGCTTTTTTTGGTTCTTTGCCTATTCGCGGGTCGTCTTTTATCTTGCGCCGCTGATGTTTCTCTTTTTTGGCCTGCGCATCTACAACGCCAATGAGACGGAGATGCTCGCCTACGTCGTCCCGCATATGCTCATGGCGATCATGATGTCTTACTTTCTTTACGCCAAAGTACGCAACCCGTTTTTCTCCGAACTTTATGAAACCGTACTATCCTTTTTTACGCTGCCCGCCATCGTGCAAACCGTTTTGAATCCCCGCAATCCCACCTTCAAAGTTACTCCCAAGGGAGAAGACTTGACCAAAACCCATGTCAGTCTGCTTGCCATTCCCTTTGTATTGCTCTTTATTCTTGTCTCATTCGGTTTTGTAGCAGCCCTTTACCGCTGGATCACTTATCCCGAAGATCAGGCCGTCGTCATCATGACGGCCATGTGGAATCTGCTCAACTTTTTGCTGCTCATTGCCGCCATTGCCGTCACCAGTGAAAAAGGGGAAGTACGAAAATATATTCGGGTTCCGCTGAAGCGCCAATGCACGATATTTGCCGATGGAGAAGCGATCGAGGCCAACATCACCGATATCGGTGAAGGAGGACTCAACGCGACCCCGACACATCTGAATGATCAAATTGAGACCAAACTCTCAACCGCACGCTCTATCGAGATCGAGCTAGGCGATATCGACGGTAAATCTTTTCGTGCTCCGGTCGATTTTCTGCGTGCCTTTGGATGGGGGAAAAATCTTGTATTTATACTCAAAAATCTTGATGAGCAGTTACATGTACGTCAAAAAATCATTCAGATCATCTACGCTAACGATACCGTATGGCGAGAGTTTGACGAAAGCCACCGTGTGATGAACCCGATTCAAAGCTTTGCGTATATCGTGCGCCAAAGTTTTAAAAACACTCTGTTTAAAGAGGCCTTTTTAGTAACGTTTCTCTATTTCAAAAATCGTTTATCCTATTCAAAATGAAGGAGTTAATATGTTGAAGCTCATGTGGCTGATCTGGAGCGCCACCATGCTTTTGGCCTCACCAGCGGTCCAAAAAGATCCGATCACAACCCAATCGCTCGGAGACGGAACGCAATTGGTGCGCATTGCCCTCAACTATGTCGATCCGACGATAGAGGTTCAAAGAATCCGAGGCACCGACGGTATGCATTCGATTAGCCTACCGATCCCCGGCAACTGGGAGGTGCTCGGTGCGAAAGGCTACATCAAATACGACTCCTCCATCTTATTGATGAAAGACCACTCGGCAGGTTTGGTTCTGTTCAACGATGCGGTCGTGGCGCAGTTTCGTGTCTTCGACAACACCAAAACAGGGGTCAAATTTGAGATCACTCCCGAACTCTTCCAAACCCACAACACGTTGACACTCGAGTTTATCCAGCACTACACCCACGAGTGCGAGGACGGCTCAAGCTCGGAGCTCTGGAGCGACGTCCATTTGGAACAGAGCTATGTTGAGTTTCATGTAAAGATCAAACCGATACCTGAAGAGGTACGTTCTATTGTCACGCATCTACTGGACGACAAACAATACGAGGTCTCGACGATTAACTACGTCCTCTCCGATCAAAGCGATGAGGAGCTGCGTCGTTATCTGCTCTTTACCGCCGCTACGGCAAACCACCTCAAGTACCGAATTTTGCCTATCGACGCTTCCAATACGCTACGCCGCGACACACACAACGTCATCATCGGTAAACGCGACCGCATCAAAACCTTGCTGAACGATTTCGCCCCAGGTGCCATGCTCTTTGGCAATCCGCTCTTATCCCTCTTTTTTAACGACCGTAGCGTCACCCCCTGGCTCTTAAATGACCCCAACATCCGCATCGATGCAACGCCTCATGGTCTTGCTTACAGCGCCAAAGATGCCTTTAGTGGAGAGAGCCTGCTGCTGCAGGGGGGGGCGATTTCACTTCAATCGCTTCCGTTTAATCTACACAACAGCGCCACAGTCGCCTTTTGGATCAATGTCGCCAACGAGCAAAGCGGCACCCTCTTCTCCTTTGCCTCGGGCTACCGCATCGGTCTGCACGCCAACCGACTGCTCATCGGCACCGCCCAGGAAGAACTCTCACTGGGAGAGAAAAAATTGACGCCCGGCTGGCATCACGTCATCGTGAGTCTGCACCATCGCCAAAGCGCGCTCAACCGCATCTATATCGACGGAGCACCTGTGGCGACGGCCCATCGAAACGCATCCGCCGAATATGCCAACCTCTCTGGCGAAGCAGTCATCGGAGGCGATAGCGCAGCAAACGTGATGATCGATCAGTTCTACCTCTTCACCTCCGCCTATACCGACGAAGCAGCAGCCTCTTTGTACCGACTCTCCAGCCTCTACCGTGATCGGGGCATCGGCGAGTCGCTCTTTATCGACGAAAAGATCGCCCACGATATCAACGTCATCAAAAACCCCTATGCCCCTGACAAAGCAATTGTCGTGATCACGCCTGTGGAAGAGGAGCGCATAGTCCACGCGCTGCACGCACTCTATAAACAAGACCTATCGCTCTATCGAAGACAAGGGCTTGACATCGCTTCGGTCGAGATTCCAGAACCGGCCAAAGCCTACAGCGCCAAATCCTATATCCCTATCAACGAAAAGATCTACTTCAAAGAGCTCGGCTACGAAACCACGGTGCTCAAAGGGTGGTACCCTCCCAAAGTGTCACTCAATTTCAAAGTCTATCCCGACCACTATTTTGATGATAAAGACCGCATCAAAACCCATCTGCGCTACGTTTTTCCCAATACGGTCAATAAAGACTCCGTCGTCAATATTTACCTCAACAACCGTTTCGCCAAACAGATCGACATCATGAAGGCGAGCGAATCAGGCGATATCAGCCTTAGCGCGGGTGAACTCTTTAGCTGGATCGAAAACGACTATCTGCCCGCCTATCTGGTTAGTAAAGGATACAACAAACTCCTCTTCGACTTCTCGCTCATACCGCAAAAAAAGGGACACTGCGCCATCCACAATACCGAAAATCTGGTGGCCATGATCCTAGACGACTCCTATTTCATCCTCCCCGAATCGAAGCGATGGATTGAGATGCCCTATTTACAGCTGGTTTCGACCTCGACCTACCCCTACTCGATCTACCCCGATCTGCAGCAGACGCAGTTCTTTTTAGCCAATACGCACCCCCAAACGGTTGCGGCAAGCATGAACTTCATCTTCTTTCTGGCGCAAGAGATGGGATCGTTTCCTTTTTATGCGGCCATCACCTCCAAAAGCGAGCAGATCGACGACGAACGCCACCTGATCGCCTTTGGCTCCATCCACGACGCCCCCTTGCAAAGCCTCAGCAGCGACGCTCCCGTCAACTTTGAAGGCAGCGCGATGCACAAGCCCTACCCCTTTGTCAGCCGCTTTGTCGAGCACAAAAACATCCTCGACGATGACCGTACGATCAAACACCGCTTCTATCAGCGGATGCACGAAACCAACCGTCTCGATTCGGCGCTGCTGATGCAGCTCTACCGCTCTCCCAAACAGAGTGACAAGACCTATCTGATGTTCGCCGCAGAATCGCCAAACAGTCTCAATCAGGGTATTTCGACGCTCTTTGATTACTCTAATCGTCATCTCATTCAAGGCGACACCCTGCTTTTTGATCCTATCGACCAAGACGGGGTCGCATTTGATATCAAACAAAAGTACATCCTCACCTCCATGAACTGGTTTGATCGTATCAGCCTGATCGTGAGTGCCAACCCCGCACGCTATATGATCGTGCTCTTTATTGTGCTTATATTGACGACTTGGCTGCTACGCAAACTCCTGATCGGCTTCAAGCAAAGACACCATAAGCATGTGGCCTAAATTCGGATTCCTGGCAATACTGATGCTCTTTGCGCTCGGCGCTTGCGCCGCCGCACCCCGACAAGAGAACGCATGGAACACCTACAAAAGCCGCTACATCCAAAATGACGGACGGGTGATCGATCGGCATAACAGTGCCGTCACCCATTCTGAGGGAATCGGATACGCCCTCTATTTTGCCTATCGCCATGACGACACGCAAACCTTTGAGCGCATCTTTGAGTGGTATCGCTCCAATATGCACCATAATGCTCAGGGGCTTGTGGGCTGGAAATGGGGAGAGACGCCACAAGGCCAGTGGCAGATGCTCTCACACAACAACGCCACCGACGGCGATCTGTGGATTGCTTATGCGCTGCTGCTGATGTCACAGCGTACAGGCAATCATACATATGCCAAAGAAGCGCAGACGCTGCTCTCATCGATCAAGCAGCATCTGGTGCGCAAGGCGGGTACGTTGAGTGTTTTGCTGCCCGGCATAGAGGGCTTTGAAACCGAGCAGACACTAAAGCTCAACCCCTCTTATCTGCTGCTGGAAGTCTTTAGCTATCTCTCCCGCATCGACGGAGATCCGATCTGGAATGCCTTACATGGTAGCGCTTTAAAACTCCTCGAAGAGGCCCGTTTTTCACCGCTTGGTCTGCACTCCGACTGGGTACTGCTTGATCGTTCTACGCAGCACTTTAGCCTTGATCCTGACGCCGCTTATTTTGGATACGACGCAATACGGGTACCTTTAATGATTGTGCGCAGCGACCTCAGCGATGAGCGCAAACGTAAACTGCTGGAGCCGTATCGGCGCTATCTTGAGATGATGCGCTACGCGACGCTCGGGCGTGCGGAGCTTAACAAAGGGAGCTTATCGCTGTATGATCTCTCCGGTGCCCATCTGGCAGTTTATGCGGCAGTCGGGCGTTTTTTGGGTATGGATACCGCACGCTTTGAAGCGGAACTCTCTGAAAGGATGGATGGAGCGCATGAAGATTACTATGCCTTTTCTCTTTATCTTTTTACTCTCTCTTAATCTGCTCAGAGCCGATGACAATGTTTCGGTCACCTTCGAGCTGATTCAAACGACTCCGGAGTACAAAGATATCGTCACCCATCATCAAAAAGCCTATGGGGTACTTGGACTCTCATGTTACATGTACGAAGAGGGCTTAAAAGTCGCCCTACGCTGTAACGACGCCAACACCACCGAAGCCCTGCGCGAAACGGTCAAACTGCTTGAGCGCCACCAAATCGGTTACGCCATAATCGACCTGCGCCCCGCCGTCACAGCCTCAAACGAACCGCGCGACGCCTTCCCCTTTTATACGGGCTACGGAGCGTATGAGCGGGGAGATTACGCTTTGGCGGAGAAGATTTTCAAACGCAATCACGATAAAAATCCCAGAGTTGAAAGCGCCTACGCCTTAGCCCTCGTCGCACTCAAACGCCATCGCTATAATGAAGGCAGAGCCTACCTCGAACCTTATGTAGGGAGTGATAAAGCTTCCAAAAAGCTCTACTACGACCTGATCGTCACACAGTTTTACGCACTGCTCAAACGCTCCAAGCATGATGAAGCAAAAGCCCTTGTAGAGCGCCATATCGCCGTCTTTCCCAAACTCTCCGCACTCAAAAACGAGGGGTTGCTCAGCGAAGCCGAAGCCGCCGCCGATCGCGGCGAGTTTGAGCTGGCCGTCGCCTTGCTTGACTCCTCCGAATCGCCGCAGGCACAGCGCTACCGTTTCGAGATCGACTACCGTCAGGCGCTCGCTCTTGAGCAAAAGGCTCAAAGCGCACTTGCCCTTTCGCTGATGATCCCATATCTCGAAACAGAGCCCAAAGCGCGCCGTTTTTTTGAAGACGTCGCACTTGCCAAAGCCGGTGAGCAGTTGCGGCTCAAAGCGTATGAACAGGCCAAAAAACTTCTTTTGCCACTGCTGCCGCACGCACCGCGCGCGCGCGAGCTTGAGCGCACCATCATTCATGCCGAGCTGATGGAGATCGGCTGGAGCAACCTCGAAACCGATCCCGACCGCTCATGGGGCGCGTTTAACCGCGCCTGCTCGGTTTTAAACACGCATGAGTGCATCGAAGGTCAGATGTATGCCGCCTATCGCCAAAAACGCTATCTAAGCGCCATGACTCTCGCCCAAACCCTCTACAGCGCCACCCAAAGCCAAAAAGCCGTCGCCGTCGCCTTCTATGCGGCGCTTGAGACCTTCAATTACCCCAACGCAATCTTTTGGTACGAGCGGCTGCGCGACAAAGAGCGCGTTAGCGATCCGTACAAACTGCAAGCTTTGGCCAAAATCGATGAGAAGCTTCGTCTAGGTGCGTTCGATCAAGCCTTACATGTAAGCCGATTTCTCGAAGAGTCCTATCCGAACGATCTGGCACTCATGCGCAAAAGCATCGAGATACTGCTGCGTCTAAAGCGCTTTGATGAGGCAAAAATCGATACAGAGCGTCTGCTGGAGCGAATGCCGCAAGACCGCTACGGCCTCAGCGTCATGGCCCTGCTGGCCGCGCGCGAACACCGCTGCATCGACGCACTTGAACTTTATGGACGAGTGGGCGTACTTGAGCCCTATGAGCGTGCTCCCTACCTTGAGTGCTATGCGATGGTCGCCATGGAGCGGCGCGACACCAATGCCGCCGTGGCCGCCATCGAAGCACTTGAGCCAAATGAAGTCAAAAGCGGCCTCTACGTTCTTTTGGCCGAATCACTGGAGAGCCGACAGAATCAAGATCAGATCCGCGCCTATAAAAAAGCGCTCGAATACGATCCCCACAACTTCGCACTCGCGCAAACCTATCTGTACCGGCTCAAGGATTTTGAGGAGGATAACCTCTTTGAAAAAGAGTTCACGCGTCTTGGCAAAATTTTCACAGAGTCCAAGCAGCGCCAAGCCCTCACGACGCTCCGTCAGGATTATGAACGCTCACGTCTCTTTAGCTACTATCAAAACCGCCGCTTCGGACTGTGTTACCGCTATGGCAACAGTGTCGTCAAATCCCTCAACGATCAGGGACTCGAACGCATGCATGCATGGTGTGCCTACTACACCGACCGGTTTGAGGAGGCGCAACAACTATTTGCCGACATCAACCTGCGCTACGGCCAAAATGTCGAAGACACCTATGCTTTTGCCCTCAGCGCTTCCAAAACCGAGCAGTTCGAGCTTGCGACACAAGCGCTGGTACGTATTGAAGATCAACTAAGAACAGAGGATCGCTTCAAGGTCGCGCAGCTCTACAGCGACATCGAACAACCTGAACGCGCTAAAGCGCTTTTAACCGCCCTCCCCTCAAGTGCCGAGCGCGAGGCCTTACTGACCAAAATCAATAAGAGCCTCAAGAGCCAATACCGCCACAACGCGCTTTCGACGGGTCTGCACTACAAACGGCGCGAAGGAGAGAAGGGGCGTCACTTTTTCGAGTCTTACGCCCTGCCGCTTGATCTACACCTCTACGGCGGTGATGCCCATTTCTATCTGCGCACCCAAACCCTTTACATGTACGATGGTTTTTTAGCCGATAGCAACGGTAGCTATCTCGACTTCGGCCTGGGACAAAACGATCCAAGAAGCGATCTTGCGAGCGATATTGGCTTTTATCCGACCCTCGGTGTCGCCCTGCCCTGGCTCACTTTGGAGTTTGGCTCCACCCCTCTAGGCGCCAAAATTACCCCCGAACCGCTTTGGCTGATGGATCTGAGTTTGCAATCAAACGGTTTTGGCATCCATGTCGGATACACCCAAAAAAGCATTGAGGACACCATGCTCTCCTTTGTCGGCGAGCGCGCAGAACAAGGCGCACTGGAGGTCAACTGGGGACGTGTGCTCAAACGGGGCTTTCTTGGCGGTATCAGCTACGACTCGCTCGTCACGCTCAGTCTAGATCTGGAGTATTATCCATTGATTCACGGCCTTAATCTAATGGAAAATAGCGAGTTCAAAACTGTCTTCGGGGCCATCTACCACAGTGCCAACGAAACCCTATCCTACCTCGACTACGGCTTGATTGTGGTTTATGACAGCTACAAATACAACAGCGACCTCTTCACCTACGGGCACGGAGGCTACTTCAGCCCTCAGGATTTCTGGATGGGCAACTTTCTCATCGATGCCGGCGACACCATCGCCTCTACGCTCTACTGGAAACTCAAAGCATCCGCCGGTTTTCAGGGCTATCTGGTCGAAGACATTGAGCGATACCCTTTAAGTTTACCCGAAGTGCCGCTCAGCGGCGCCATCGAGCCGGGATACCGAACGGGAGGGCTCGCTTATAAAGTTGCCTTCGGCAGCGGCGTGCGTCTGAGCGATCATATCGATCTAACCGCAGCCTTCTCATTTGAGAAGATGTTTAGCTACGAACTGATGCAGGCCGGTTTTTCGCTGGTCTACTTTTTTGACCGCAAGCACAACAGCGCGCTCAAAAATTTTGAAGCCTCCCACCATCTTGAAAAGATACTATACTAACCACAGAAAGGACATTTCATGATCAAATACACACTTCTCATCTCGGCCCTTTGGCTGCTCTCAGCCTGTGCTCCCAAAAGCCTTGTGGACGTACCCAACTTCAAAGAGGGGGTACAGCGCATCTCCACCAATCTTCTCTACGGTGTCGATCAGCCGTTGCATGAACGTATCGTCGTCCTGACCTCTTTGGTGGGTATCGACGATCTGGAGCACTCCTCCTCGTTTGGTCGCCTCTTCTCCGAATCACTCATGACCGACTTCAAACTCAAAGGGTGGCGTGTCATCGAATATCGAGGCACGGATATCGTCACCCTTTCCAAAGAGGGCGAATTTCTCCTCAACCGAGGCCGGCTCAAAGAGGTGCCTCAGAATGCTCTCGTACTTGTGGGCACCTATGGCCGCTATAAAGAGGCTCTCCTCGTCAACACCCGTTTGATTGATCTAAACGCCAACGAACTGCTCTCTGCGGCAAGCGTCTCGATCAACGATCCCGAAACGCTGCGTATGGCGCTCTTTGATATTAATGATAGCGGCGTCTACCGCGTGGATGTCAAACCTGACGACTGCAAAAGCGCACACCACTGCTGGAGCGTTCTACCATGAGACGATTGACGGTTTTTAGCGCCTTGTCATTAACCCTGCTGCTTGGCGGCTGCCAAAATCAGAGCAACCCACAAGCCAAGCACTACCCCAAGGTCCCCTGTGATGTCAACCGTGGATTTAAGGAGTACTACGACGTACCGGTGGACTATATCGCCTTGGCACACGAAGCGATTGACGCCATGTTCAAAACGATTGGCACAGTGCCTACCAAAGTGCTGGTGACCGATTTTGTCGATTTAACCTCTTTGGAGAACTTTTCACAGCTTGGCTACGTCTTCTCCAACAGCGTCAAAAATGCGCTCATTCACCAATACAATATCAATGTTATCGAAGCGGAAGTCTCCAAATACTTCAAAATTTCCGGCAACGGACTCAAGATTCTCTCGCGCGATGTCAATACGATCCGCACCCAAAGTTTCGACGTTAACCGCGCGGTCGTGGGCACCTACACCTACAGCGATGAAGAAATCATCATCTTTGTCAAACTCATCGATCTGGAAACCGGCATCATCGAAGGCTCTTTTGCTAAAAAACTGCCGATGAACTGTGAGATGATGCATCTGCTCACACGCAAATAAAAGGAGTTCTCAATGTCAAAAGTATCTCTGCTTATGCTAACGCTCAGCCTTAGTCTCTGGGCCAAACAAGAGCTTCTGCTCAAAACCGATCTCGATCTCTATCAGCAACCAACCGAGCACTCGCTCAAAAAAGAGCGCCACTTCCAAAAAGGGGAGCGTATCGACGTACACGGCTGCGACCGCTATGGGTGGTGCCGCGTCGATCGCGGATATGTCAAAGGCTATAAGATCGGATTGGCATCGGCAACCAAAACAAAACGGAGCCAACGAGCGAGTACCCCGCAGATCGTTACCGAAAAAATTGATCTCTCGCTTTATGAGCCGAAATCTGCAGAAGACCTGAACCGATCCAATATCCAAAGCACCTCTGCATCGGCACCTCAGACCCCATACGCAAACTATTTCGAGCCAAAATCCGCTCGTCTGAACCTACATGTAACGCCATGACCGCACGCTACTGCTTATTCGTCTTAACACTACTGCTGAGCGCCTGTCAGACTTCCCAAAACGGCAATCGTAGCACTGGATCATGTGCTCAAGGGTCTATCGCTTATCCGCTTCAAACCGGTCAAAAGATCATCTTCTCCTCGCGCGATCTTGCAACCAATCATCTGCGCTATGACGACGGTATGGATCAAATCGGAGCGTCAAGGCTTTTTGACGCTTCCAAGGGCGGCATGGTAACCGATGGACGTTATGGCTTGATATGGCAGGATAATGAAGCCGCCTTGGTCGATAACGCAAACGATGCAGAAGGATATTGTGAAAACCTTACGCTCGGAGGCTACGCCGACTGGCGACTGCCCAACAGCTACGAGCTGCTGACCCTCGTTAATCTGGGTGCCTCAACCAACACCAAAGAGAGTGCCTTCAAGATGATGCCATACGGCGATTATTACAGTGCCGACCGCCTCAAACAAGCTCAAAAAGTCTACATGCTCCGCGTCGAGCGCAACGACTTCACGATCAATCTCGCCGGCGAAATCGCCACCCCGACAAGCCCCTACGGCGTGCTGATTTCACGCCTGCAAAATCCTTCGTATACCAACGACGGCTTTCTCTCCTCACTCTCAATCAAAGAGATCTACCGCAACGAGGAAAACACCACCACGGTTGAGACGATCAAAAGTTACGACAGTGACTCAGGGCTTCCACTCACTCAACAGACCTTCGTCTCTATTGAACCCAATCCCTACGGCGTGATTCAGGAGCCTGCCATCAATCGCTACGTCAAATGTGTACGGGGCGCAGCACTTGATCTGGGCTACTTCGAGCGCGACGCGCAAAAGGAGGTGGTCAGCGACCGACGGACGGGACGGATGTGGCAAGACAGCCTCGACGTGGTAGACCGCACCCTGCGCTGGGGCGACGCCATCGACTACTGCGCGACACTGGATCTAGGCGGCTACAAAGATTGGCGCCTCCCCACCATCTCCGAGCTCGCCTCCATTGTCAATTACCGCGAAGAGAGCGATTTCGTGCTACACGACGCCTTTCGCTACAACTGCCCCTGCCGCTACCACTCCAGCTCCAACGGATGCTTTGAAGAAGAGGAGCGTTTTTGCCAACAAGCCAACTATCAGCTCAACACCTGCGGACCGATCGATGAACGTATCGAACGCAACGCTCAAATCCACGAAAATGCCTATGACCTCAATAACACCGAACCCTATTTCAGAGTACGGTGTGTGCGCTGCGGTGCCGCGTCATGAAGACATTGATCCTTCTGCTTCTGGCGTTCATCTTTGTGGGTTGCGGCGGTAACTCCGATCAGAAAATAGATTCAAACGATACCAACGACACCAATGTCTCAACACTGCGCGTGCAGCTCGACACACGCACGCTCCATCCGCGTACCTCCACTACTCCTAGACTCTATCTCGATGAACCCCAAACGATTCAAGAGGTCACGGACGCGGCACAGTGGATCAGCCACGACATCAATACCGCCTATTTCGACAACGGCCGTATCCATGCCCAGCGCCCCGGAACGGCGCGTTTCACGATTCGTATCAATGAGCAAGAGTACAACGAGACCCTTCACGTTGCTGAAGCCCTGCCGACCACGCTTCAATGCAGCGCCCAAGATCCCCACCCGCATGTAGGCACCTCCACCCTCATACGATGCAGCGCTTTGTTTGACGACAATACCTCTCAAGAGGTAACAAGGGAAATTTCAGGGACGTTTTACGCATCTGTCGCCAATCAACTCGACAGAGACAGATGCTTACATGTAAACCAAAAAGAGTCTGTCGTCTTGCACGCTCGCTATCTTAACCGCGACACCAATCTCACGATTGATCTCTTAGAGAGCCCTTTACTTGCCCTTTCACTCTCCCAAGAGGAGCTGATCTTACATGTAGGCACCCAAGAGAGGCTAGAGCTCTACGCACACTACGCCGACGGCTGGGTACAAGAGATCTCTGCAGACGCCAACTGGAGCAGCTTAAGCCCTGAAGTAGCCACCATCGACGCAGGATCGGTACACGCGCTCGCCAAAGGCCAAAGCATCATCAGAGCAAATTTTGGAGGCTTCACACAAGAGCTCCCCATCACCGTGAAACAAGCAGAGCTGACACGACTGGAGCTAAGTGCACCGCAGAGCCCTTGGCCCTATTTCACCTATGAGCAACAGAGCCTCGGTATCGAGCGATGTGTTGAGGCGATTGCCCATTACAACGACGGTTCCAGCCGACGCGTGACCCAAGAGAGTCTATGGCGAAACACTTTAGAGGTCAATACGCTCAACCGACCAGGCTGCTTTCTCACCCAAAAAGCGCCATATGCACAAATCGAAGCCTACTTTGGAGGTATGATGCAAAATACGCGTGTTGAGCTACGTCCTCAACTCGTACACTCGTTTGATCTACTTGCCCCTAAAGCATCACTAAAACCCGGATTCGTCGTTACGCTGCAGCCCACAATCACCGATACGTCAGCAAACACTTATCCCCTCTATGGCGGGGTCTTTATGCACACTTCCAATACCCGCGTTGCCACTGTCGATTCCACAACACCCTTTTTGTCGGGCCAACTTATGGCACATCACGTCGGTCCGGTACGGATTGATGCCGCCTACGGGCCTCTGCGCACAAGCAAAACGGTTCAGATCGAAGGCGCACATCTATTACGCATTGTCTTTGATCCAATACCGCCTAACACGCTACCGATTGGTGCTCGTTCACCACTTCAAGCATACGGCTACTTCTCCGACGGTAGTGTACAAGAGCTAAGCGGCGCGCTTGAATACACCATCAGCCACCCTCATGTCGTGCACATTGATCTCAATGCGACCCAAACAACGCTCAAGGCCATGAATGCGGGAACAACGACGATTACCGCCCGCCACGGTAGCGTGTCCGCATCATTTGATCTCAATGTTACCGAACCGTCTTTGAGTGCCTTACACTTAGAGATCCCTTCATCTACACTACAACGCTCCGACGAAATGCAGCTTGAAGCCGTCGGTATCTACAGCAATGGTGTACGCAGAAACTTTAATGACGTTGTCACATGGAGCAGCTATCCGACACCAATCGCTACCGTGAGCAGCGGCGGAAGCCTCTATGGCATCAATGTCGGTACGGCGGTAGTGACAATCTCCTACGGCTCGCTCTCCGCTTCCGCTACCGTCGAAATCATCGAACCTGAAATCACCTCTATTCTGATCCAGCCCGATGCTCTGGAGATGGATATTAACCAGACCGTACAGTTACGCGCCATAGCCGTTTACAAAGACGCAAGGCGCGACGACATCACGTCGCGCGTCAGTTGGCGCTCGCTCTACCCTCAGTATGCCTCTGTCGACGCCTTAGGAAGAGTTCGCGGACTGAAGGTGGGAGAGGCGCAGATCGCCGCCTATTACAAAGGATTCGAAGCGGATCAAAAACTGAAAGTCTATAAATCACCCCAAGCCATTGTCATGGTTATTCCATCGCTTAACATGGAGATCAATGCCACCATGCAGCTAAGCTGCGATCTTTATTATAGCGATGGTTCCAAAAGTGATGTCAGCGACGAAGCAGTGTGGTCGAGCTCCAATACGACGGTTGCGACCATCGATGCCAATGCAACTGTCTTGGCACTCGCAGTCGGTTCGACAAACATCAAAGTGATCTATGAAGGATTTGAGCGCAATCAATCGATCAGCGTGATCGACCCTGCGCCCTAAAGAGAGACATACGGATTATAAACGGGCGTGATCGATACCGATACACGCCTCAAGAGAGGCAAGTTTTTCAATGGTCTTGATCGAAACGGGAGAGTCCACGATGATGACCGCCAGAGCTTGACGCTTCGCGTTACGACCCAAACGGAAGTCCGCGATGTTGACGTTATCTTGAGCCAAGATCGTCCCCACCTGTCCAATAACACCCGGTACGTCGGTATTACGGAACAAAATCATCTCCCCTTTGGGGGCAACGTCAAGATCGAATCCGTTGATATCGACAATCCGTTCGACTTCATCATCATAGATGGTTGCCGCGATGCTGATCACCTGCTTGTCGGTGGTCAGTTTGATGGTGATAAGGTTTTTAAAGACATTGCTATCAGGTAAAACCTCAGTTTCGATCTTGATGCCGCGCTCGGCAGCAATAAACTCTGCATTCACATAATTGATCGAATCTCCGCTGCTCTCCGCTAAAGCCCCTACTGTTACAAAAGTTGAGAGCGAAGCGACATACTCGGCAATCGCCCCTTGACCGCTCACTTTGATTGAAATCATAGGTGCGCGGTTCATCTGCGCTGCCAAAAATCCGATCTTCTGACCTAGACCCAAAAATGGCTTCACAAAAGGAGGAATTTTGGTTTCATCAATCGGAAGATTGAAGGCGTTGGCATAGGCGATTCCTTTAGCTGCTTCTATCGCCTGCTGCGCAGCCTGCACGCCGATGTTATACTGAGATTCAAAGGTATTGGCGCCCAGATGAGGAGAGACGACGATGTTATCAAGATCCAGCAAGGGGTGGTTGGTGGCCGGCTCTTTATTGAACACATCGATACCCGCAAAGCGGATTTTTCCTGATTTAAGCCCTTCATAGAGCGCTTCCTCATCATACAATCCGCCGCGCGCGCAGTTAATTAGGACAACACCGTCTTTCATTTTGGCGATCTCCTCTTTGCCGATCATGCCGACAGTCTCACTGTTCTTGGGGGTATGGATCGTAATGATGTCACAAGCCAGAATATCATCAAAATTTTCGGTATACGTCACGCCCAGATTGGTTGCTTTTGAAGCGGGAATATAAGGGTCATAAGCGATGACGTCCATCTCAAAGGCGCGGGAGCGGATACCGACGCGGCTTCCGATATTACCAAATCCAATAATGCCCAGACGCTTACCCTTGAGCTCATAGCCGTACCACTTCTCACGCTTCCAGATACGCTGATTTTTCAGATGATCGTGAGAATAGGGAAACATTCTCATGCAAGAGAGCATATGGGTCATTGTCAATTCAACGGCTGCAATGGTATTGGCAGTCGGTACATTCATGACGATGATCCCCTCCTTGGAACAACCGTCGATGTCGACGTTGTCCACACCTACTCCGGCGCGTACGATCGCTTTAAGGTTCTTACCGGCGGCGATAAATTTTGCATCAACATCGGTCGAACTTCTCGTAATGGCGACATCCGCCGTAGCAACGACGTCCAACAAAGCGGTTTTGTCAAGATCGGCCGCAAAAATCATCTCGATCTGATCGTCACTCTCAAGCATCTTTAAACCGGCTTCATGGATATGATCACAAACGACTATTTTGTACTTTTCCATTCCTCTTCCTCTTTAAACGGCAAGACTGTTGCCGTAATATGATAATTTTTAAGTGTTTCTACAAATTTTTGAAGACGATCAATCTCTTTGGATTGAATCAACAACAGCGTACCGCTCTTGTCTTGCTGAAGAAAATAACGCCATTTGGCGTGCTTCAACTCCTCTTTCAAGCAAAAGAGTTGATAGGGATCTTTGATCGTCGCTTTGAGCTGATAGGTTGTTTCCAAAGTGATGTCTCTATTTAGATCAATATTAATATAGATCTCGTTAACAGGGAAAAAATAACCGTGACGCTCACTTTGAGAAAAACGTTCAAGCCAACCGCTTTCAACCAAGGTCTGCTCTTTTGGCGAGAGAGCCACCGTTGATTTTTGCAGTGAACCGGGAGAAGCTTCCCCCTGATTGATGGTATACAGCAGCACTATTAGAAAGAAGGCGACACCCAGCGCAATCAGCGGTGTCAACCAATAGGCTACTTTGTGCATTGATTATCGAAGTTTATCTTTAATCAAATCCCCAAGACTGTTTGAAGAATCGTCGTTAAACTCATCCATCTGTGCTTGTTCTTTAATGCGCTCAAGCTTTTTGACCGAAAGACGAATACGATCACGCTGGGTATCGACCACAGCAATCACCGCTTCAATCGCTTGACCGATCTGGAGCTCTTCAGCTTTCAGAGGATAAAGATCCTCGTTACGGATTAAGGCATCAACACCGTCTTGCAGTGAAACAAAGACGCCGAAGTCTTTAATATCACGGATCGTTCCGTTCACCATTTCATTGATCTTGTGCGCCTTGGCATACTTCTCGATAGGACTCTCTTCGAGCGATTTGCGGTTGAGTGAGATTTTTTGATCATCTTGATTGATCTTGGCAATTTTCACTTCAATCTCTTGACCTACTTTGAAGAGATCTTTGCAGCGGAGATTTTTCTCCCAAGAAGCATCTTGGTTGTGCAACAACCCTTCTACACCGTCGATTTTGACAAATGCGCCAAAATCGGTCACAGAAGAGACCGTCCCCTTAAGTATTTCACCCTCTTTATGTTTTTTCATAAACTCATCAAAGGGTTTTGGCAAAAGACGTTTGTAAGAGACGCGAAGCTTATGGGTATCGGAATTAATCTCGATCACCTCTACATCAATCTCTTGTCCAACGCTCAGATAATCTTTGGGATGCTTAATATTTTTGTCCCATGTGATTTCGGAAATGTGCAAGAAGCCTTCGATATCATTTCCAAGATCTACAAACACACCGTATGGCTCAAGGTTGTTGACAGTGACAGTGATGGTATCGCCCTCTTCCAATTCTGATTCGACCTCTTTCCAAGGATCGGACTGAACTGCTTTGATCGAAAGAGAGAGGTGGCGCTTCTCTTTATCGTAGGCAATCGCCTTGACGACAACGGTATCGCCCTCTTTGTAGAGCTTGGAAGGATTCACCGGCCCCTTGTAACTGATTTCGTTGTAGTGCACCAACCCATCTACGCCGCCGACATCGACGAACATACCGTAGCTAGTAATTTTTTTGATGACACCCTCAACCACGCGCCCCTCTTCAATCAGAGTGTCGATGATCTCTTTTTTCTTCTTACGCTCTTCATTGAACAGCTTGCGCCTGGAAACGACGATTGATTGATCCGCAGGATCGATCTTCACAACCTGTGCTTTGATCTTGCGGCCAACCACCTCTTCGTTCTCTTTGAACGCGGCAAGAGAACGCGGCATAAAGAAGTTGACACCATCTGCTTCGACAATGTAGCCACCACGATTTTTCCTGGTGATCTCTCCTTCGATGATTAAATCTTCAAAGTTATCGCCGTGCTGCTTGATAAAATCGATCATTTTTTGCTGCTCAAGGACTTTTTTGTACGAAATTTTTGGTCGTTCGTTGTAATAACCCGTAACCATTACCGTAATTTTGTCGCCCAGGCTAAATAGAATATTGCCACTCTCATCACGAATCTCATCGAGTGAAAGCACGCCCTCTAACTTCTCGCCGATCCCTACCAAAACTCTGTTATCACTCTCTTGAAACTCGACGATTTCACCCTCTGTAATGCGTGTCGTCTCCTGCTCTTTGAACGATGCCTCAAGCATCTGCTCAAAATTTTCTTCTTCGAACCCTTCGTTCTCGAAACCCATGCCAATTTCCCTTGTTAACTTAAAAATTGGCTGATTATACCCAAATGTTGCTTACGCTTATATGATTTATTTGTATAGGCGAAAAAAATTTTCGTCTGTTATAAAATTAAAAAGCAGCGATAGCATCGATGACCTCTTGAATGATCCAATCCGGCGTTGATGCACCTGCGCTGACACCGCAATGCGCTTTTTCATTAAACCATGCACGTTGAAGCTCTTTAAAGGACTCAATATGATAGCTGTGGAGACACTCACTCAGCGCTATCGAGTGAAGCTGTTTTGTGTTGGATGAATCCTTGCCGCCGATGATGACCATGACGTCGGATTTGCGGGCCAAAGCCTTTACCGCATCCTGATTTTCAAACGTAGCGTTACAGATCGTATTGAAAACCCGTACCTCTTTGTGCGCCGTAATCAAGCTGTTGGCAATCCCTAAAAACTCTTCTACTTTGCGGGTGGTCTGAGCCACCAACGCCACCTTCTCTTTAAGCTTTAGTGACGCTAACTCTTGAATATTTAAGACTGTAAAAACATTGCCTGAAGCGTAGCTCTTAACCCCTTTAATCTCTGGATGATGTTCATCACCAAAAATAACGATGTCATATCCCGCCGCACTCATCTCTTCGCAAATCTGTTGCGGTTTGGTGACGTACGGGCAGGTTGCGTCCACTACATGTACACCCCTCGAATGCAGTGTCTCGAGCTCCTGCTTGGGGATCCCGTGGGTACGAATCACAGCCGTCGATCCGGGTTCAAAATCAGCCAAATTAGTACTTAAACCGACGTTGAAATCGCGCTTCAACCGCTCGATCTCCTGCGCGTTGTGAATGAGCGGCCCATAGGTCTGAGCATTTTGATTCTCTTCCGCAATTTTGATAGCACGCTTGACGCCGAAACAAAACCCGTAATTTTCAGCGAGCGTGATGGTCATGATCGTACACCGGCGATGCGCTCGATCAATTCAAAAAAGTTCGGAAAAGAGGTGTTGATACACTCTACATCATCAACCTCCATCCCGCACCGTAACCCCGCAATCAAAAAGCTCATTGCGATACGGTGGTCTCCGTAGCTTTGGACGTTTGCCGAGCATAGCTTTCCGCCGGTCACGGCGTAACCGTCTTGATACTCCTCAACTTCAATACCGCACTGACGGAGATTATGCACCACGGTAGAGATACGATCGCTCTCTTTGACCCGCAGCTCTTCGGCGTTTGAAATACGGCTCACCCCCTCGGCGCAAGCCATAGCGATGGAGAGTACGGGAAGCTCATCGATCAGCCACGATATATGCTCGCTCACATCGACGGCCCTAAGCGGTGATGCTTCGACGCTGATGGTTCCGATCGGTTCATAACGGTCTTCGGTCAGTGTATAGTCTATCTTCGCCCCCATGCGTTCGAGCACTTTAAAGGCTTCGATGCGCGTCGGATTGAGCGTTATCCCTTCAATAACCACCTTAGAACCCGGCGTAATCGCTGCCGCAACCGCAAAGAAAAAAGCGCTGGAAGGATCTGAAGGCACGCGAATATCAAGAGGTTTGAGCAATCCGTCAAGCGGTTCGATCGTGATGCGCAATCCCTCTACATGTAAGCGCGCACCCATTCCGCGCAGCATCCGTTCCGTATGGTCTCGGCTCAGTTCGGGCTCGACGAAGGTGCACGTACCGTCCGCTCGCAAAGCCGCCAAAATCATGGCGCTCTTGACCTGCGCCGAAGCGATCGGGCTCTCATAATGAAACGCCTTAAGCGAAGCGCCGCGAATACTGAGCGGTGCGAGATTTCCTCCTTCGCGTCCGTCAAGTTTAGCTCCGATGGCACGCAGCGGAGCCGTCACGCGCTTCATCGGTCGGCGCTTGAGGTATTGATCTCCGGTCAAAATAAAGTGCCCCTGGGCCGATGCCAAAAGACCGCAAAAAAGACGCATACCTGTTCCCGAATTGCCGCAATCAAGAATCTCCGGCGTCTCTTTGATACCGCTTGAGACGATGGTAATGACCTCTCCATCGTCCTCGACTTCAGCTCCGAGCGCTTCGACGATTCTGAGGGTATTGAGGGTATCTTCGGCGCGCAAAAAGTTGCGTATCACCGTTTTGCCCTCTGCCAAAGTCGCAAACATCGCACTGCGGTGGGAGATGGACTTGTCGGGTGCGATCTCATTGGTCACAAGTTCAAATGAGCCGATCGGCTCAATGCGGTAGGAGTTCATCGTAGCACCACCCCAAGTTCGTTTCCAAGCGCACTCAAGATACGATCCATCACGGCAGCGATCTCTTCTTCACTCAGGGTTTTTTCGAGTGACTGTAAAACAAAACGAATCGTCAAAGAGCTGGACGCTCCAAGCGAAGCATCTTTATAGCGATCGACCGCATAAAAACGGATCACCTCTTCGCTTTTGCTACGCGCTATCGTCTCTGCAAGCTGCTCATAGCTCAGTATATCGGATACGACGAGACTCAAATCTCTATAGGATGCCTGATACTTTGAATAAGGCTTTGCCGTTTTGAGCGTATCGTCCAAAGCGACAAAATCAAGCTCGCACACCAAGGTCTGCTCCAGATCATAAGCCGCCTGTACTTCGGGATGAAGACGGAACAGCGTCCCGATCTCTTGACCGTTTTGAACGATCCGAGCCGCTTGATACGGATGCATCAAAGGTGTCGGCTCCGTAACGCTCTTGAGCTCAAACGCGCCGATGACGTCTGAGACTTTTTGAACGAAACCCGCAAAATCGATCATTTCAGGACGGCCTGCGTTGCTGATCCGCTCATGTGCCCCGTAGCCAGAACAGAGCATCGCCATACGCACGGATTCATGGCGCTGGGGATCAAAAACCGATCCGATCTCAAAAAGGGCGATCCGCTTCTGTCCCGATTTGGCATTGAGACTCGCGGCTTCCAAAAGCCCCAGCATCAACGAGGGGCGCAAGGTATCGAAATTGGCCGTGATCGGATTGAGCAAGGCCTTGCTTTCATGCGTACATGTAAAGCCGAATTGCTCGAACTTCTGCTTCTCTCCAAAGACAAAATGAACGCTCTCAAAAAAGCCGCTATAGGCTGCTTTGTAACGGTATTCACGGCGTTTTTGATAGGCGCGGTAGTCATCGTTGAAGCGAAAATCCTCTTTGAAAACAAAGGGCTTGGAGGGGATGTTGTCAATCCCTACCAAACGGACGATCTCCTCGACAATATCCTGACGGTTTTGGATGTCGTGGCGATAGCGCGGAACCTCTACCGCGAACTGCTCCCCTTGCGACTTCTCAATCCCGAAGCCCAGTTTTTTGAGAATCTGCAAGATTGTCGTTTTCTCGATTTTTGCACCGATAAAGGCGTTGATCGTCTCCGTACTGACGGTTACATGTAAAGGCTGAACGCTTTGGAGTACGTCGATACTTCCGCCATAGACCTTAGCCTCCGCATTGGCAGCGAGCAGATCGAAAAAATAGCTCAAGCCAAAATCGAGCACGGGTTCGCTGCCGCGTGCGCTACGGTAGTACAGCGGAGAGCTTTTGCGCTTGCTTTGCGCCATTTTACGCGCAATCCGTTCGGGATCGACGTAACTGGCTTCGATCAGCACCTTGGCTTCGTTCGCTTCAGGCTTACTCTGCTCCTCTTGCGAAACACCGATGGATGAGAGCACCCCATCGGCACCGCGGAGCACTTCAAACTCCTCATCGTCGCGCCCAAGATCGATCACCAGCTTTTGCTCGTCCGATACGGCAAAACGCTTGCGGTCATACAGCCGCATAATGACGCCGGTGGCGTGTACCGCATACAAAAGCAGCCCCTCAAGCTCCGTTGTATAGCTCTCTTCTAGCATCGCCAGACGGAGCCGAACCAGCACAGGCAGCTCAAGCGAAGCAACGTCAACGGCGCGGTAGGAGAGATCCGCTTCAAGCGGCTCGCTTTGATGCAGATGGGCGATACGACCGATACCGATGCGTCCCTCTTTCTCCGTATCGACCGGCATCTCGCGTAGACTTCGGTTGAGCGCCGCGCTCACATCGCGGGCAATCCCGTGGATACTCAAGCAGTCACCGCGGTTGGCCGTCAATTCGATTTCGATCGGGTCATCTTGAAGCGCGGGATAGAGCTGCAGCGCTTTGCCGACTTCCAAAACGCCGATGCTCTCATCGAGCACCATAATCCCCTCTTCCGTTTTGGGCAGACCGAGTTCGCTTGCGGAGCAGATCATCCCCTCGCTCTGCACACCGCGCAACTCCACGGGTTTGATGACCAAGCCTCCGGGCATTTCGGCTCCGATCATCGCTACAGGAACATAAATACCGGCGCGTACGTTTGATGCGCCGCAAACGATCTGGCGCACAGCCCCACCTACATCGACCTGACAGACGCTGAGCTTGCCCGCATCGGGATGCGCGACACACTCCAGCACCTTGCCCAAAACCACCTTTTGCGGCAACGCAAAGTGCGTGACGCTGTCCACCTCCAAACCGATGGCATTGAATGTTTTACACAGACGCTCCGTTGAAAGATCACTGATCTCGACAAACTCGTTTAGCCAGCTCTTCGTTACTATCATCTCATCTGCTCCAACAGTCTCAAGTCTCCCTCAAACAGCGACCTTAAATCGCCGACGCGGTGAATCAGCATCGCAAAACGCTCAACCCCAAGTCCGAAGGCGTAACCGCTGACATCCTTATAGCCGACCGCTTCAAAAACGTTGGGATCGACGATACCGCAACCGAGCACCTCAAGCCAGCCCGTTTTGGAACAGACGCGGCACCCTTCACCGCCGCAGAAGATACAGCTGATATCCACTTCCGCGGAGGGCTCCGTAAACGGGAAAAAGCTGGGGCGGAAACGGACGTTGACGTCGCCGAACATGTACTTCAAAAAGTCTTCCAGAATAAATTTGAGGTTGGCAAAAGAGACGGCACCCTCTTTGTCAACCAGCAGCCCCTCTACCTGATGAAACATCGGCGTGTGGGTGATGTCGTAGTCGCGGCGAAAGACGCTGCCCGGAGCGATCATACGAATCGGCGGTTTACTTTGAAGCATCGTGCGGATCTGTACGGGCGACGTATGGGTGCGCAGCAGCATCTGATCGTTGAAGTAAAAAGTGTCTTGCATGTCCCGTGCGGGGTGGTGCTTGGGCAGATTGAGCGCTTCGAAGTTATGAAAATCATCTTCCACCATCGGTCCGGTTTGCACCGAAAAGTTCATCGATACAAAGTAATCGACGATACGATCCATCGTCTCCATCACCGGATGCAAAGCGCCGCGCAAAGGGGTTGGCCCATAGAGCGTCACATCGATGGCTTCAGCTTTCATAGCGGCTTCAAGCTCTTGCAACTGCAGCACCGCTTTGCGCTCACTCAGCAAAACACCCAAAGCGTTTTTGTGTTCGTTGAGCTCTTTGGCAATAGAGGCTTTTTGATCGTCGGGCGCATTTTTCATAGCGGCAAACGCCTCTGCCAGCTCCCCTTTCTTGCCAAAAATCGCTATGCGTATCTCTTCTATCCGCTCAACATTCTGAGCCGACTCGATCGCTTCATACCACGTTTTCAATAGGGTTTCTCCGTAGGTAAATTGCGCGAATTGTAATCAAAAGTGATTTATAAACAGCTTCAAAGATACGCCAGGTTTAAGAGAGAACCGCTTACATGTAAGCTACAATGACAAAAAATCAAGAGGTATAATGTATGTGTATTTTCTGCAAAATCGTCAACCGTGAAATCCCCTCGAACAAAGTCTTGGAAAATGACGACTTCGTGGCGTTTCATGATATCAACCCCAAAGCGCCGGTACATATTTTGGTGATTCCCAAACAGCATGTGGACAGCTTCAATGAACTCTCATCGGAGATGATGCGCGACATGACCCCGTTTATCCAACAAGTCGCGAAGCATGTGAATGTCGATCAATCAGGATATAGAGTCATTACGAATATCGGGGATAACGGAGGGCAGGAGGTAAAACATCTGCACTTTCATCTGCTTGGGGGTGCCAAACTCTCATGGGGACACTTTGCCGATGCCGACCCGAAAGACTTCCTCTAAAGGGAAGTCGGCGCTTGCATGTAAGGCTGCTTAAGCCGGACAGCTCTCTATACTGCCCATATCAAACGCAACACCGCCGCCTCCGCTGATAATCTTCTCATCGCTTCGCAGTGTGACGCCGTTATGGATCACATCATAGCTGATCTCGACGCTTTGACGCACGGTATTGATGGTAGAGCAGTAGGTCTCGATACTCGCCATCACCCAGCGCAGCGCCGTGGTGTCGTCAGCATCCGAATCAAATTGATAAACGAGATGCAGCGTATTGAACTTTTTAGGGAAATCACCGTTGCGCACCACATCGCCTCTAACACTGAGGTTGCGCACCGTTTTGCCTTGGTTGCTGGGAATCGCGATCATATCCGACGCACTACAGGCAATCAATCCGCTTAAAAAATATTCGATTGGCGAGATCACGGGACAATCAATCACAAAAGAGCCGTTGGCGGTCTGCGCTTCAAAACGCATCGCATCCAGATGAGAGACGGTAACGGTCATGGTTTAATCCTTGAGATAGTGTTCAAAATAGATGATCTGCTCCATCGTTCGCAGCGTTGCCGTGCCCCCCTCAGAGGTGCGGGCGTTCATCGAATGTTCGATCGAGAGAAACTCCGTCACATTTGCATGAATACGCGCATCAATCGCATGAAGGGTCTCAAAATCCATATCACTCAGATCGATTCCCAGCTCTTCAGCTTTGGCGACCGCCCTGCCAGTAATATGATGCGCTTCGCGAAAAGGGATGCCACAGTGTTTCACCAGATAATCGGCCAGATCGGTAGCACTTAGATGCCCGACTTTACACGCTTGATACATGTAATGGGGCTTGACGGTCATGCTCAGCAGCGCCTCTTTGAGAATCTCAAGCGAAATCTGCGCCGTCTCCACGCTGTCAAAAACCCCCTCTTTATCTTCCTGAGTATCCTTGTTGTAGGCCAGCGGCAAACCCTTCATAACGGTCAAAAGGCCCATCAGATTGCCAAACACTCTGCCTGTTTTGCCACGCAACAGTTCAGGCACGTCGGGATTTTTTTTCTGCGGCATAATCGATGAACCCGTAGAGTAGGCGTCACTAAGCTCCACAAAACGAAACTCATAACTCGACCAGAGGATCAACTCCTCGGCCAAACGAGAGATGTGCATCATCATCGTCGAGATATTGAAGAGGATTTCCAAAGCGAAATCACGGTCGCTGACAGTGTCGAGACAGTTGATACTCACACTATCAAAACCCAACTCTTTGGCGCTCATTGAACGGTCGATATTATGAGGCGTTCCGGCTAAAGCGGCGCAACCGAGCGGAGAGATATTGTTGCGTTTGGTCGAACTTTCAAAACGCTCTATATCGCGCTTGAACATCGACGCGTAAGCCATCAGATGAAATGCAAAATTGATAGGCTGAGCGTGTTGAAGATGGGTCATGCCCGGTAAAAGAGTGTGGGTATGGGGTTTGGCCACTTCGAGCAAAGCAGCGATGAGCGCTTTGAGCTGAAGCATCAGCTCTCTATTCTTGCGCAAGACATAGCGACGAAAATCAACCGCGACCTGATCATTGCGGCTACGCGCGGTATGCAGTTTTTTGCCTGCTTCGCCTATAATCTCGGTCAAACGCTTCTCTATCGCCATATGCAGATCTTCATCGCCGATGCGCCACTCAAAGCGCTCCGACTCGATCTCTTCACGTACCTGAGCCATTCCGGACTCGATCTGCTCAAGCTCCTCGATGTTTAAAATACCCTGTGCGCAGAGCATACGTGCATGGGCGATGGAACCCTCAATATCTTCAGCATAGAGCTTTCGATCAAACATGATCGAAGCATTGAACTGATCCAGCAATGAAGCGGTTTGCGTCGAAAAACGCCCGGCCCACATCTTTTGCATTCAAACCCCCAAACAAAAAGTCCGCTATTGTAGCGAAAGATCAATCACAGGCCGGTACGTTGCCGCTGTCCTTGGCGAACTCCTTCAGAAAATCGAGCAGATGGTTGACGTTTTTTTCATATTTGCGGCTGCTGAAATAGTCGTGAGACGCTTCAGCCTCTTGATTTTTCAAATGCAGATTGGCCAGTGTCGTACCCTGTTCGCTAAGTAGCTTCTCCCAATCTCGCTGAGTTTTGGAATTGGCCATATCCTTACCGACAGCATGACACTCCTTACAGTTCTTGATGTACTCTTTTTGTCCTTTGTAGACGTGTGCTTGGGCACCAGAAAATGCAAAAGCGGCTAGAAGGGCCGAAAGTAAGAGCGTTTTTAGCATAACATATACCTCAATTCAAAAGGAAATAGAAGTGATATTACATTAGAAATAATAATAGTAACCTTAACATCTAAAAAAGAGGATAGCTCCTTTTTTTAGAGTGCTGCGTTTTGCTCTGCCGCCATCATTTCGGCGCGCAATAGAAGCTCTTTAGCTCCCTTTTCAATCATCTCCAAAGCCATCACGCGTCCAATACCCTCTCTATTACTACGCTTGATCAATTTCGTATCACTCATGATTTCACTACCGTCAGGCATCCCCAAAACCGCTTTCACGATAATATCGTCATTCTCCATGAGCGTCGCATTGACGCCGATGGGTACTTGGCATCCCCCTTCAAGCGTATCGACAAACTCGCGCTCAATGGATGTTTCGATACGACTGTATTCATCATCCAGTTGAGAAATCATAGCGATTACCTCAGGGTCATTGATACACTGAATGCCCAGCGCCGCCTGCCCCATAGCCGGCAGCATCTCAAAGAGTGAAATCGGGTAGACGTACTCCACCAGATCAAGCAGTTCCAGACGATTAATTCCAGCAGCCGCCAGAATGATGGCGTCATAGTGACCGTCTTTGAGTTTTTGAATGCGGGTATTGACGTTACCGCGCAACCATTTGATTTTGAGATCGGGGCGCAGCCGCATGAGTTGCATCTGGCGGCGTAGCGACGAAGTGCCGACCACCGCCCCTCTTGGAAGCGCGTCGATGTTTGCATACTTGTCGCTAAGCATCGCATCGCGTACATCTTCACGCTCGGTAATGGCCACAAGCGGCAAGGCTTCAGGCAGAACCGTAGGAACGTCTTTGAGCGAATGTACGGCGAGATGCGCTTCGCCGCGCAGCATCGCCTCTTCGAGCTCTTTGAGAAAGAGCCCCTTACCACCAATCTTGGCCAATGGAGCATCCAGCATCTTATCGCCCATCGACTTCATCGGTAAAAGCTTTACATGTAAGCCCGTATGGAGCTCTTCTAGGCGGGCTTTGATGTGCTCGCTCTGCCAAAGTGCCAGCTTGCTCTCTCTGGTGGCAATGATGAGTTCGTCACGCACTACTTAACCTTTACCTCTTTATATTTTGCTTTTGAATCATCTTTTTTACCGTCGAAAAACATGGTCGGCGTACCGCTAACCATCATGCTTGAAACGACATTCATATCAAATGCAGTGTGCTTTTTAACCGCTTCAGCATGAATCTCTTCCGCTGCAATTGATGTACCGAGCGTTTTATTGAAGGCTTCTAGAATCGCTTTTTCGTCGGTCAGCTTGCTGTCTACCTCTACTTTGTACATATCCAGCACCGTATCTTTGCGCCCTTTGAGTTCGGCGGCAACTGCGGCTTTGGTCAGCGCCACAGCAGCAGGATGGAGCTGCTCAAGCGGAAAATGGTAGTAATAGACCGCAAAGGTTTCGGGATACTGCTTCATGTAGTTCACCGCCTCGGGAACGAAACGGCGGCAGAAGGGGCAAAGCGGATCGGAGAAGATCGCAACTTTATGCTTAGCGTTCTCATTACCGTAGATCAGATTGGCTTTGTTGTAGAACTCCGCTTTGAACTCGGGGCCAACGCTGTTTTTGAGCTGCTCACCTGTTTTAATATTGGTCAGATCACCCGTAAGGTAGTCACCGTTAACAAAGTAGACCATGCGCTGCGATACGGGGCGTTCATTTGCGCCTTGCATCACCTTGGCGTTGAGATTGACGATCACCGCTTCCCAGCCTTTGGGCGCATCAAGTTTTTTGGTATCGACCACTTTGACTTCGAGTGATTTGACCGAAGGGTTGGCACCGATCTGGCGCTTGAGAAAAGTCTCGATATCGGCGTTGTTGGCCGCAAAAAGACTACTGCTTAGAAGTGTGATCACTGATAATTTCGACGTCAATGACATTGGAATCCTTTGAAGGGTGATGTGGAGTATGAGGGGGCCATTTTGCCGAAAATCGGTTAACCAACATGCCGGTAATGACACTAAACTGCATCGCAATACCGACGATATCGGTGAGAAAACCGGGAATAATGAGCAATACTGCGCCTAAAAGAGTAAAAAGGTTCAGCTCTTGAAAACGGAGCCAGTCGATCTGACGCATCGAAAAAGCCCGCATGTTTTCACTCAGCGTCTGCTGAAAACGCAATAAAATGAAGATGCCAAGAAACGCGCTCAGCACGATTTCCGCGAAGGTGGCCAGCGCACCGATGGCCGAAGCGATCTCGACGGAGACCAGCACCTCCAAAAAGAGATACAGCAGCAGATAGAGCACTACAGACGCTCCATCACGCATGCAAAGGCTTCAGCCACCGGAATCTCCAGCTTCTCTCCGCTCTCACGTACATAGAGTTCGACCGTTCCTTGCTCCAGCCCCTTGCCGATGATAAGGGTGAAGGGAAATCCGATCAGCTCCGCATCGTTCATTTTAAAGCCGAAGCGCTCTTTACGGTCATCAAAAATTACCTCCACGCCCGCTTTGATAAACTGTGCATAGAGAAGCTCACCTAGGTCGTTTTGGGCTTCGTCTTTGACGTTGGAGACCAGAATATTGAGCGTATACGGTGCAGTCGCACGCGTCCAGCGACACCCCTTCTCGTCATGGTGCTGCTCAATTACCGCTGCGACCAGACGGCTTACCCCCATTCCGTAGGTGCCCATCACAAAGGGTTCTGCTTGCCCTTTTTCATTCAAAAACTCCGCTTTGAGCACTTTGGAGTAGGTGGTGCCGAGTTTGAAGATATGCCCTACTTCGATCCCTTTGGTATACGACAATGTGCCGCTGCAGCGCGGGCAACCATCCCCCTCTTTCACTTCCGACAGATCGGCAAAGCGGTTCTCTTCGCCCAGTGCACCCAGATCGACTCCCACAAAGTGGTAATCGACCTCGTTGGCACCGCAAATCATTGACGTTGCGCAGCGCAGCGCCTCATCGAAGATACATGTAAAGCCCTTCAGATCAAGCGGCCCGATAAAGCCTACATGTAAGCCCGCCTCGGAAAGCTCCTCTTCACCCACATCGACAATCTCAAGCGCCTTGGCCGCATTTTGCGCCTTCACCTTTTGCAACTCGTCGCTGCCGCGCAGGAAAAAGAGCACAATCTTGCTCCCCTCTTCGTAGACTGCGCGTTTGGCCACACATTTGAGGGTGTAGTAGGGATCCACGTGAAAAAAGGCGCTCAGATCGGCGATGCTCTTGATGCCCGGTGTTTTGAAGCGATTAAATTCGGCGACCGGCGCTTCGCTTGGCGCACTTTTGGGGGCGCGCACCGCGGCTTCGATATTGGCACCGTAGGCACAGGTGTCACAGACGGCCAGCGTATCTTCGCCGCTCTCGGCAAGCACCATCAGCTCTTTAGAACCGCTGCCGCCGATCGCGCCGCTGTCGGCCTCGACAATGCGGTACTCCAGCCCCAGACGATCCAAAATGCGCTTATACGCCGCCTCCATCGCATCAAACTCGCGGTTCATATCCTCAACCGTCGCATGGAAGCTGTAACCGTCTTTCATAATGAATTCACGCGCGCGCATCAGTCCGAAGCGGGGTCTGGCTTCATCGCGGAATTTGGTCTTGATCTGGTAGAGATTGAGCGGTAACTGCTTGTAGCTGCTGACACGGTTGCGTACGATGGAGACCATCATCTCCTCATGCGTCGGGCCAAGGACAAAAAGGTTCTCTTTGCGGTCACGAAAACGCAGCAGCTCTTTGCCGAACTTCTCGATCCGTCCGCTCTCCTGCCACAGCTCAGCCGGTGTCACGAACGCCAACTCCACCTCTTCGCATCCGGCGCGCGCCATCTCTTCGTTGATGATATTCTCGATCTTGCGGATCACGCGTTTGCCCAGCGGCAGGTAGTTATAAAGGCCGCTGGCGATATGCGCGATAAATCCGGCCCTTGTCAGAAAGATGTGGCTAGGAAGGGTCGCCTCGTTGGGCGCCTCTTTGACGGTGGGAATGTAGGCACGGCTAAATCTCATGTTCGCTCCTTGTGAGTAATAAAATCTTCATCTTTGACCTCCAGCATCTGCCTCAGCGCCTCGATCATCGTATCGGATGAGGCGTCGCGCACACAGCGGCGCATCTGCACCACCATCTCATGCAAAAAACGTTTGATACTCTGTTCACAGGCTTTTTCGACATTGGCCTGCATATTTTTGGGAAAATAATGTGCGCTCACTGCGCGCTGGGCCTCCGCTGCAGCGGCGTCGTGGGCTCTGGCGTAGAGCTCTTTGATCAGCGGTTCAATCGACTGGGTCTTAAGCCACTCAAAAAAGGCCACGGTGTGCCGCCCTACAATCAAAAAGGCTTCACGCGCCTCATCTTCACGCAAGCTGAGGTTCTCATCGACGATGGTTTTAAGGTCATCCACAACAAACAGATGCAGCCCCTCATGCTTGCCGACCGCGATATCGCGCGGCACCGCCATGTCAAACCAGTAGCGCTCAAATGAAACCGTTTGCACCATCGCATTCGTGATGATGGGTTCAAGCGAACCGGTAGAGGTAAAAAGCAGTTCGTAGTCGTTGATCGCATGAAAAAGTTCACTGTAGCTGCGCACTTTGGCATTACATGTAAGGGCCAGCGCTTCGGCTTTGGCGCGGGTACGGTTCATGATCGTAATCTGCGCTCCGTGGCGCTGCAGGGTTTTGGCGCTAATCACCGACATATCACCCGCTCCGATCACCAGCGCGCTTCTGCCTTTGAGCGAGCCCAAAAGCTGCGCCGCCTTGGCCACCGCCACACTCGCCACCGAGGTAGCGCCCGATGAGATATCGGTAACATTGCGCACCTCTGCGGCGCATTTAAAGGCGTAATGCACGGCGCGCGCCAATTTCGGTCCCGCGTAGCCGTGCATCGTCGCAAAACGAAAGGCGTCTTTGAGCTGTCCGGCGATCTGCGTCTCGCCGACCACCATCGAATCGAGCGAACTGGCCACGCTAAAGAGGTGGTGGATTGCCCCTTCATCATCAAAAATATCGGCGCGGCGCTCCAGCTCCTCTTTGTCCAAACGTGAATGCTTCGAGAGCATCGAAACGATCTCATCACTGGCTCTTTCTACGTCGCTACAGCTACAGACGATCTCCATGCGGTTACATGTAGAGACCAAAAACGCTTCATTGATTGATGCAAAGGCGGTCAACGCGGCGAGTGATGCAATGATTTCATGGTCATTGCTGTAGGCAAGCCGCTCCCTGATCTCCAGCGTCGTATTTTTGTGCGTGTAGCTGACCGTGAGGTAGTGCATTTAAAAACGGCGCTCCAACATCGTGTCAAGCACCTGATGCAAGGCGGGATCATCCACCGCCGCTTTAGCTTCGGCACTGAGTGACGCGGCGAGTGCATAAGAGCGCTCTATCGCCTTGGCGGAGTGCATCTCGCTTTTGATCCACAGCGCGTCCGCTTCCGAAGGAGCTTTGGCATGTAGCGCGACAAGGCGCTCTTGACCTGCACTATTGAGCGCATCGTAGAGATAGATGTAGGGCAGCGTGCATTTGCCTTCGGCGTAGTCGCTCAGCGCCGGTTTACCCAGCGTCGCTTCATCCGAAACAATGTCGAGAATGTCATCGATGATCTGAAATGAGAGCCCAAGATTTTTACCATAAAGCGCGTATCGCTCCGGCTCCTTGCCGCACAGCAGTGCCGCACTACGCACGGCCGCTTCGATCAAAGAGGCAGTTTTAAAGTAGAGCATCTGCAGATAGCGCTCAGCATCGACATTGAAACGCTGTGCCATCACGACATCTTGCATCTCGCCCTTTGAGAGTGCCGTTACGGCGTCGGCGACGCACCGCGCCACCGGCTGCTCAAAATCAGTCAACGCACTAAAAGCTTTGGAGTAAAGAACATCCCCCAGCATAATGGCGCGCTTGGAGCCTTCAGTGGCATTGATCGAAGCGACACCACGACGCACCATAGCGTCATCGATCACGTCATCATGTAGCAGGCTTGCGGCGTGGATCAACTCGATAATGGCGGCCAGCAACACCGATGATTCTGCGTGAGGGGCAATCTTGAGTACCAGCTTGGCACGCAATCTTTTGCCCCCCCTGAGGGTCTCAAAAAGCCGTAGCACCTCCCCATCGTCCACTTCGGCAACCAAAGAGCGCATCTGCGCTTCCACGGCCTCTAGCATCGCTTCGCTACTCATCACGTCTCTCATACTCCCAAACTATCTCCTGCTCATCGTCAAAGAGAAAAATGTCAAACGATGCCCTCTGTGTTGATGCGTCGAATTCGCTAAAGCGCACCAGCAGATAAGGCACCCTCATCTTGCGTCCCTCAGGTACCGCCAACATCACCCGGTAGCTTTGGTTGGCGTGGTTGCGCCTGAGCATGTGCTGCGTCACGCGCCGATCCAAGCGGCTCAAAACCACCAGAGTATCGTCGGTGTAGAGCGTCCATCGAAAAACAAACTCTCGCGTAGAGTAGTCGCTTTTGATCTCGATTTGCTCTAATTCATCCTTCTCAAGCGTGACACTTCTGCTTTCGCGCCATGCCCCCTCAAGCGAGAGTACACAGCAAAGCAAAAGCGCCCACCGCTTCACCAATCTACTCGTTTTGCGTCAGAATCCGACCGACCGAAATCATATAGTTGTTTTTGGTCGCTGCCGCCACCTCTTCGCCGCGGCTGAAATAGACGTCGTTCACCGCTTTGTCCGAATCAAGCCCAAGCTGCTCTTGCACGATCATCTCCAGCGTGCTAAGCCGCTCCATCAAACGCTCCAGTTCATTCGCGCACAAATCACGGTTGGCGTTGTAGATCACGTCGATAAATTTGCTGCGCGGAGAGCCTGAAAAGATGTCATCTTCATCTTCAAACAGATTGTACATGTAAAGATCCCTTAAAAAAGTCGCTGATTATACCATCATCATACTTAGCGTATAAAAAGCCGTCCCCAGTTTAGCGAGAAGGCCTTGGAATCTTATAGACCGCCGCAAACAGCAGCGGTACGTAAACCAGATTTAAGAGTGTAGCCCAAGCAATCCCAAACCCCAAGGAGATCGCCATCGGCTGCAAAATCATCGCCTGCCCAGAAGCAAAAAAGATCAGGGTAGAGAGCCCCAAAACCGTCGTGATAGAGGTGAGTAGAATCGGGCGCAGGCGGGTTCTTGCGAGCCGCATCAGCTCTTCGGTGTCGCGGGCGCGCTTGATGAAGCTCACCATGATCAATCCGTCATTCACCACCACCCCGATCAGCCCTACGATCCCAATCAGTCCGGGCATGGTGAGATTCAGACCCATCAGTAGATGCCCCACATAAACCCCAAAGAGCACCAGCGGCGTGGTGCTTAGCACAATCAGCGACTGCTTGAGCGAATCAAAGAGCCACACCAACGTAATCAGAATCAAAATAATCGCCAGTACCGCTGCTTGGGACATTTCACGCTTATTTTTGGCGTTTTCGCGCTCTTCGCCTTTGATATCGACGCTAAAACCTTCGGCGCGGAGCGCGTCAATCGCGCCTTGCATCTGCACCATCACCTCAGAAGAGGTGATGAGCTCTTTGTCGATAGAGCCGTAAAGGGTGCGGATGCGTTTGCCCTCCTCTTTAATGAGGCTCACATAGGCCTGTTCATAGACAAAATCGCACACTTCGTGAAGGGCTACCAAGCTGCCTGAGGGAAGCTGAAGCTGCATCTCTTTAAGCGCATCCAAGCGATTGCGTTGGCTGCTCTCAAGCCTGATGCGCACCAGCCCCTCATCATTAAACATCTTGCCGTACTCCCCTTTGAGGTAGTAGGCGCGTAGCTGCGCACCCACGCTCTGCTCGCTTAAGCCCAACTGCTCCCCGTAGCGGTTCACACGCAATTTGAGCTCTTTTTGTCCGATATCGGCGTCATTGGCCACGCCATAAACACCCGTGACGGCTTTGAGCTTCTCTTGCAAGCCCAGTAGCGCCTCATGCACCTCCGCTTCGCTTTTGCCACTCAGCGCGATCTCCACATCGCGCGCCACTACGCCGGTGCCCGGAACGGTGACGCTCAGCTCCTCAAAGGGGCGCTCCTCGCCCTGAGTCACTACCGGTTCAATCAGCCGCTCCACCTCATCGCCGATCTCTTTGGCGGTGCGTTTGCGAATCAGTGCATCGGCGTCATACTCGATCGAGAGCCACGGATTGAGATAGCGCTCAAAGAAGTTTTCCGGCGCACGCTCATGCAGATCGATGAAGATATGAAAAAGGTTCTCCCCGATCTCAGCCATATTCTGATTGTCCAGACACATTCCGATCACGGAGGTGACAGACGCCACATCTTCACCCCCCAAACGTTCAAGCAACACCTTCTCGATGCGGCTTACATGGTGCTCCGTATCGCTGAGTTCGTTGTTGATATTGACTTTTCCGGTCACATAGACCTGCGTCACGTCAAAATCAGGGAAGAGCTGAAATTTGCTCTGTTTCATCAGCACAAAAGTCAAGCCCAGAATGGAGAGCGTCATGCCCAAAAGTGCGACCATACGACGTGCAAAGAGTAAATGCAGCGTCTTGTCATACCAGCGATAAAGGTGCTCCCAAATCGCATGGGTCGCATGGGTCTCCTTGCGCAGCCGCATAAAATCGTGCGCATGCAGCGGCAAAAAGTAAAACGCCTCAAAAAGCGAGCTGATCAGCAACACCGAGATCATAATGGGCAATATTTTGATAAAAGTCCCCATCTCTCCGGAGATGATCAGCAGAGGCAAAAAAGCAAAAACAGTGGTGAGCGTCGCGGTCAGCACCGCCGGAAACATCTCGCTAGCCCCCAGTATCGCGGCGTCTCGACGCGAATGCCCCTCTTCTAAATGACGGTAGATGTTCTCGGCCACCACGATCGCCTCATCTACAAGCATTCCAAGGGCGATAAGCGCCCCCAGAAGCGAGAGCATATTCAGGCTCTCGCCGATCGCATCGCTGACAATCAGACCTATCATAAAACTGAGCGGTATCCCCATCGCCACAACCAGCGCAATCCCTCTATTGACGAAAACGAGCATGGAGAGAAAAACGAGCATCAAGCCGAAAATAATATTGGCAAAAACCGTATTGAGACGGTTTTTGATCCAGACCGAAGTGTCGGTATAGATCTCGAAGGTATAACCCGGATAACGCGTCTCAAACGCTTTGAGCTCACTACGGATCAGTTTGGAGAGTTCGATAGCATTGCCGCTTTTGGCCTTGTTGATATTGAGCGAGATGTTGCGCATACCGTTGTAGTGCGACAGTTCGCTCTCATCGCCTAGCTCAAAGGAGACCTTGGCGATATCTCCCAGACGCACCCTGCGCTCACCGATCCCAAGCAAGGTCTCTTCAAGGCGCACCGACTCCTTCTCGCCGTTGTAGGTGCTGATAAAAAGATGCGCACCCCGCTGCTCAATCGAGCCGACGGGAAAAATCGAGCTGATCCCCTGTAGCACCGCGACCACCGCCACTCTATCCAGACCCATCGCAGCGATTTTCGCCTCATCCAGCCGAATCACCAGCTCTTCGTCGCTGTCACCGCGCAGGGTGATGTCGCTGAGATCTTTGAAGCTGCTGAGTCTGCTTTTGAGCTCTTCGGCGCGTTCGATCAGTGCGCTTGTGGGCGCATCCGCCGCCACGGCGATCAGGACAAGCGGAATGGCGTGCTCGACCAGTTTGGCAATCGGCTCGTTCATATCCGAGGGCAGGTCGCGCTTGGTAGTGGCGACGATATCCTTGACGTCGCTGAGCACCGCAATATTGCTCGAACCGGGCTTGATATCAGCATGAATGGTAAAACTGCCGTTTTTAATGACGCTGCGCACCTTGTCGATGGTGTTGACGTTTTTAAGCTCATCTTCGATCGTACGCACGACCATCTTGTCGAGCACTTCCGCGCTGCTGCCGGCATAGGCACCGCTAATGACGATCTGATCTTTGGCAACCGGCGGAAAGATCTCTTTGGGGATGTTGATATAGGCAAAGATCGACATCAACAGAATAAAGAGCAGAAAAAAGTGGTTGAGCAGGGGTTTGTCGATGGAAAATTCAATAATGCGGCGAATCAAAGAGCTTCCTTTATCCGATTTGCCGCATTATAATACGAGAGCTTTACATGTAGAGAGTTAAAAGAGAGATTTAAAGAGCTGTACAGCCTCGTCAACTCCCTGATTAACCCCCTCTTTGTCAAGTTCATTCCCTTGTGCCCCCTTTTGTGCCGGTTTGGTTTTGGACTCCGCTTTGGCCGGCGTGGTATAGGCACCCGCATCAATCGCCTTTTTGCTCCAGCCGATCAGATCAATCTCCCCGGAACCCGCCAGATGCGTGATGCTCAGCGTCGTTTGCGCGTCGATGAGAATATCGAGCGTCTGCTGTTTTGGCGGCATCAGCAGGCCGTAGTGGTACGTTTTGCCGCCGATACTGCCTGTTTTGTAGCCTTTTACCTCCTGAATCAGCCCCGCATTTCCGTGCTTTTGAATCGTCTGTCGGGTCTGCAGCACGCTGCCTTGCGCGCTATCGTTCATGTTCAGCGTCACCTGAATAGCATCCTTGCCTTTGGTATAGAGCGCCCCTTCGACGCTTCTTTGCCCAAAAGCCGTTGCAAAACCAAGGATGTCACATACCCCGTCGCCGGCGAGTTTAAAGCCCTCTGCGCTCTCTTTGAGCATCTTTTTAAGCGCCACCGAAGGGCCCGCGCTTTGACCACAACAGACCTGCGTGTAGCAGTTCCCTGCCACACCCGCCTCTGAGCCTTCGCTTTTACCGCCGAACATTCCGGCCACATCGGGCATCTTCTGCACCTGAGCGTTTTTGGGCAGCTCATATTCGGCCGCATCTACCGAACGCTCCGTCACCGAAGCGAGCACCATATCCTCAGCCTTGATCGGAGCCCAACCCTTCTCGAACTGAAACTCCTCATCCATTGCCGCAAACCCTTCGCCGATTTTCTCAACGGTACCTAACAAGGCATCAAAAGTGGTCACAACGCGTTTATCCTGCGTCATCACCACCTCGTCGCGGTAAGGCTCCCCATCCATCTCGCCCTCGACGATCCACACCTCGCCTTTGACCCCGGCGACACTCTCTTTTCTGCCGGTCTTGGTGACTTTCCAACGCTCTTTAGGCTCCTTGGGCTCTTGAGCCGATGCACCAAACGCCGCCGTAAGTTTGCGCATCTCATCCATATCCATCACTTGCGTCTGCCCATCCTCGACGCTCACCATATAGACCTTCTCGCCGATGCGGTAGACATGGCTTTGCGTCCCTTCCGAATCGATGCTTAACTTATGATGTTTGGCATCTTTATACGTGATCGTCTGGCGACCATCTGGGAGTGTATACTCAACAATATAATCCGCCATTACCCCCGTACCGAGTCCACAAACCAAACCAAACCAAACTGCTGCACGCATCACCGCTCCTTCATAAGCAATATTCAGCGGCAAAGTTACCACATTACATGTAAGAGCACTATTAATAGTTGTTAAAAAAGTGTGTCGAGAATCTGATTTTTAAAACGAATTGACTCTACTTCGGCGCGAATAAGGCGGTTCTCCTCTTTGAGCGCATCATATTCGCGCTTGAGTTTGGCAACTTCACGGCTGGTGTAGTAGATTTGGTTGTGCAGATAGATTTTTGGGAAAAGAATGGCAAAAAAAAGAATCACCATCAACATCACCGAAAGCAAAAAACGCCATCCGTTTTGCTGCTGTGGGGCCAGAATCGGCTCAATCGCCTCTAGGATTTCGTGCTTATCGCTCACGACAGACCGACTCCAAAGACGCGCAGCTTGGCACTGCGGCTGCGCGGGTTGCTTTTAAGCTCGTCTTCTTGCGCCGTGATCGGCTTTTTACCGACAGTTTTGCCCCGCGCATGGTTGTTGCCGCAGGTGCAGCGGTAGGCTTCGCTGGGGCAGATGCAGCTTTTGGCCCATGAAGCGAAGCGCTGCTTGACAATACGGTCTTCAAGAGAGTGAAACGAGATGATCGCCACCTTACATGTAAGCCCCTCTTGAGCCTCAATCGCATCAAGCAGACGCTCCAGCTCCCCCAGCTCGTCGTTCACCTCAATGCGGATGGCCTGCATCAGTAATGTCGCCGGATGGATCTTTTTGCCGCGCGGCAGATAAGGATCAAGCGACGCACATAACGTTTTAGCGGAGTCAAACGGACGTTTGCTCACTATCTGCGCAGCCAACCGGCCTGCACCGCTGAGCTCCCCGTAGCGCTCCAAAATAGAGCGCAAACGCTGTTCGTCGTAGGTATTGACCACCATAGCAGCGCTCAGCGTCGCATCGGGATTCATCCGCATATCCAGCGCGTCGCTCTCAAACGAAAAACCCCGCTCACGCCGATCAAGTTGCAGACTCGATACGCCGATATCAGCCAAAACACCTCGTATCTGATCGTGCGGATAGCACTCAAACACCTCGCCGATCACTTCGGAATAACGCCCCCGCAAAATGACCACACGGTCGCCAAAAGGCTTCAAGCGCTCTGTTGAAAACGCAATCGCCTCGGGGTCTTGATCGATACCGATGAGAGTAACACCGGGTTTGGCCTCTAGTAGCATCGAGCTGTGCCCGCCATAGCCCAAGGTGCAATCGATAATAATGCCGTCTTCGATATCTTCAAAAGCCTCAAGAGCCTCGCGGTACAACACGGGAATATGCGGAACAGGTTTCACGAACATAGCTTACATGTAAAAATCATGTGTTATTGTAGTACACCCACGCCTTAAAAGCAACCTGTGTTACAATGCGCCTATGAACAAAGACAACGTTAAAGATCAGCTTTCATCCCTCGCACTTTCGATGTTTCGAAAAGATTTTTTCGGAATTTATCACGGTTCACTCTCCGCCAAACTCGAATCCAATTTCTTTGTCATCAACACCCGTGACGCCATCTTCGACAGTTTTGACGCCCAAAGTATGATTGAGCTTTACTACAACAAGGACTATCGCTGGAATGATGCCAGCATCGATGCCGATATCCACCTCAACATCTACCGCCAGATTACCGATGCCAAATTCATCACCTTTAGCATGCCCCCCTTCACGACAGCCTATACGCTCAATGTGGACAAAATCGTCCCAAAAGATTACTTCGGCTTTAAAGAGCTTGGCACCATCGAAGTCCACGACCCCAAAAAGTTCGAAGACTGGTATGACCGCGCCAGCACCGAAATACCCCACTACCTCATGAGCCGAAAAACCGACATCATGGTCATTCGCGGATACGGCATCTACGCTTACAACCGCGATCTGCACCGCATGGCCAAACGGCTCGCCATTTTGGAAAAAAGTTGCAGAATGCTGATGCTTGACAGCGCCATCAACAAACTAGACGGCGACGGGCTCTAAAGCGCTGATTGCCGCATAGGCAACTTCGATCATTGTTTCGATCTGCTCTTCGGTCATGATATAAGGCGGCATAAAGTAGATGACATTACCCAGCGGACGCAATAAGACTCCATGATCAAGCCCATAGCGATACACCTGCAAACCGATGCGTGCCTTTGAGGAATAATCCGCCAACTCTACCGCAGCGATCATTCCGCATTGACGCACCTCTTTGACCTGCACCAACCCCTCAAAACGCTTCAAACCTTGTGCAATACACTGTGATAGCTGCTGATTGGATTTAAGTATCCCCTTTGATTCAAAAAGATCAAGCGTCGCATTGGCTGCAGCGCAAGCCAGTGCATTGCCGGTGTAGCTGTGCGAGTGCAAAAAGGCTTTACCTAAAGCATAATCGCAATAAAAAGCCTCATAAACCGCATCGGTCGTCATGACCACAGAAAGCGGCAAATAACCGCCTGTTAGTCCTTTGGATAAGGTCATAAAATCGGGAGCAATCCCCGCTTGATCGCAAGCAAACATGCTCCCCGTACGACCAAAACCGGTCATGATCTCATCGGCGATCAGATGGACGCCGTACGTACTGCACAACCTGCGCGCCTCAATAAGATAGCGCGGATGATACATATGCATTCCGCCCGCCCCTTGCACCAACGGCTCAAGAATCAAAGCGGCGATCTCATGAGCGTCGGATGCCAAACATCGCTCCAGATCGGCCACCGCATCGAGCGCCGCCGCCTCACTCTGATCGCGCGGCACGCTTACCTGTCTGGAGCGAATCAACAGCGGAGCGTAGGTCTCTTTATAAAGACCGACGTCTCCGACCGATAACGCACCGATCGTCTCTCCGTGATAGGAGTTACGCAAAGAGAGAAAAACGCTGCGATGTTCTCCATTATTGAGGTGATAATGAAAACTCATCTTGAGTGCCACTTCTACGGCGCTTGAACCGTTGTCGGCGTAAAAACAACGCGTTAGCCCCTGCGGCGCGAGGCGCACCAGACGCTCAGAAAGGCGAATCACCTGCTCATGCGTAAAACCCGCCAAAATGACATGTTCCAGAGTCCCTAACTGTTCGACGATTTTGGCATTAATGTAAGGATGGGCGTGACCGAACAGATTGACCCACCAACTGCTAATCGCGTCAATATAGCGTTTACCTTCAAAATCTTCAAGATAGACCCCCTCACCTCGACGAATCGGGACCATCGGCAAAAACTCGTGGTCTTTCATCTGCGTACACGGATGCCATATCACTGACAAATCGCGTGCAGCCATCTCTTGATTATTCATCGTCTATAGCTCCTTATGAACTGCTTACATGTAATATAAATTCTGATCAAAAAGAATAAACAGGAGAGATCAAAAGCCCATTTCATGGAGTTTTAATTGGAAAAAAACTACAATATCCAATCTTCTCAATTGGGGTAATTATAACATGATTTCATGGATGCAAAGACACCGCAAATATCTGGTCGTGACCATCTGGATCTCCACGATCGCTTTTGTCGGTGCAGGATTTGTCGGCTGGGGACAATACTCTTATGGTGATAAGGCGAGTGCTATCGCTCGTGTCGGATCGATACCGATCACCGAGCGCAACTTCCAACAGGCATACGGTCGCCTTTATGCGCAATACAACCAGCTCTTCCAAGGCAATTTCGACGACACCCGCGCCAAAGAGTTTGGCTTGCAGCAACAAGCATTAAGATCCTTGATCGATGCCGCACTCATCCTTAACCTTGCTAAAAGTCTGGATCTTAGCGTCAGCGACCGAGAGCTGTTCGACCTTCTCAAAACCCAAAGCTACTTTTTCAAAGACGGCTCTTTTGACAAAGAGACCTATGCCAATGTACTACGCCAAAACAGTATGAGTATTCAAGAGTATGAAGAGGATATGCGTCAGTCGCTGCTCATACAAAAAATCATCAATCTTCTGAGTACCAAACCGACATCCCTAGAGAATACAGCGCTTGACGTCGGCGCAAAGATTGCTGATCGCATCAGCTACTCCGTCCTGGATCCACTGTATATCACCGTTGCTCCTTCCGAAGAGGAGATCAAAAAATACTGGGAGGAGCGACAATTCACTTATATGACACTCCCTACATACACCTTGGAAGTGCTCACTATCCCCATCGCGAAAGGTGCACACACCGATGAGGAGATTGCTGAACACCATGAGACCAACAAACTCTCATTTGCCGACAGTGAAGGAAAACTTCTAGCACTCGATCAAGCCAAAGCCGCAGTCATGTCGGCGCTTGACGATAAAGCGGCAAACAAAGCGGCCCTAAAAGCATATATTGAGTTCAAAAAAGGGAATACGCTGGAGGGCCTTAATGCCTCTCGGATACAAATTGACGAACAAAACCATAGCTTCGATACAGCACTGTACGAGGAGCTAAGCGCACTAACGCTGCAAGATCCATACCTCAAACCTAGAAAGGTAGGCGATACCTATCAGGTCTTTAAACTCAGCGCCTACGAAGCTTCAAAACCAAAAAGCTTTGAGGATGCACGCACGGAAGTACTCGCAGAGTACACAGCCCAACAAAAACAATACAAACTGCTTCAAGAAGCCCAAAGCAAACTCGCAAATTTCGAGGGCAAGACTACAGATTTCCTAACACAAGACGATATTAGCAAAATAGAACTGCTAGAAACACCTGAAGCAAGTGATTTTCTTGCTAAAATGTTCGTAAGTAAAAACAAACGCGGTTTTGTCGAGCTTGCAAGTGGTAAGGTGGTTCTTTACGCCATTTTGGAACAAAAGATGCTTGATAACAATATAACGGTCTCGGGACAAGATGCTGCTGGTATTAAGTCGATGCTACTGGATCGAGGTCTGGTGCAAACACTTGAGAAAAAGTTTCCAACTGAGATTTATGTCAAAGGACTCTAGTCGTGAATAACACGGTTTTAGCCATCGATATCGGCTCAACAAAAATCGCCGCCATCATTGCCGATGTAGATGCTGAAAGCAATATTCAGATTATCGGTGCCGGCTTTGCAAAGGCACAGGGCCTGAAAAAAGGCAGCATTACCAACATCGAATTGGCTTCAAAATCGATCAAACAAGCCTTAAGTGATGCCAAACGCGTTGCCGGCATGGAGCTCAAAAGCGCGACTGTCTCTATCTCCGGCGCCTACACCAAAAGTCAAAATTCTAGTGGCATCGTCAATATCCCCAACAAAGAGATCACGGTCAAAGAGATCAACCGTGTGATGCACACCTCTCTTTACAATGCCAACATTCCCAATGAATATGAGGTATTGCACACCCTGCCGTTTAACTTTAAAGTTGACGATCAAGACTTTATCGAAGATCCTGTTGGTATGAATGCGTCACGGCTTGAAGTAGAAACCCACATTATCACAACCCAAAAAAGCAATCTCAACAATCTTCGCAAAGCAGTGCGTGCTGCCGGCGTAGAAGTTGAAAACATCATTCTCAACGGCTATGCTTCGGCCATAGCGGTCCTTAATGCCGACGAGCGAGAACTGGGCGTCGCATTAGTAGATATGGGCGGTAGTACGAGCAATATCGCAATTCACTCAGGCAATGCCATCCGGTTTAATGATTTTTTAGGTGTCGGTTCCAACCATATTACCAGCGACCTCTCTATGGCACTCCATACCCCTCTTGACGTTGCCAACAATGTCAAAATGACCTACGGTTCACTACACGAACCCAGTAGCGAACTCATCGAGCTACCCATAATCGGTGATGAGAGAACCACACATGAAGTCTCTTTGGACGTAGTACACAATGTAATATATGCTAGAGTCGAAGAGACACTGATGATTATTGCTCAATCCATTGAAAAGAGCGGTCTTAAGGATCATATCGGCGCGGGCGTAGTGCTTACCGGAGGCTTTACCAAAATGGAGGGGTTGCGCGAACTGGCGGTTGCCATCTTCGATAACGTTCCCGTACGTTTGGCCAAACCGGGCGATATCGGCGGGCTTTTTGACACTCTACGCGACCCGGCCTATTCTACGGCGATCGGACTCGTTAAATATGCGGCAGGACATTTCACTCCTTATGAGATTGACGTCAACAAGCAGATGCGCCACCGCAACGAAGAGAGAGAACGTATCAAACCGATCAATTTAGGCGCCACGGCAGATATGGCTGTCATGACAATGCCTCCCGCCGAAGAAACCAGCGCAGAGATCAAAAACGATCTGGCGACACTACCGCCCAAAAAAGAGAAAAAAGGCGATGAAGCAGGCACTGTCGGCAAGTTTTGGAATTGGGCTACCCAGCTATTTTAAAGGAGTGTGAGAATGGAACCGTTTTATATCAAAGAGTCAGTAACGCAAGCAGGAGCACGCATCATTGCCGTAGGTGTCGGCGGAGGCGGTGGGAACATGATCGGTCATATGCTTAAAGAAGGCGTCAGCGGTATCGAGCTCATCATTGCCAATACCGATGCACAGGTATTGTCACAGTCGGCTGCCGCCATAAAGATCCAAATCGGTGCCAAACTGACCAAAGGTCTTGGAGCCGGAATGAAGCCCGAGGTCGGCAAAGATTCCGCTTTTGAAAGCTATGACGAACTGCGCAATGCGCTTCAAGGAGCCGATATTGTCTTTGTAGCCGCGGGCTTGGGCGGCGGAACGGGCACAGGTGCTGCTCCCGTCATTGCCGGCATTGCTAAAGAGTTGGGTGCGCTTACCATCTCTGTGGTCACAAAGCCATTCGGATTTGAAGGTAAAAAACGGATGTCATTGGCCGAAGAGGGGCTTAAAGCGCTTCGCGAAACCAGCGACTCCATTGTCGTGATTCCAAACGACAAGCTCCTCTCCATTATTGATCGCAAACTGGGTATGAAAGACAGCTTTAAAATCGTCGATAGCGTTTTGGCCCAAGCTGTCAGCGGTACTTCGGGCGTTATCCTCTCTAGCGGCGACAACGATATCAATCTTGACTTTGCAGACCTACAGACGGTTATGAGCCACCGCGGTATGGCGCTGATGGGTGTGGGCGAACACCAAGGTGAAAACGCGGCTTACGAAGCGATTAAAGCAGCCATTGAATCGCCTCTGCTAGATAACATGTCTATCAACGGCGCCATGGGCGTATTGGTCCACTTCCATATGCACCCGAACTTTCCAATGATGGAGCTCAATGAGGCGATGAATGTCGTTCATGACAGCGCCGATGTGGATGCCGATGTAATTTTTGGAACCTCAACCAACGAGGCATTGCCCGAAGATTATGTACGTATCACACTTGTGGCAACCGGTTTTGAGCAACAAAAGAAGAATAACTCCGAATTTGAAACTAAAAAAGAGGAGACCAAACGCCCTATTCTTCGTCCTCGTCTCGTTGTCGGCGGGGATGCGATCTCTGAAGACTACCTCGACGTGCCTACCTATATGCGCCAGCAAAAAGACTAGCTGAGCTTCATGCCCTCTTTTGAAGCCCTCGTCAAGGCCAAAACACTCCTTGGTCTACACGAGAAGGCTTCACGCTCAGAAATCAAAAGCCGTTACAAATCGATGATGCAACAGTGGCATCCGGACAAGCACCCGCAAGACCCGCAAGTCGCCCACGAAATGAGTGCGCAGATCAATCAAGCTTATGAAACCGTCATGAGCTATTGCAATGCGTTTCGCTACCCTTTTGACGAAGATAATCTCAAAAAATCAATCCAAAATCCAAACGAGTGGTGGTACGAGCACTTTGGTCCGAGTTAGCCTTTTGGGGTAAAAAGTGTTCCTAAATGGTGTTCGTTTTCAAGTAAAAACGATCTCGCAGCACTTAAATCAAAACCGCTACACAAAAACATCTCTCGATCACGCCGCATCATAAAATCGGCAGCCTTGAGCTTTGTGACAATGCCCCCGGTTGCAAAGCTGTTATTGGGTGTCTCTTCACCTATAAGCTCTTCTTGCATCAGTGTTGTAACCACTTTGCGTATTGAGGCGTCGGAATATATTCTTGGATTTTTATCAAAATATCCGTCAACATCGCTCAGAATCACCAACAGTGGTGCATCAATAGCGTATGCAACATTGGCCGAAAGCTGATCATTATCTCCAAAGAGCTGCTCTGGCGTTGAGGTGATGTCATTTTCATTGATGATGGGCAGAATATCATTTTCAAGCAGAGCTTCAATGATCTCTTGAAAAGATTTAGTCCGTTTTCGTGAATCAAAGTCATCTTCGGTGAGTAAAATCTGCGCGGTATCGATGTCAAAAATATCAAATTTTCGTTTGTAGCTCGACATCAAGATCGGTTGTCCTGCGGCTGCAAGTGCTTTTTTACCGATATTCTTACTTTTGTCAAGCTTAAGCGCACTGTATCCGGCAGCAACGGCTCCTGATGTTACCAGCACCACACTGTATTGCTGCCGTAGATCGGCAATCAGCGTCACCAGATGCAACATTCTCCCTTTGGCTATTTCATTGTGTTCAGTCAAAACGGCGCTGCCTACTTTGATGACAAGTCGTTGCATTAAAATTCCTCAGTAGATGTGATAGATTCTCCTACTCAAAGGAGATGGGCCCGACGGAGCGGGCATTAATGAATTGAGAGATGACCGGATGGTCAGTGGTTTCAAAGAAGTGGCGATCACCCATAGCAATGATACGCCCATCAAAGAGCATGGCGAAATGATCTCCGGCCTTGAAGCTCTCTTTGATATCGTGTGAAATCAATATAGAAGTGACTCCCAACTTCTCTTGCAGACGACGTATCATCTGCGTAATCAAATCGCTGGTGACGGGATCGAGTCCAGAAGTCGGTTCATCATACAAGATGACCTCCGGTTCAAGCGCCAAGGTACGGGCCAAGCCCGCACGCTTACGCATCCCGCCGCTTAACTCGTCAGGAAAAAGATCGCGGACAATTTTGGGATCAAGACCAACCATTGAAAGCTTCTCATCAACCATACGATCCACTTCAGACGTAGAGAGCCTTTGATGTTCCATAATCGGAAATGCAACATTATCACGCACATTCATGCTGTCAAAAAGTGCGCCGCTTTGAAATAAAAAGCCAACTTTTTTTCTTACATGTAAAAGCGTTGCTTCATCGGCGCCATTGACCTTGATGCCGTCCACATAAATCGAACCGCTATCAGGCTGCAATAAGCCTACAATGTGTTTGATGATCGTCGATTTACCACCGCCTGAAACCCCAAAAACAACGGTCGTCTGATGTGAAGGTATCTCAAGATCTACCCCCTTAAGGATTGCCCTCGATCCAAACGATTTGTGAACGTTCTCAAATCGAATCATCAAACGTCAAACTTATGCATACATATCCAACAGTCGTCCGCCCGCAACACTTTCGCGCTCTTGCTGTTGTTGCGCGGCCAATACTTCTGCGTCACGTACCGTCTGATTTGACTCAGTCGCCAACTTCATGCTCTCATCTTGGGCACGATCACTCTGTTGGCTTGAAGGATCACGCTTCCCGACCTGAACCTGTTGAGGGTAGGAAGACTGAGAAGCGTATTGTGTGATTTCCATAACTCCACCTCCTGTTTGCTTACATTATAGTTGAGTAAAGTTAAAAAAACAAGCTTTTAACGCTTTGGATGGGTGATAACGTAATAGCGGCGCACAAACAGCACCAGCAGTGCTATGGCAAGCAGTTTAAAATCAAACTCGCTTGCGGCGTGAATATTGGCAAACGCTTCGCTTTGCGTCGCGTCTACCCCCTCTTGCTGCATCTGCAAGATGCGCGGCGTATAGACGGCATTAAAGAGCAAAACCGTCCCAAGGAGGCTCAACGATGCCAAAATACTGACGCTGTCACGTTTAAAAAGCTTGAATTGATACCCCTCATAAAGCACCACAGCCGCCATGCTCAGATACAGCCAATAGGTAAAACGACGAAAAATCTCCGCCATAATCACCCCTTGATCATAGCGCTCAAGCATCGGTGCGTGAAAGACGACCGGAGCCGTAAAGATACCCAGCACCAACACCGCCCCCAATGTGGCACCCAAAACCAGTAAATAGACAACATCCGCAGTAAAACGTCCGTTTGGCATCACTTCTCCTTTAATTGGACCACGAATCCACGATCAAAACCGGCGTAGTCTTTGTAAAACTCCAGCGACGCGTAGCCGCATGAGCGCCAATGCGTGCGCACCTTCTCTTGCTGATCGTATCCCATTTCACACGCGAACATCTTGATTTGACGCTTACATGTAATCCTACACAACTCGCCGATCAGCTCATCACCGACTACTCCACCAAAGAGGGCGTTTTGAGGCTCGTAGGAGAGGGTGCGCTCCAGCGGCGCATCTTCGGCGATATAGGGCGGATTGGAGACCAGCAGATCTATAGATTCACTCACGGGATCAAGCAGATGACCCAGCCGCAGCTCGATGCGATCTTCTAAGCCAAAACGTCTGACATTCTCTTTGGCTACATGTAAGGCCGCTTCGCTGATATCCACACCGATAAAACGGGCCTTGCGCAAATGCTGCGCCAACACAATCGAGATCACGCCGCTGCCGATACCCACCTCACACACCAACACATCGGCATCCGCATGCACACGCTTTAACACCTCATCAATCAGCAGCTCTGTCTCGGGACGCGGAATGAGCGCTCCTGCGTCAATGTAAAAGTTCTGCGAATAGAAGCTCACCGTAGCGACGATATACTCCAGCGGCTCATCACGGCTGCGCCGCTCGACCCACCCCAAAAAGCGCTCCGCTTCCTCCACCCGCTCATCGGCGTGAGCCAGCAGATAGAGCGCGTCGCACCCCAAAAAAGCCTCCAGCAGACGCTGCGCCTCACGCCTTGGAGCGTCTACGACGCCTTGAAGCGCCGTCGTCGCCTCACTTTGCAGCTGCGCTATCGTCCGCTCGGCCATAGTCCGCCTAAGTCATCTACTTCATGGGATTCGCTCTGCGCACCCAAGTCGGCACCCAGAGCCTTCAAACGCTCTAAAACCAGCGGATGCGTTGTGTAAAAAAAGAGATAGAGCGGATGGGTATAGGGAAAACTCTTGTTCTCCTCCACCAGCTTTTTAAGCGCACCGACTAGATACTCACTCCCGCCTAGGCGCGCGCCTTCACGATCGGCTTCAAACTCGTTGTGACGGCTAAGCAGGCCCATCAGCGGCATCATCACAAAACCAAGCGGAGACATCAAAAGTAAAAAGAGCACCATAACAATTCCGGGGGTTTCGGCGATGCCCAGCTCCAGATAGAGCGATTCAGGCAGATTTCCAAAAAATGCGAACATCACAAAGAGCATTGCTCCGACCGAAGCGATATTTTTGTAAATATCACCGTGGGCAAAGTGACCCAGCTCATGCCCAAGCACCGCCAGAAGCTCTTTGTGGTTCAGCTTTTGCAGCAAGGTGTCAAAAAGCACCACCCGTTTACTTCTACCCAAACCGCCGAAATAGGCGTTTAGCTTCGCATCGCGCTTGCTGGCGTCGCTCACAAAAACGCCGCTGCTTTGAAATCCCGTTTCACGCATCATCTGTGCGATCTGCGCATCCAGTTCTGCGTCTTGCAAAGGGGTAAGCTTGTCAAAAAAGAGGGCACGAACGGTGGGAAAGAGCATATTTATGGCAATCACTACCGCAAAGATAAAGCCAAAGCTCCACAACCACCACAGCGTCGCATTGGCAATGATCAGATGCACGCCGGCGATCACCAGCGAACCAAAAATAAGGGTTAGAAGGGTAGCAATCAGTGTATCTTTAATATACTGCGCGTACGAAGAGCGGTTAAAACCAAAGTGCGCATCGATGACGAATTTGCCGTACCACTCCAGCGGCAAGGAGACGATCCCTCCAATCAGCACAAATCCCATCACCACCACAATGCTTTGCATTATCGGCGAAAGAGTCATCGTCGCATCGGCTAACCATACTAACAGAGCACCGATCCAAAGCACAAAAAGTACATATTCAATCAGAGTAGAAACCATCGAGAGCTTTTCACGCTCGACGGCGTAGAGCGCTGCATCGTGAAATCGGCGCGGCGACATCAACACGGCTTCCCCCTTCATTCGCTCTTTGATATAGCCGATCTGCATCACGCTGATGTAGAGTTTGAGCACGGCATACAGAGTAAACAGCGCCATAAGCGTCACGATCATCGTAGTCCTTTTTGGCGCAATTGTACCATCTATCGTACCGGCATCTTGCCGATCTTCTCGGTCTGGATCTCGTCATCCACGTTGCCGTAGACCCATTTTGCCGTAGCAAAAACCACGCCGATAATCAGACCTGCGATAATCACCGCCCATACGATTCGTTTCTTTTCTCCCTTGAGGGTGTTATAGTCTTCGATTTGATCGAGTGAAGGTTCACGCATTATTTGATCCTTGAATATAAAATTTAGCAAAGGATACCTTTTTTTTATAATTCCGACTTAAACGATTAAAACTATACTGACGGATTAAGTAAACATAATACATATTTATTTCGTCACCTACTGCGCTATAATAGCAGACATGGAACAGCACACTATTGACATGATTGAATCCACACCGACACCCTTACATGTAAGGTTTATGTCTGGTTGATTACCGCTGCGCTCAAAAGCGCGGCTCTGCTAATCGCCTTGATCGTTTAATGGCGTTATGATGCCGTTATGGCTTTTTTTGCCCTTTTGGTGGGGTATGTGGTGATGGGGATCGTGCGCTCCAAACTGCGCTCCTACGCCATCCCGCCCAAACAATTCGAGCAACCCTACTCCGATTACGCCCTCGCCTGCTGGGTCGCCAAGCGCCGTTTGTGCTAAAATGCGCCAAAAAGTAGCTTCATGGCCCTGATCGACCTGCTTAATATCTCCAAAAATTTCGAAGCCCAAAAAATCCTTGAAAACGTCTCCTTTCACGTCGATGAAGGGGAGCGCATCGTCATCGTCGGCAAAAACGGCAGCGGTAAGTCCACTTTAATGAAAATCGCCGAAGGCTCACTCGACTTTGACGCGGGTGAGCGCATCACACGTCAGAACCTCCAGATCAAAATGCTCTCGCAAGTGCCGAAATTTGCCGAGGGCCACAGTGTACGTGAAGCGGTTGAAGCGGGGCTTGACGAACTTAAAACAGCCAGAACACGCTTTGACGAACTCTCCTTGCTCCTTGCGGATCATTTTGACAACCCTGAGCTGCTTGCCGAACACGCCCGCGTCACCCACCTGCTAGACCACCACAACGCATGGAACCTCGATGACAAAATCTCACGTATCATCTTGCACTTTCAACTCCAAGATTTTGAAAACAAGCCCGTCTCGATGCTCAGCGGAGGTGAACAGCGCCGCGTCGCTCTGGCCTCGCTGCTGCTGCAAAAGCCCGACGTCTTGCTGCTTGATGAGCCGACCAACCACCTTGATGTCTACATGGTGGAGTTTCTCGAAGAGCTGATTCTCAAAGAGAAGTTTACCCTCGTTTTCATCTCTCACGATCGCTATTTCATCGATCAGATCGCCACCAAAACCGTCGAAGTGGACAATGCGCAGTTACGAGAATTCAAAGGCGGCTACAGCAGCTATCTGGAGCAAAAAGAGGCACTGCTGGAGAATATGCAAAAAACCCACGAAGACCTTCTGCGCCTGCTCAAAGCCGAAAATGCGTGGTTTTCGCGCGGCGTCAAAGCGCGGCTCAAGCGCAACGAAGGGCGCAAAGAGCGGCTAATGGGACTGCGCGAAGCGGCCAAAACCAACCCCGCGCAGATCCATAAAATGAAGGTCGAGTTGCAGCGCGAAGCCAAACACTTCAACCGCGACAAAAGCGTCAACCGCCAAAAGATGCTCTTTGAGGTAAACCATCTGGGCATCACGCTGGGCGGCCGCACCCTCATCTCTGATTTTACGACGCGCATCTTGCAAAAAGATGTCATCGCCATCGTCGGCCCCAACGGCAGTGGCAAATCGACCCTGCTCAAAGCCCTTCTGGGCCGACTCAAACCCACATCGGGCGTGATCAAACAAGGGGAATTTAGCGTCGGCTATTTCGATCAGCACCGCGAAATGCTCGATGATGAAAAAAACCTTATCGAAACCTTCTGTCCGCTCGGCGGAGACCGCATCGAGGTGCAGGGCAAAAATTACCATGTCTACGGCTATCTGAAAAATCTTCTCTTTCCCAAAGAGTTTCTGGATAAAAAGGTCGGCATCCTCAGCGGCGGCGAAAAAAACCGCGTCGCCCTTGCCTTGCTCTTTGCCAAAAAGGTGGACTGTCTGATTCTCGACGAGCCCACCAACGACCTCGATATCCCCACCATCAACATCCTCGAAGAGCAGCTCCAAAACTTCCCCGGCGCGGTGGTACTGGTGAGCCACGACCGATTTTTTGTGGATAAAATCGCCAAAAAGCTCTTCATCTTCAAAGGCGACGGCAGCATCGAAGAGTCCTACCAGCCCTACACCGAATACCTCGAAATCGAGCGCGAAATCGGCCAGCTTGATGAGATGGAGCGCGAGCAGGTCAAAGAGGAGAAACCCTTACATGTAAGGCCCAAAAGCGACAAAGCCCTCAAGCTTAGCTACAAAGAAAAAGAGTTGCTCGAAAAGCTCCCGATAGAGATCGACGCCATCGAAGCGCAGATCGCATCACTCAAAAGCTGCCTTAGCGACCCCAAATGCTACCAGGAGAAGGGCCTAAGCGCACTGGCCAAAGAGCTAGAAGCGCTCGAAGCCGCCTATGAAGCCAAGGTTGAGCAACTGCTTGAAATCGAAGAGAAAAAAGAGCAGATCGAGCGCGGTGATTAGGGATGAGTTATGATCTCGCACTCGCGCTGATCATCACAACGTTTTTTGCGATTTTTCTCTTTTTTTATCTGTGGCGCGTGCAAACGCGGCGACGGCTAGAGGCGCGTCTAACGCAGATGGCCTTTCCAACGTCGTGGCGTAGCATCCTAGAGCGTATCGCCCTTTTTCGTGCCCTAAGCGCCCTAGAGCGCGCCACCATAGAGCGCGGCATCCTTCGCTTTATCCACACCTGCAGCTTTGAGGGCGTAGGCTTACATGTAAGCGACGAGATGCGCGTCACAGTTGCTTTTTATGCCGCCGTATTGTCGCTGGGACGACCAGAGCGTCTGGAGTATCCGCGTCACGTCATTCTCTACGCCGAAGGCTTTGTCTATGAGGAGGTGATCGATGAGGGCGGCATTGTCTCAAGAGGCTTTGCGGAGCTTGACGGTCAGGCCTATGAAGAGAGCATAGCGCTCTCTTGGCACGAGGCGCGGGATGAGGCGTTTGGCTCAAGCGAACACAATGTGATCATTCATGAACTTGCCCACATCATCGATGAGGCAGAGGATCTGGATGAAGCGCTTTTGGATTGCTTCGAGCAGCTTAGCGACAAGGTGGCACCAACCGGCCATCTACCGGATGATTGCCGCGTGCTGGGCGAATACGCTTTTGAAAATGACGCGGAATTCTTCGCTGTCGCCTCCGAGCGCTTCATCCAAACCCCCGCAAGGCTCAAACGCGACCTTGGCAAACTCTACGACGCCCTTGTCCTTTTTTACGGCTTTGATCCCCTTACATGGGGCTGCGAAGCCCCTTTTGAAGCCTCAAGTGCTATAATCAACGCACAAGGAGTTTCTCATGGATGAAGCACGACGACTCAATACCTACACCTACGAAGAGTATCTCGCCATCGATCAAAGTCTGCCCGAGGGTGAGCGCTGCGAACTGATTTTTGGGGAGATTCACGTGATGGCGGGCGCAAGCGCGGCGCATCAAGATGCGGTACTTAACATCGCAACCCTACTCAAAAACCTCACCCGCGAAACGCCTACATGTAAAGCCCGCATCGCCCCGTTTGATATCAAACTACAGTGTCGCGGCACTACCCATGTAGTCCAACCTGACGTGATGCTCTGGTGTGCGAGCACTGAACGCCCCTGCGCCCTATTCGAAGTCCTTTCTCCCTCTACCGCCAAAAAAGACAAAGGGGTCAAAAAAGAGCTCTATGAACTCTGCGCTATCCCAAACTACTACCTTGTCGATCCCGAAAACCACATCGTCGATCACTACCGGCTGCTTGAGGGTCGTTACTGGTATGTACGCGGTTTTAGCGGCGGCGAGATGCTTTCGCTTACTCCGTGCATCGAAGGCGAGCTCGAGGTCGAAGCCTTTTTTGAGGGTCTGGAGTAGTCCATGGGCATGATCGGTCGTCAGGCGATTATCGGATCAGACAAAAACATCTGCTGGTACGATATTCTCTACCGACAAGAGCGTGACGATCAGGGGATCTACAGCGATATCTCCATCACCGCGTCAGTGCTCGATCAACTGCTGCATACCTTTGGGATCGAGCGGGTTTTGGGGAGTTACAAGGGCTTTTTAAAAGTCGATACGGCTTTTTTGAGTAATGACCTCATCGGCGCCATCCCCAAAGAGCGCTTTGTGCTCAGCCTTTTAGAGCAGAGCCTACGCGACAAAAGCCTACCACCCCTGCTGGAGCGTTTGCACGCTCAAGGCTACCGCTTCGCCATCAACGATCTTTTCGTCAAGCCCGACGCCGCTTCGATCCTCAAGCCCCTGCTGCGCTACATCGATACGCTCAAGATCGACGCACTACGCAGCAACCCCGCCTTAGCGCTTAAACTCGCCCAAGCCCTGCAGCACCGAGGCACCACCGTCATCGCCTCCAAGATCGAAAACGATGCCCTGATGCAGCAGTATCAAAACGGCGGCGTGCGCTATTTTCAGGGCTACTACATCGAACGCCCCAGCGACATGGAGAGCGACTCGCTTAGCAGCGACCAAGAGTCGATTCTGCAGATCCGTGCCCAGCTTCAAAGCGACGAGAGCGTCGAGACGATCGTCAGCGCCATCGAGCGGCATCATGTGCTCGCGCTTCAGCTCATGCAGTTTATCAACTCTTCGTTCTTCTCCTTCTCGCGCCCCATCACCTCCATCGCACAGATCGTCACCCTGCTGGGGCGCAAGCCGCTGGGCGACTGGCTGCTGCTGATCATGCTCTCCAAACACAACCGCAAAGGGCTAAACCACCCCCTGCTGCTGATGGTGATCAACCGCACCGAAATCATGCAGGGGCTCTTACGCCTGCGCTACAAAAACCCCACCAGAGAGATGATGCACACCGCCTATCTGGTAGGCATGCTCTCGCTCATCCACCTGCTGCTCGGCGTCGATCACCGCAACTTTTTGCGCAAACTCAACGTCTCAAGCGAGATCGAAGAGGCGATGTTCGAAGCCCAAAGCAGTTGGGGCGTCTTGCTCACCATGACCCGTTCCATCGAGCACGCCGACCTAGACGCCCTGCTGCCCTTTGTACACGCCTACCAGATCGACATAGGGCAGATCAACCTGCTCATCGTCGAAGCGATGGAACGGGTGAACCGCTTTGAAGAGATGCTGCAATCGCTCTAAAGCGCGTAATCCACCACTTTGCTCGCGGTTGTCACCTGCTTGATAAAGGCCACCACTTCCAGATGTGCACTATGGTCGCGGTAGATCTCCAGACCCGCCATATCGTCAAAAACCGAAGTGAGCACCAGATCAAAGGCGCGTTCGCCGGGGATGATGTTGATCCCCACCTCCATCTGACGCAGCGGCTCGATTTGCTGCGGCAACGCTTCAAGCATCGCTTTGACTTTGAGCAGGTTGTGCGCTTTATCTTCCTCTTTGAATTGAAACATCACGATATGTTTGATCATCTTTTTTTCCTTACATATAAGGCCTAAAGGCCCAGCTCTTTTTTAAGATATTTACCCGTATAACTTCCTGTTTGCTCATGCGAGAGCGCCACTGCTTCAGGGTTGCCCTCGGCGATAATCCGTCCGCCGCCGCTGCCGCCCTCAGGCCCCATGTCGATAATGTAATCGGCATTTTTGACCATATCGAGGTTGTGCTCGATCACCAGCACACTGTTGCGCAGCTCCACAAAATGGTGCAGCACACGCGTGAGGCGGTTGACGTCATCAAAGTGCAGCCCCGTTGTGGGCTCATCGAGAATATAGAGGGTCTGGCCCGTGTCTTTGCGGCTAAGCTCCTTGGCCAGCTTGATGCGCTGCGCTTCGCCGCCGCTGAGCGTCACGGCGTTTTGGCCCAGCGTGATGTAGCCTAGCCCCACGTCGCTAAGCGTCTGCAGCTTGATATTGATCTTGGGCACGGGGGCAAAAAACTCCAGCGCCTCGGAGACGCTCATGCGCAGCACGTCGGAGATGCTTTTGCCTTTGTACTTGATCTCAAGTGTCTGGAGGTTATAGCGATGCCCCTTACACTCATCGCACTTGACCATGATATCGGGCAAAAAGTGCATCTCGATCTTGATCTCCCCCTCGCCTTGGCACTTTTCGCAGCGCCCGCCTTTGACGTTGAAGCTGTAGCGCGACGTGTTATACCCACGAATCTGTGACTCTTTGGTTTTGGCAAAGAGCTCTCGGATCTCATCCATCACGCCCGTGTAGGTGGCGGGGTTCGAGCGCGGGGTGCGGCCGATGGGGCTTTGATCAAGATAGATCACCTTGTCAAGCTTCTCTAGCCCCGTGATCTCGACGCCCGCGACCTTGTTCACCTTTCGGGCGTGGTTGAGGATTTCGCGCGCGGTGGGCAGCAGGGTTTGGAGAATCAGCGAACTCTTGCCGCTGCCGCTCACCCCCGTGACGCAGACGAAGTTGTGCAGCGGAAGCTTTACATGTAAGTCCTCGATGTTGTTGAGCGAGACGTTTTTGATCTCGATCCAGTGCTCTTGGGCGCGGCGGTAAAAATACTCGATCTTCTTTCTTCCGCTGAGGTAATCCGCCGTAAGGGTATCGGCTTTGCGCAGTTCATCAAGCGTGCCGCTAAAGACCACCTCACCCCCGAATCGCCCTGCTCCCGGGCCGATATCGACGATAAAATCGGCGTGCTCAATCGTCTCTTTGTCATGCTCCACCACGATCACGGTATTGCCCTTCTCCTGCAAAGAGCGCAGGGTGCGGATGAGCTTGAGCGTATCGCGCTCGTGCAGCCCGATGCTGGGTTCATCCAGCACATACATCACCCCCGTCAGCCCGCTGCCGATCTGCGAAGCGATGCGGATACGCTGCGCTTCACCGCCGCTGATGCTGCGTGCGTCGCGGCTCAGGGTGAGGTAGCCCAAGCCCACGTCAAAGAGAAAAAAGAGGCGCTCGTTGATCTCCTTGAGAATCGGTTCGGCGATCATACGCTCTTGTGGGCGCAGATAGTCGAAATTCGATGCGTCGCTAAACCAGCGGTAGCTCTGCTCGATGGGCAGCGAAATCACATCGGCAATCCCCTTATCCTTGACCTTCACGGCCAGGCTTTCACGCCGCAAACGGTTCGCGCCGCAGACGCTGCAGGGCTTCTCGCTCATAAAGTCGGCAAGCTCTTTTTCGTCTTTGAACATATCGTACGCGATCTTGATCACCCCCGGCCAGACGCGCGTCACGGGGTGCTCTTTCCACTTGAAGGTCACCTCTTCGATGCCGCCATGCATGATCGCTTTTTGCTGATGCGGCTCCAGCGCATCAAAAGGGATCTGCGTATCGATGCCCGCGCTCGCGCAGAAGGCTTTGAGGAACAAGAAGTAGTACCCTTTATTGAAGCCGTACATAATCCGCACCGCCCCTTTTTCGATGGAGAGGTCGCGGTCGATGATCTTGTCATGATCGAGTGCGTAGCGGATGCCCAGCCCGTCACACTCGCTGCACGCTCCCTTGGGTGAGTTAAACGAAAAAGTGAGCGGTTCCAGCGGCTCGAAGCTCACCTTGCAGTCAAAACAGGCGTTGTGCTCGCTATAGTGGATCAGCTTTTCGCTCATGCCCACCTCTTCGGGGTTGAACACCTCCAGCTCCACTTCGCCGTAACTCTCCTTGAGCGCCTTTTCGACGTCTTGAGCGATGCGGTCGCGGTTCTCTTCGCGGATGACGGTGCGGTCGATGATCGCTTTGATGGTGTGTTTTTTGGTTTTGGAGAGATCGACCTCCTCATCGAGGCGTACATGTACCCCATCGATCTGTGCGCGCACATACCCTTTGTGCACCAGCGAAGCGATCAGATCGTTAAAGCTCCCCTTTTTTTCGCGCACCAGCGGCGCCATGATCGCCACTTTGGCACCATCGGGTAGACACATCACCTGCTCGATGATATCAGCAGCGCTCATCTGCGTGATCTTTTTGCCGCAGAGGTGGCAGTGCTGCACGCCAATCCGTGCATAGAGCAGGCGCAAATAGTCGTAGATTTCGGTGATGGTGCCCACCGTCGAGCGGGGGTTTTTGGAGGTGCTTTTCTGATCGATGGCGATGGCAGGGGTCAGCCCTTCGATCTTGTCTACATCGGGTTTGCCGATGCGGTCCAAAAACTGTCTGGCGTAGCTTGAAAGCGACTCGATATAGCGGCGCTGCCCTTCGGCGTAGAGGGTGTCAAAAGCAAGCGTCGATTTGCCGCTGCCGCTGAGCCCCGTACAGACCACCAGAGCGTTTTTGGGAATCTCCAGCGAAATGTTTTTAAGGTTGTTCTCCCGCGCTCCGAAGATTTTGATGCTGTTTTTCATCTTTTATGCTCCTGTAATGAGTCGATAAGCCAGATAACCGGCGATCTGGACGTAAAAAACGATCAGTGCGTATTTGGAGAGCCGGTCGCTGCTGCGGTGCTTGAGCCAGATCCCGATGTAGACCCCCACAAGTGAGCCAAGCCCCACCATAATGCCGTGCTCCCAATCGATCATCCCCGAATAGGCCAAGGAGATGAGCGCCGAAATGGAGGAGAATACGACAAAAAAGAGCCCCGCAGAGATGGCGTTTTTGATCGGTACATGTAAGAAACTCGCCAGCAGCGGCACCAGCAAAATCGATCCGCCCACCCCGATAGAGGTGGCAAAAGCGCCCAGCACCACGCCGATAGAGAGTAGAATCGCCGGATGGGCTTTGCGTATCTCGGCCACCTTTACATGTACGGAGGTCATCATCAGCCGCAACAGCGCAAAGAGCACAAAGCCCAAAAAGATCGCCTCTAGCAGCGTCGCGCTAAAAGCAGCTATAATGGCCGCGCTAAAGAGTCCGCCGACAAAGCCCCCGATCCCCGTAAAGAGGACGGTCTTCATCTCGAGCGTCCCCTTTTTTTGGTTGAGGTAGCTGCCATAGATGGAGCTAAAGACCATCTGCACGATGGAGATGCTGATCGCTGCTTTGATATCCAGCCCCAAAAGCAGCAGCGCAGGCACCAAAATAGTCCCGCCGCCGATACCGAAAAAGCCCGAAAGCACCCCAACAAAGACCCCTAGCAGCGCCAGCTCAAAGCCCATCAATCTCCTTTTGCAAAGGCGCGATTATACCCCGTTCGGGCTTAGGTTGGATATTAATCATAGTTTTACACCGCTTTGCGTATAATCTTTGGATTTCACACCAAACGGACATGATATGATCGATGATCTGATTACGGCAGCCCAAAACTTCGCACAGCATCAGCTTGAGGCCGCCTCTGCACTGCTACACGATCTACCGGAAGTGAGAACGCTTATTGCTTACATCGACATAACCGATCAAGCAGGAGCCGCGCACCGCGCCTACGTCGCTTGCGATGAAGCCCTGATGCGCACTATTGCATCACTCTTTTTAGATGAAGAGGAGAGTGATGAAGTAACGCTTCGGGATGTTTCACTGGAAGTTGCCAATATGGTTATCGGCAGCGCTAAAGTCATCTCCGAAGAGCGGGGCGTCAACCCTTTTAGCATTACGACGCCACACTTTGTCGCCTTTGAACGGTTTGATCTGCCCTGCGATACGACAGCCGTCTTGCGCATCGGCAGCGACACCATGCTGATCGCCTTAAAGGAACTGCGCTAAATGTCCGAAGAACTCAACGTCGCCAAAATGCTTGAAAAACACTTCACGCCTGAAGAGCTGAGCTGGATGAATTATGAAGGGCTGCTGGATATGGAGATCGAATTCGTCGCCGATCTGGGAGAGACGGAGCTGAGCATCGCCAATATCCTGAAGCTCGAAAAAGGCTCCGTCATCGATCTGAATAAACCCGCCGGCGAGAGCGTCGAATCCTATGTTAACGGCCGCATCATCGGCAAGGGAGAGGTGATGGTCTATGAAAAGAACCTCGCCATACGGATCAACGAAGTCCTCGACTCTAGTGCCGTCATCTACTATCTATCCAAGGAGCGAATGTGAGAATATTCATTCTGCTTTTGATCCCGTTTTGGCTCTTCGCTTCGCAGATTCTAAGCTACAACGTCTATGATCGTTCCGACCGCGTCGATATTATGCTTACCTTCGACACCCCATTCGAAGGGACTTTGCGCCAGCTTCGTCAAAACGACACTGTCATCATCAAACTCGACGGAGCCCAGATCGAATCCGTCAAACAAAAGAGCCTCTCCTCACCCTTTTTGAGCTCCATTACCCTCTCACCCTCAGACAGCGGCACCCAGATCATCGCCAAAACGCCTTTACATGTACAGATGCAGGCATCCAAAACTGCCGATGCTTACGGTCTTAGACTCCGTTTCTTGAGCGCAAGCTCGAACAGTCAAGCTTCCTCCGATCAACCCACGCTCAATTCAACCCTTCCAACCAAAAAAGAGTCGGCCATGGAGGACAATTACATCATCGTTGCCTTGATCCTTATCGTAGGAATTGTGATCGTCTGGTGGCTCAAACGAGGGATGCAACAGGGTGTCGCAACCGGAACCAAACCTTCGCTCTTTGCGAAAAACAGCCCCACTTCAACTTCTCAGGGTGCAACCATCCGCTTTCAAAAAGCGCTTGATGCGCACAACAGTGTCGTTATGCTCGAATACGCCGAATCAAGCTATCTCGTCATCATCGGTAACAACAATATCGTGCTGGATAAGTTTTACGGTGACAAACCGGTCACGCAGAACGATTTTGAGACGATGCTCAAGAAAAACGAAGCGCAACTTGAGACCTACTTACAACTCGATACCCCCAGGGAAGAGGGATTATTTGAGAGTTATAAAGAGAAGGCTTCGGGCTAAACCATTGTAGAGGTGGCAAAAAATTCGTCGATCACCTTACGATAGGTGGCGACATCTTCGATGCGGTTTACGGCGTCGCGCATCACAGAAGCCCCGGCGTAGCCTTTGGAGTAGGTATGGGTATGTTTGCGAAACATCGGCACCCCGTACGCGCCGTAAAACTCGATCATGCGGTCAAAGTGCTCCATGATGATGGCATGTTTGATCGTCAGATCGATCTGCGCTTCACCGGTTTTGAGCTGATGAAAGATCCACGGTGCACCCACCGCCCCCCGCCCGATCATCACGCCGTCGGCTTTGGTATGACGCAGCACCCACTGCGCCTTCTCAAAAGAGTCAATGTCGCCATTGGCGATCACCGGAATCGAAACGGCCTCTTTCATCTGCGCAATCGCGTCGTAATCCACCTCGGACTTGAACTTTCCGGCGCGGGTGCGGCCATGCACGGCAATATAATCCGCCCCGCTCTCCTCTACCACCTTGGCGATCTCAATATGGTTTTTCTCATCAAACCCCAGCCGCACCTTCACCGATGTAGTCGATTTTTGTGACGTCTCTTTGATCGTACGGATTAAACTTCCCATCAGCTTCAAATCGCGCAGCAGCGAGCTTCCCGATCCGTGTGAGACGATCTTGGGCACCGGACAGCCGCAGTTGAAATCGATGATGTCGATCCCTTCTATAGGGTTAAGCAAGGAGACCGCTTTGGCCACCACTTCAGGATCCGCACCGGCGATCTGCACCGAATAGGGATCTTCGTTGGTGCTTTTTTCAAGCATCTTGAAGCTCTTGGATGAGCCGTACGCCAGCGCATTTGAACTGATCATTTCGCTTACGGTCAAATCGGCACCGAATTTTTTAACCACACTGCGAAAGGGTAGATCGGTATAGCCGGCCAGCGGCGCTAAAACATACAGGAGACGGTCAAAGGAGAGTTTATCGGTCATGGTTACATGTAAGGCTGCAGGTTATCTGCAGACTTTTGGGGTAAAGAGATTGATGCTGTAATTTTTGTTGGCCTCTTTGAGCGCGCGGTAGGCACGAAAGGGCAAAAACTCATCGTCACGGGCACCGTCAAGCAGGTTATTGGCCTCTTCTACCACTTCAAGATCATAAAGCGTGTAGATGTATGCAGCCATCGCCTCTTCACGGCGTTCACTGAGCTGTTCAAAGAGCTTCATACGCTGCTGCGGCAACATACGCTGCGCTAGAATGATCGAGCCGCAGATGTAGTCGTCTTCACTCACATCGATCTGATGAATCAGATCAATGAGCGTCTCATTGTCGATAGAGAGAATGTGCGTATCGGCATTGATACGTCTCAGAATCTGCTCGATCGCCTCTCGAGACATGTATTTTTTGTATTTCACGATTCCGACCAACGGAGCCGTTTTGACAAAATCTCGATACGCCGATACCGCCAAATCTTTATGGAAACGCTCAGGCTTAGCCAAAATATCTTCAGGCGTCACCTCACCGCGCTGATAACGGTTGCAGTGGTTTTTGAGCACCAGAGGGTTATCGTTTTCAAGGTAGAACTTTTTGATATCGACACTTTTACCCGCTTCAATATCCCTAATCAGCGCCAGAGCGGCGTTAATTTCAGGATCTTCACTCCCCTCTAGTGTCTGCATAGGCGTGATGGTGCACCCCTCGATCAGATGGCCCAAAACGGCATAGGGCTCAGTTTTGTAGACTACATGGGTGCTCTTTTTTCCCAGCAGTCTCTCGCGCAGTGCCTGCAAAAGCTTCTGATGATCTTTAACACTACGTCTAGTGACGAGCGAACCCACGACACCGTAATAACTTAGATGCAGCAAAGTGGCCGCAAAGAGCAGCAGCAGCGGCACCGTGACCCAGAGAGCAACAGGCATCATCGGGAAGGTAATCCCGAAAAAGTCGAGCGAGATAGATGCTTGAGACACAAAGGCATACACATACCACCCCACCAGTAAAATCAAAACAAGGGCGGCCACCGCGTAGCGTTTGATATGCATCATCTTCTCCTTAACTGTTGTTTTTTTCGACGATCTCTCGACAGTCGATGCAGTACTTGGCATGCGGCTTCACTTTAAGCCGTTGCACGCCGATCTCCTCTTCGCACATTTCGCAAATCCCGTACTGTCCATGCTTGAGCTTACCCAGCGCCGCTTCGATCTCCGTTAGCTCCATGCGCTGCTGCGTACCGATAGCACTCTCGACCATGTTGTTATTGCTGACCGAAGCGTAATCGCCTTCGTCGTTAAGCTCAAGCGATTGCAGCTGCATCATCTCTTCGGTAACGCCCGTGATATTCTTTACAATCTGCTCTTTACGGGCCAACAAAATATCTTTGAAGTACTTCAGTTCGTGCTCTCTCAAGCCATCTCCTTCATTTGTGATAGGGGTGTCCGTCTAGAATCGAAAAACCGCGATAGATCTGCTCGAGCAGCACCGCTTTGGCAATTTTATGGCTCATCGTCAAAGCGCTTAACGAGAGCGCCTGTTGACACGATGCCACGAAATAGTCCTCGAATCCGTACGCGCCCCCCACGAAAAAATTGAGTGACATTTTATCACTTAATAGCTTACTAAACTCTATGCTGTCGATGTTTTTTCCTGCCGGATGAAGTGCTACGCTATAACCTTTACTTAAGTACGGCGTGAACACCGTCGTGTAGGATGCCTGAGCGATAGCAGCGCTTTGGGTATGCGCCTTGAGTACCTCTTTGGGAAATAGCTCAATCTCCTCGATCTGCGCAAAGCGCGAAATCATCTTAATCAGCTCTTGATAGAGGGGATCGTAAATCGTACGCTCTTTTTTGGCGATCGTGATGAGATTAATCTTCAAGCAGACCTCTGGCGATCACCAAATAACGAACATGTTCAAAGCGATCATCCAAACGCACCCCGCCGATGGCCGCCACCGGATGGAGCGAACGCTTCGCCAGCACATCCAGCCGATCACCCAAAACGACTCCTACCTGCTTTGTCGCAGTATCGCGGTAAGCACCCAGACCGATATAATTGACATCAAGTGTGTTGGAAATCTCGATCTCCTCAGCAGAATGGGTGGACAAGCCCAAAATCTTGTCTGAACCGATGATGGAACGCATCACCGTAACGGCACGCTTCGGGTCAGCATCGATCTCACGCAGATCCTCCTGACCGATATGCACACCATCGCAATAAGAGACCAGCTCATAGTGGTCATTGACGATCAAATATCCGTCATATAAAGCACGTAAAGTAATAAGTCGTGACTTGATCTCGGCAATATCAGCACTCTTATGGCGGTATTGCAACATCGTCGCACCCTTGGAGACCGCTATATGCACGAACTCCTCCAACTCGACTCCCCGTTCATCAAGCAGCGTCTGATCGCACAGCGCATAAAGCTGCATCAATGACCCAAAAGCAGCTTAAGCAGATCGCTGATCGTCGTTTTCATCTCATTGCGGTTGACGACCATGTCGATCGAACCCTTTTCGAGCAAAAACTCAGCCCGTTGAAATCCTTCGGGCAGATCGGAGCCGATCGTCTGCTTGATGACACGCTGCCCCGCAAAACCGATCAGCGCCCCCGGCTCGGCAATGATGATGTCACCTAGCATCGCAAAGGAGGCACTCACGCCGCCCATGGTCGGATCGGTCAAAATCGAAATATAGGGTAATTTCGCATCGGCGAGTTTGGCCAGTGCTGCGGAAGTTTTGCTCATCTGCATCAGCGAAAAGGTGCTCTCTTGCATCCGCGCTCCGCCGCTGGCGCTCAAAATGACCAATCCTTCGCGCCGCTCGATGGCCCGATTGACGGCGCGCACGATCTTTTCACCCTCTACAGAACCCAAAGAGCCGCCCATGAAGTTAAAATCGAAAATGACCAACTGCGCCGCAACGCCGCCGATACGGCACGAACCGCTGATGGCCGAAGAGTAGTTACCCGTCTTCTTATGGCTCTCCTCGACACGCTTGACGTAACTCTTTTTATCGACAAATTTCAGAGGATCGACCGGACGCAAATGGACATCGTGCTCCTCAAATGTCCCCTGATCAGCAAGCAATGCGATGCGCTCCGCTACAGCGATACGTAGATGAAAACCGCATTTTGGGCAGACATAATTTTGCGCTTCGATCTCTTTGTAGTACATCAAAGCCTGACAGGAGGTGCATTTGATCCAATGAGACGGTGCCTCTTCCTTGCTGGGTTGGCGCTTCGTGATGGAGCTGCTAAATAGACCGAAAAGACTCACGGTAAAGATCCTTGTAGTGTCGAAAATGTCAAAAAAGTGTTAGCGGATAGTTTAAGATGGCGCATTGTACCTAAAAAGCGCCTCTACTTTATTGAATGGGGGCCTACATGTAACGCGGGAAAGCGCAACGGCGCTGCGCGCCGAAGAGACTATTTTAGCGAAGCGGCAATAGCGCGCGCTGCCTCTCTGCCGTCATAAACGGCGGTAACGACCAGATCGGCACCGCGTCTACAGTCACCCCCGGCAAAGATGCCCGGAGTAGTGGTTTGAAAATTGTGATCGATCACGACGCCGCCCCAATTGTTGGTTTCTATACCGTTTTCAGCATAAAACGAAGGCACTGCAGGATCGAATCCGAGCGCCATGATGATGACATCCGCCTTCACCTGAAACTCGCTGCCGCGCACCTCTTCCATGCGCTGACGTCCGCTTTCGTCTTTGGCACCCAAAACGGTCTTGATCATCGTGATCGCCACCGCTCTGCCGTTTTCGCCGAGGACAATCTCTTTGGGAGCAGCGTGAAAGGTAAACTCAACCCCCTCTTCCATCGCATTTTTGTACTCTTTTTGGCTTCCGGGCATGTTGTACGCGTCGCGTCGATAGAGACACGCTACGCTGCGCGCCCCTTCACGCTTGGCGGTACGGACGCAGTCCATAGCGGTATCCCCGCCGCCGATCACCACGACACTCAAATCTTTAAAATCAAAGACCTTGTCATAGCTCTCTTTGAAAATTTTGCGCTGAATGGCCGTAAGATACTGTATCGCCGCAAAAACGTTGGGTGCATTTTCTCCGTTGATGCCAGCACGCTTCGATTTGGTCGCGCCGATACCGACAAAGATCGCATCATGACTACCCGCAATCTCTTCAAAGGTGATGTCCTTGCCCACTTCGGTGCTTACATGTAGCTTCATACCCGCTTCAATCAGCAGATCGACACGACGCGCCACCACTTTTTTATCAAGCTTGAAACCCGGAATACCGTAGGTGAGCAAGCCGCCGGCGCGATCAGAGCGCTCATACATACTCACGCCGACACCCGAGCGCAGCAGATAGGTTGCGGCAGAGAGCCCCGCAGGCCCTGAACCGATAATCGCCACGCGCTTATTGGAGGTGATACCCGGAAAATAGGGCTTCAAACCTTGTCTAAAGCCCTCTTCGTTGATAAAGGTCTCGATAGCGCCGATGGTGATGGCACCGTGTCCGTCATTGAGCGTACAGTCACCCTCACACAGCCGATCATGCGGACAGACGCGCCCCATCACTTCAGGAAAGGGAGAAGGCTCATTGGAGAGGCGAAATGCAAACTCCAGATCCTTTTCGGCAACCGATTTGAGCCACTGAGGAATATAGTTGTGCAAAGGGCATTTATTGAGACAAAAAGGGTCGCCGCACTGTATACAGCGCTCGCTCTGCTGCGACGCTTCGGAGGAGTCAAAAAACTCATAGATCTCTTTGAAATCTTTCGTACGCTCCACCACCAGACGTTTGGAGGGGTCGAGACGTCCTGTAGTTATAAATTCGCGCATCTTAGTCTCCTTTGTCGATGTTAAGCGGTAGTTTTTTGAGATTCTTCGGACGCACCAGCCAGAAATTTCGAATCTCTACACGGAAGTTATCCAAAAGTTTTTTAGCACAAATGCTACCGATCTCAATACTATAGTCTTTGAGCAGCCGTTTCAGGAAATGACGTGCTTCGTCACCGTCGTCGGTATCGATGCGCACCGCTTCAACCAATTCACGGTTCACATTTTCAATAAAGGTGTGATCCGCGTCATAAACAAACGATACGCCGCCGGTCATTCCCGCGCCGAAGTTCACGCCGGTTTTGCCCAAAATGACCACGACGCCGCCGGTCATATACTCACAGGCATTATCACCCGTACCCTCGACAATAGCCAAAGCACCCGAGTTGCGCACCGCGAAACGCTCGCCGACGGAACCGCTGATGTAGAGCTTGCCACCCGTCGCACCGTAAAGACAGGTATTGCCGCCCGCGCTAAACTGCTCACCCTGACACTGCGGCGTAATGACGATTTTACCGCCGTGCATCCCTTTACCGATGTAGTCGTTGGCATATCCGTCCAGCCGAATATCTACTCCATTGATCAAAAAGGCGCCAAGCGCCTGACCCGCAATTCCCTGCAGCGCAATCGTGATGGTGCCCTCTTTGAGTCCGGCGTCACCGTAGTACTGCGCGATCTCACCGCTGATGCGGGCACCGAAACTGCGGTTGAGGTTGGTAATGGCACGCTTGATGCGGATCGGATGTTCAGGATATTTGATCGCGGCTTTGGCCTCTTCAAGTACCGACACCTCAAACGCATTATCATCAAACGGCGGATTGGAAGGCTGCTTGCATGTATTGCCTCCCTCTTCGCGGTGCAGCACGGCTGAAAAGTCGAACTGTTTTGCAAACGGATCCTCCACCACTTTGAGCAGATCGGAACGACCGATAATCTCTTCGAGCGAGCGATATCCCAAAGAGGCCAAAATGGTGCGCACATCCTCCGCCAAAAAGTTAAAGAAATTGATTACCTGCTGCACATTCCCACGGTAATGCTCATCGCGCAGCATCTGGTTTTGGGTAGCGACACCCACAGAACAGCGGTTAAGATGACAAATGCGCAGCATCTTACAGCCGATGATGGTGAGCACGCCCGTACCAAAAGCGTAACTCTCGGCACCCAGCATCGCGGCTTTAATGACATCCAGACCCGTTTTGAGTCCGCCGTCGGTCTGTACATGTACGAGCTCTCGAAGATTGTTGGCCTTGAGCGCGTTGTGCGCTTCGGAGAGTCCAAGCTCCCACGGATTGCCCGCAAATTTAATCGATGTGAGCGGCGCGGCACCCGTACCGCCGTCTCCGCCGGAGATGATGATCTTATCGGCGTACGCTTTGGCCACGCCTGCGGCAATCGTACCAACGCCCGAAGTCGATACCAGCTTCACAGCAACCGTCGCTTTGGGATTGACCTGCTTCATATCAAAAATAAGCTGCGCCAGATCCTCAATAGAGTAGATATCGTGGTGCGGCGGCGGAGAAATCAGTGTTACACCGGGTACCGTGTGGCGCAAGCGACCGATCAGCGCCGTCACTTTATGCCCCGGAAGCTGTCCGCCCTCACCGGGCTTTGCCCCCTGTGCGATCTTGATCTGAATCTCTTCGGCAGAGCGTAGATAGGCCGGAGTCACCCCAAAGCGCCCCGATGCGACCTGCTTAATCTTAGAATTTAAAATGGTCCCAAAGCGCGCCGAATCTTCGCCACCCTCACCCGAATTGGACTTCGCGCCGATCGTATTCATCGCTTCGGCAAGGGTTTCGTGCGCTTCGGGGGAGATAGAGCCCAAACTCATCGCCGCAGAGGCGAAGCGCTTGAAAATCTGCTCTTTAGGTTCAACCTCATCGATGCTGATAGCGGCACGATCCGATTGAAACTCGAAAAAGTCGCGGATAAACTTCAGCCCGCGCCCATTGACCACTTTGCGCAAACGGTCATAATCGGCTTTGGTGCCGTTTTTGGCGACCGCGTGGATGGCATGGATCACATCGGGACCGAAGTCGTGGTGCTCTTGGCCGTGGTAAAACTTGTAAAAGCCACCGATGTTGAGCGGAAAAACGGTATTGAAACCGCTTTTGGCGTAGGCTTCTTTATGCGCTTTTTTGATGCGTGCGTCTATCTCTTTGTATCCAAGTCCGGGTACGAGTGCCTGCGAGTCTCCAAAGCACTCTTCCACTATCTCGCGGCTTAGTCCGAGTACGTCAAAGAGGCCCGAATTGCGGTATGACGCAATGGTCGATATACCCATCTTGGACATGATCTTGAGCAAGCCGGCATTAAGCGTGGCGTGAACCGATTTGAGCGCTTCATGACACGTAAACTCGTTTTTGTGCCGCTGCGCAAACTCCAATGTCGTAGCATAGAGCAGTTTGGGATAAACCGCACTAGTGCCGTAGGCGAGTAGTGTCGCCGCACTGTGCGAATCGATCACTTCGGAGGTACATGTAACGATTGAAACGAGATGGCGAATTTTGGCTGCTCGCAGGGCCTGATTCAGACGCCCCACCACCATCAACATCGGCATCACAGGCATCTCAGCGCTCAACTCCGCGTCATCAAGAATGACGATACGGGTTTGGTCGTTGCGTACCGAATCGGACACCCGCTTCACCAACGCCTCTAGCGCCTCTTTAAGATCGCCTTTGTACGCGGTTGAGAAGGTGGTGTTGTGGTAATGCGACTGATAACGCGGCGATTTGATGTCGCCAAACGATTTGAGCACGTCGAGTTTTTCACTGGTAATGATCGGAGAGATCGCCTTGAGGCGGTGGGCGTGTTCGGGCAGTTCATCAAGAATATTGTGCACCTCTCCAAAGCCCGTATTGAGACTCATCACCACCTTTTCGCGGATCGGATCGATCGGCGGATTGGTCACTTGAGCAAATTTTTGCTTGAAGTAGTCGCTAAACATACGCTGCTTATCGCTAAACGCCGCCAGCGGCGTGTCATCTCCCATAGAGCCGACCGCCTCTTTGCCATCACGCACCATCGGCTCGATGACCTGCTCGATCACTTCATGGGTGATATTAAAAAAACGCTGCATCGGTACCAGATCGGCACCGTTGTAATCGCAACCCTTGGCGTATTGACTATCCACATGCTCTTGTAAATAGATCATATGTTCGTTGAGCCACTTCATGTAGGGATTGGAGGATTTGAGGTAGTGGTTGATCTCCTCGTTTTTGAGCACCTTGCCAAACTTCAGATCCAGCCCGATCATCTCGCCTGATTGCAGACGACCGCGCTCTTTGATCTTCTCTTCGGGGATGTCGATTACACCGTATTCGCTGGCGATGAGCAGGGTGTCGTCATGGGTGATGATGTATTTGGATGGGCGTAGACCGTTACGGTCGAGTACACAGCCGATATAGCGCCCATCGGTAAGCGAAAAGGCGGCAGGACCGTCCCATGCCTCAAATACCGTTGACTGGTACTCGTAAAAAGCGCGCAGTTCGGGGTCCATATAAGGTGCGTTTTGCCACGGTGCCGGAATAACGGCGCGGGCCGCTTTGAAAAAATCGACGCCGTTGGCGATCAGAAACTCAAAAAAGTTGTCCGCACTGGCACTGTCAGAAGCGTAGGGCTGAAGGATCGGTAAAATCCGCGCGATCTCTTCATTAGTAAAGACTTCACTTTTAATCGACTCAGACTTCACATCCACGTTGTAGCGGTTGGCCTCGACAGAGTTGATCTCTCCGTTGTGCGCAATCGCGCGAAAGGGCTGGGCCAGACGCCATTTGGGAAGCGTATTGGTCGAAAAGCGCTGGTGAAAGAGGGCAAAAGAGATTTTAAAACGCTCATCTTGAAAATCTTTGTAAAACTCTTTGATGTGCGTGGGCATCACCAGCCCTTTGTACGAGATCACCTTGGAGCTCATCGAGGCGATATAAAAATCCTCATCTTCGATAAAATGGTGCTCGGACTCTTTGCGGCTCAGATAGAGCAGCGCTTCAAAACGCTGCGTCGCCATGATGGAGTTGGGGATAATGAAGAGCTGTACGATCAACGGTAAGCTTGAGAGCGCCTGCTCTCCCAAGGCGTTGGTATTCACGGGGACAACGCGCTCATAAATCACCTTGAGATCATTCTCTAAGCAGATATCAGCGATCGTGAGCAGTTGGCTCTTATCTTTGGTAAAGACAGTCGCTACTGCGTACATTTCAGGCAACTCTACGCCGGCTGTTTTAGTGACGTAGCGCATAAACTCGTGCGGCATCGAGAGCAGTAGACCGCTGCCATCACCTGTCTTGCCATCGGCCGCGACCGCACCGCGGTGCATCATGCGTTCAAGGGCCGTGATGGCATTTTCAAGGTTCTCGTGGCTCGCGCGGTTTTTGATGTTGGCGATCAATCCAAAACCGCAGTTGTCTTTAAACGAGCGCAGAAGATCATGATGTTCTAGCATGCATCAACCTTTTTGTATCAATTTTCTATTATTTAATCTCTTTTTAAAGAAAATTATCTTATTTAGAGACGTTGAGGGTAATTTTAACTTTTTAGCTGTTAAAATTTCATAAAATAGCAGCATAAAGAAGAAACAAAATTTAATTCTGAGTAAAAAAGAAGCATCATTGCAGGGATATATCATCAAAGTCACTCGGTCGCGCGACGAAGATTTGATCGTGTCGATCATAACGCAGTACAACTTACAGACCCTTTATCGATTCTACGGCGCACGCCACGGAGCGATCAATCTGGGATTCAAAATCGACTTTGAACGCGAACTAAGCCTCAATTCGGGTATCGGGAGGCTGCGCGACGTGATTCATCTGGGCTTTCCCTGGATGCTCGATCGAGCGCGACTGGCAGTCTGGCAGCAGTTTATCGCGCTGTTTCATCCGCATCTGCGCGACGCCCCCGAAATCGGAAACTTCTACTTCGAACTGCTCGATGCGGCTGCGGCCAAATGGCATCTGCAAAACCCCAAGCGTGTTGCGATCGAAAGCTACCTCAAACTGCTACAACACGAAGGACGGCTGCATGATGAGGCAATCTGCTTTGATTGCGAAGCACCCATTGAAGAGGAGGTCTCGATGATCCGTGCCTTCCTGCCCACGCACCGCTTCTGTTCACACCGCAAAAGCATTCCGCTGAGCCGTCATCAAGCCATGATGCAGAGCCTCAGCACCCTCTATCTGGGTGATGAAGAGATCGAGATATTATGGTACGTGCTGCTTGAAGGACTTTGAAGGTGCACTATATCGGCTCCAAAGAGCGTCTGCTCGATTTTTTACAGACCCAAATCACTTTACATGTAAGCAAACCGCTGAAACAGTGCCGAATGTGCGACCTCTTCGCGGGTGCGGGCAGCGTCTCGCGCCATTTTGCGCCTCAAGTGGCACAGTTGCAGTGCAATGACATCGAATACTACAGTTACCTCATCAATCACGCCTATCTCGCCACCGCATCGCTTCAAGATTACCCAGAACAGCTCGACGCACTAGGCGGCCTAAAAGGGCACGAAGGGTGGATCACGCAACACTATACCGCGCAGGGCGGACGGCTCTACTTCAACGATGAAAACGCGCGGCGCATCGATGCGATCCGTCAGGAGATCGAAACATGGATGCGCAGCGGACGCATCGATACGCAGCGCTACCGACTCCTGCTTGCCACCTTGATCGTTGCCGCAAGCGCCGTCGCCAATACCACCTCCGTCTTTAGTGCCTTTCTTAAAACCCTCAAAAAAAGTGCGCAAAAACCGCTAGTGCTTCAACCGCTTGAGATCACCCCGCAACGCGCTTCACCGCATCTCATTCACAACGCCGACGCCAACACGCTGCTGCCCAAGCTCCAAGGTGAGATCCTCTATCTCGATCCCCCTTACAATCTGCGCCAGTACGGTGCCAACTACCACCTACTCGAATCCATCGCCCACTATGTCCCCTTCACACCGCAAGGCAAAACGGGGCTTGGAGCGTATCACAGCTCTGCCTACAGCCGCCGTAAAGACGCCTTTTCGGCCCTTAGCAACCTGCTGCATCAAGCCCATTTTGAGTACATCTTCTTAAGCTATAGCAGCGACGGCATCATCAACAACGACGCCATCGCCCATCTGATGCGCCGTATCGGAACCTATCATCAAGCCACAATACCGCACAAACGCTTCAATGCCAAAAACGCCACTGCCGCCTCACACCGCACTACGGAGTTTCTGCACATCCTGCATAAGCCTTACATGTAAGCCTAAATCTCATAATAGTGCGGTTGATACGCCTGATCGATCTCCGAGAGTTTGAGCTCAAAAAGGGCTCTGATTTTTTGTTGTAGATCAGCCCAGAAGTACTCCAAAATAATGCTCGCACCCAGATTCCCCTCAAAAGCGTAGAAGTTCCCCTCCAGCGCTTCGATGATCTCACGCACCTCGATCTCGTGCGCCGCTCTGGCAAGGCGGTAGCCGCCGTTGATGCCCCGCGTGCTCACCACCAGATGGGCACGCCTGAGCATCAGCATCAACTGCTCCAGATATCCGGCCGATATCTGCGTCATCGCCGCAATCTCTTTGATCTGCATGGTACGGTTTTTGGGTGCATGGGAGAGCACGTGCATCGCCGCAAGGCCGTAAATCCCTTTTGAGGTGATGCCGGACATCTACAATGCCTTTTTGAGCAAAACGTAGAGATGGTAGATTTTGCATCCGATACAGTAGCCAAAGAGCACCTCAAGCGCGCTACATGTAAAAAAGAGTGCCGCCACGCCATAAAGCCAGAGCCACTGTTGCTGCGCGATCAAGAGCGCAAAAAGCAGCATGAACAACAACCCAAAATGGGCAGCAAGACGCTTTGCCGCAGCATCTTCGTAGCGCGGCGAAAGCTTTAAAAAATACTGCAATCTACCCGCAAACCAGAAGAGCGGACTGTAGCTGCGGCTGACATAGAGCCGTATCATAAAATCCAATACGAGCAACAAGGCCAGAACCAGCGATTCGCTCCATATCATGAGCGCCGTCAATGCAAACATAAAAAGCGAGACGATACGCACCGTCGTCGCGTCAATCGATTTAAAACTCAGGGGACATACCTGATCCATAGAGGGCTTCCTTGAATGTGATGGAGGATTCTCACATAAGTATCTTTTATAGTCAAGTATTATTACCGTTTTAGTAGTGTATTGATTATCCTTACATGTAAAGGAAAGATGGCTTAATCTTTTTTCGATACCATTACGCCTCAATTGAATCACACGACATAAGGAAAAGAGATGAAACGTATTGCAACGGCACTGTTGCTGCTGGCGGTCACACTCTTTGGCGCCGATAGCTACAAAGACGATCTGAGCGCCAAAGAGGCGTACGAAATGCAGAAAAAAGGCGAAGCGATCATCGTAGACGTACGCACGACGCTTGAGTATATCTACACCGGGCATGGTGAAGGCTTTATCAATATTCCCGTCTTCGACTGGATGTATGAGCCCAAATCAGTCGAAACCCGCGTCAAAAGTGCTCAGTATGAGATAGAAAAAGGGGTCGTCAAAGACCATATTCAGGCCCAAAAACTCTATGACGCCAAAGAGGTGGAGAACAAAAATTTCGTCTCCGAAGTAATGAAGGCGATGAAACTAAGCAACGTCTCCAAAGTCATTTTGGTCTGCCGCAGCGGGCCGCGTTCCAAAGCCGCGGCCAATATGCTGGCCAAAGAGGGCGTCGAAGCCTACAACCTCGATGAGGACTTTATCTTCGGCTGGCAAAAAGAGTCTATGCCCTGGGGCGGCCAGTAAGCGCATTTAGCGCCGAAGGGCATCCTCCGCTTTGACCCACAGCGACTCCTCTCTGGAGGGTCGCCACTGTTTGTTCACAAAATAGCCGGTAATCCGCACCCACTCTCCCTCCCCTTGCATCGACGTAAACGAACGCTGCGTCTCCCAACGTGCCACCACCTTGCCGTTTGGGGCATCGTAAATCTCTGCTTCGCGCAGCAGACGATAGGCCCGCGCCTCACTCCATGAAAAAGGTGCGTTGCTTGCCGCCTTTTGCGGCTTGTAGTTCTGCTGCTGTTTGAGCCCCTCATAATCCATACGAAGCGACTCATGCTGCGTCTGCAACTGCGTATAACGCTGCTTGGATGCCTTGAGTTCCTTCTCCAGGGCTTTGATCTTCGCCTCAAGCCCATCAGATTTGCTCGCTTGGCACGGCTGGGTTGGCGCCGATACCAACCGCTCTAAACGCTCTTCGCATGAGAGTTGCTCCTTTTGTCGCATCAACAGCTCCGCTTTATTGACCTCGCACTCCATAGGCTTGGTTTCGATGTGTGAGAGTGCCTCTTGGCAGGTTTCGTACTTTTGTCGCAATTCGGTCACATCCCGCACGATTTGCTCCATAGGCTCTAGCTCCTGCGACCATGCAAACAAAGCGCCGAACGCTAAGCACCAAACACCCTTCATACGGGCTCTTTACGGATCAGTTTGACGCCCATCTCTCGATGGTGCGTATAAGGAAATTGATCAAACAGCGCCATAGCCGCAACGCCATGGGTGGAAGAGAGGGCATCGAGATCCCGCTTCAGGGTTTGCGGATTACAGGAGATATAGACAATGGTCTCAAACTTTCGGGCCAGCCGCAGCGAGTTCTCATCCATTCCCGCGCGCGGCGGATCGACGAACAAAGAGCTTAAGCGGTAGCGCCCAAGCTCCACCCCTTCCATCCGCCTGAAACTGCGCACCCCTTCAAGCGCCTGCACAAACTCCTCTACTCCCAGACGCACAAAGTCGATGTTGTGCACGTCGTTAAGCTCCATATTGACTTTGGCCGCCGCAATCGAGGCTTTGGATATCTCCGTAGCCAGAACCCGATCAAAATGCGTCGCAAAGGGAATCGTGAAGTTTCCGGCCCCGCAGTACAGCTCCAGCAGATCCCCCCGCGCACCCTCAAACTGCTCCATCGCCCACGTCATCATCGCTTCATTGATGGCTGGGTTGGGTTGGGTGAAACTGTTTTCAATGTGGCGATAGTGAAAGGTTCTATCCCTTACATGTAAGGACTCCGTCACATAATCCTGCGTCAATACCACCTTCTCGCCCCTGCTGCGCCCGATGATATGCACCCCCAAAGCCTCTGATAGCTCCAGCGCCAGAGCACGCCACTGTGCATCCAGCTTGGTGTGGTAGATGAGCGTCACGGCGATCTCGCCGCTGCGGGATGAGAGGAAGTCGATGCCAAAAAGCTTGCGCGTCATTGCGCGGCGCTCCAGTTCCTCTAGCAAACGCGGCATCAACGCATCAATGGCGTCGCGCACGATACCGCAACGCTCGATCATCACCGTCGTTTTGGCCTCTAAGCCGTGCATCGCATAGAAGCTGCGATCCCCCTCATGCCAAATGCGAAACTCCGCTCTGGCGCGAAAGTGCGCCTGCGGCGACGCGAAGCACGCTATCGCTCCCTCATAAGCATCGCTAAACTCCTCTAGCGTCTGCGCCTTTTTACGTTCAAACTGCCCCTCGTACCCCTGTGCATAATCGCGGCAACTGCCGCACTTCCCGAAATAACCACACTCCAAAACAAGGCACTCCTATTTGATACTGGCAATCAGATTGCCAATCAGTAAATTCCATCCATCCACCAGCACAAAAACCAAGATCTTAAACGGCAGCGAAATCATCACCGGCGGCAGCATCATCATCCCCATCGACATCAGCACCGACGCCACGACCATATCGATCACCAAAAAGGGCAAAAAGAGCAAAAAACCGATCTCAAAAGCGGTCTTAAGTTCGCTGATCACAAAAGCGGGAACAATCACCGAAAGCGGCACGTCGCTGATGCTCTGCGGGTTTTCGAGCTTGCGGATGCGGATAAAAAGCGCCAGATCCTTTTCGCGGGTATTGCGGATCATAAAATCCTTAAACGGTGCGGCGCTCTTCTCAAATGCCTCTTCGTAGCCGATTTTCTCTTGCAAATAGGGCTGAATTCCGTTTTCGTACGCTTTGATCCCCACAGGCTCCATCACAAAGATGGTCAGCACCAAAGCCAGCATCACCAAAAGCTGGGTCGGCGGCACCTGCTGGGTGCCCAGCGCCTGACGCAAAAAACCAAAGACGATCACAAAACGGGTAAACGTGGTCATCACCAGCACCAAAGAGGGTGCCAAAAATAGGATCGTCAGCGCGATCAGCACATTCAAGGAGGTGACGAGCTGCTGGGGGGTATCGGGGGCGCTGAGCTGAAAATTCATCGTAGGGATCGGCTCGGCACCCCACAAAGAGCCAAACAAAACAAAAAGCGTCAAAAAGATGCGCACTACTGAGCCTGCTGCTGTAAGACGGAGCTTTCGACCTTATCTTGAATGTCGGTTTTTCTGCCGTAAAAATGGAGCTCTACCCTTCGATTAGCTTCGCGTCCCTTAGGTGTGGCGTTGCTTGCCTTGGGCCTAAACTCCCCATATCCTGCCGCATGAATCCGCTTGGGATCGACACCGTTGGTGAGTAATTCATATAAAACTGCAAGGGCGCGCGCACTGGAAAGCTCCCAGTTGTCTTTAAAGAGAGAATTCACCCCCGGAGGCGCATTGTCACTGTGCCCCTGAACGCTGACTTCAACCTCATTTGGCAAGGTATCGACGATCAGCGCCATGCGCTTCAAAAAGAGTATGGCGTCTTCATTGTCGATTTTGGCACTCCCCTCTTTAAACAGCAGCGCCGCAGGCAGTTCAATGACAAACCCCTCTTGCGACTCTTCAAGCGTCACGGCAGGCCCCTGACCTTTTTTGGTCATCTCATTCGCATCCGCGATCGCCGCTTGAATCAGATTAACCTGCTCGTTGGTTTCGTCCTGCTCTTCAATAGGCGTCGATTCCTGAATACGGCGCTTGGAGACCTCCGTTTTGGTACCCCCCTCCAGCACGCTCATCGCCCCCGCAAGCGAACCGATCGCCTCGGAGACTTTTTTGGCGTCCATACTCGACATAGAGAGCAAAAGCACGAAAAAGCAGAGCAGCAGACTCATCAGGTCGCCAAACGCGGCCAGCCACTCCGGCATACAGACAGGGCAATCGGGGCACTTTTTTTTTCCCATGCTCGCCTACTGAAACTGGCTGACGCGTTCGTTGGGCGGCAAGAAGGAGAGCAGCTTTCCTTCAAGCGTTCTAGGATTATCTCCGGCCTGAATCGACATAATGCCCTCCAAAATCATCTGCTTTACAAGCTCTTCGTCAGTGTTGCGGATGTTGAGGATATTGGCGATCGGTCCGCCGAAAATATTTCCGATCATTGCACCGTACATCGTGGTCAAAAGAGCAACCGCCATCGAAGGTCCGATCGCCGAAGGGTCAGCCATATTGAGCAGCATCGCCACCAGACCGATCAGGGTTCCGATCATCCCCATCGCTCCGGCAAGACCCGACCACTGGCTAAAAACCGCCGCGTTCATCTGATGACGTTTGCTGGTCTGCTCCATCTCGATCTCAAGCAGCTCTCGAATCGCATCGGGCTCATTGCCGTCTACTGCCATCGAAAGCCCTTTTTTCAAAAAAGCGTTGGATTCGGCATTGGCCGCGGCTTCAAGTGACAAAATGCCGTCACGTCTGGCGGAGGTGGCAAAATCGACCAGCTTTTTGATAAGGGCCAGCTTGTCCTCTTGGGGCGGTTTGATGGCGATCATAAAGATCTTGACGAAGTTTTTCATCGTCTCCATCTTGAACGATACCATCAGCGCCCCGATGGAGCCGCCGATAACGATCAAAACGGAGGGGATGTCGATATAAGGCCCGATCCCGACCCCCATCGCCATTGCACTGAAGAGCAGACCCAAAATCAATACCAGACCTATGACCGTACCTAAATCCATCCACCCAGCCCTTTAAAAAAATTGCGCCTATAATAGCACAAAGCGTATTAAGAAGCCCGCTCAAACATCGCGTAATAGAGCATCCGCGCCGTAATATAGAGGATGAAAAAGGAGACAAAGACGTCGCTTAAAAAGTGCCCGCCTGCCGCCATACGTGCAAAGCCTACCGCAAAACCGTACCCAAGTGCGAGCGCCATCCACAGCCTCCGCCTACTGTTTGCAAGCATCGCATAGGCAATAAAGGCAAAAGCCCCCGAAGCGTGGCCGCAGGCAAAGGAGTTGCCCCCCTGATCGCTCAGCACAAACGCGGGTGTAAAGGTCGCTTTGCCTCCAAAATCAAGAGTTTGAACGGGTCTGGCGCGACCCCAATTTTCCTTGAGCAGCGCATTCACCATCAGCCCCGAACCCAAAGCCAGCACCAAAAGCACGTAAAGCAGTTTCTGACCCGTAAAGTCCAAAAGCGCACGCTTAGTGATGCGGTTGTAGAGCCACAGCAACAGCGCCCCCACATTCACGCCGATGAGCAGCACCTTGACGCTGTGATAGAGCAGCTGCTCCCACCAGCTATAGCGCAGCGTAAAACCGACCCCTTCGGTATAGAGCAGACGCGTTACATGTAGATCGATCTGAGGGTAGAGCACCCACAGCAGCGATGAGAAGATAAAGAGCCCCCAAATAAGGGGAGAGACGGATTGAATCGTAGCTTTCATGCGCAGCATTATAGCCTCTGCTAATCCCGAAACTGTTATCATAAGCGCCCGAAATCGACCCACAAGGAGGCTGATATGGCCGATCAACCCCAAAGCCTCACCCTGCACCTGCCCGCGTGGATCACCCACTACATGCAAACCGTTGATACCCTTGAGCATCCCATAGAGCGGATGCGCTTCGTGCTTGGGGCGGCACAACGCAATATCGCGCACGGCGGAGGCCCTTTTGCCGCCGCCGTTTTTGAAGCGCACAGCGGCACACTCATCTCGCTGGGGGTCAATCTGGTCGTTCAAGAGGGGTTAAGCACCCTGCACGCCGAAATGGTAGCGCTGATGCTCGCGCAGCGCATCGTGGGCAGTTACAATCTGACCGCGCACGGGGAGTATCAACTCATCAGCTCCTGCGAACCCTGCGCCATGTGCCTAGGTGCGCTCCCTTGGTCGGGTATTCGCAGCCTGATCTGCGCCGCTCAAGACGCCGACGCCCGCGCGGCGGGATTTGATGAAGGCGACAAGCCGCCGCATTGGCAACAAAACCTGCAAAGTCGCGGCATCGAAGTGGTCGAATCGCTGCTGCGTGCTGAAGCGGCCGATCAGCTACGGCGCTACAGCGATCAAGGCGCTCTGCGCTACAACGGAGGCGTCGCATGAGAGACCTTCTTTTGGCACATCCGCAGCGCAGCGCAGGGGCCATCTTGCTGCTTTTTGGGCTTTTAAGCACCTTTTATAACGCCTACTTGCCGCTACACGGCGACGAAGCCTACTACTGGGTCTGGAGCCACCGCCTCCAAAGCGGCTACTTCGACCACGCCCCCTTGCTGGCGTGGCTCATCGCGCTCAGCAACCTCATCAGCGAATCGACTTGGGGGGTGCGGCTCTGGGCGGTGCTGGGGATGAGCGGCGCGGGGTGGTATCTCTATGCGCTTACATGTAAGCTCTCCAACCCCGCTACCGCCCTTACGGCACTCTTCATCTACCTCAGCGTCGCGATGGTACATGTAGGCTTCACGATTATCACCCCCGACGCAGCGCTGGTGCTCTTTTGGTCGATGGCGCTCTTTTACGGCTACCGCGCCCTTTTTGAGAACCACACCCCCTCTTTTTGGCTGCTGGGGGTTGCTTTGGGGCTGATGATGCTGGGCAAATACAGCGCCATTTTGTTTGTGTTTTTTCTGCTGCTTTTTGCCCTGCTCAAGCGCCGCGACCTCTTGGCGGATCGGCGCGTTTACGGCGTCGCGCTCATCGCGCTGCTCATCGTCTCGCCGATGCTGTGGTGGAACTACCGCCATGAGTGGATCAGCTTCCTGTTTCAGCTCCAACACGGCAGCGCCAAGGCCACAGGGGTCGATTTTGGCCGCTTTTTGGAGTATTTCGGGGGGCAATTCGGCCTCTTTAGCCCGCTGTTTGGCCTATGGCTCTTTTATCTGCTCGCCAAGCAACGCGCCTATTTTAGCGATGAGCGGCGCTTCTATCTGGCCCTCTCCGCGCTCACCCCCCTGCTCTTTTTTGGCTACAAAAGCCTCTTTTCGGTGCTCGAACTCAACTATACCGCACCGGCGTACCTCGGCGCTACCGTCTTACTGGCCTTACATGTAAAGGGTCATGAGCGGCTCTTCAAAATCGCTTTGGGGATCGCCCTTGCCATGAGCCTAACGCTGCGCGTTTTGCTGCTGAGCCATCTGGAGGTGGTTCAAGAGCGCATGTACGGTTATGAAGCGGCGATTGAGCTGCTGCATAGCCACGCAGAGGCCGACGACGCCTATTACGGCGACCACCTCACCACCGCCGCGCTGCTGAGCTACTACCTGCCGAACCATCCCAGTGCGCGGGTCGGGATCAGCAGCCGCATGAGCCAATACGATCTGTGGTATCCAAACCCGCCGCAGCAAAAAGGGCTCTTTTTGGGCAAAAAGCCTCTGGAAAAAGCGCTTTTGGAACACTTCACCAGCGTAGCGCTGATCGACACCCTCAGCGTCAAAAAGGGGCTTGACGGGCACAAAACCTTCTACATCTACCGCGTCGCGCCCTAAAGCGGAGTTTGGATAAAATGGCCCGATGAAAACAGCGCTCAAACTCCTCATTACCGTAGGGATCTTCTATCTGCTCTTTCAATACGTCGATTTCGATCACGTATTACATGTACTTGCCAAATCGCACGGCGGTTGGATAGCTTTGGCTTTTGTGCTGCAGATCGCATCCACGCTGCTGGCAGCCTACCGCTGGCGGCTCATTATGCGCGAGCTGGAGTTTAATGAGCCGGTGCGTTTTTATGTACAGAGTTACTTTCGCGGCACCTTTTTCAATCAGGTGCTCCCCGGCAGCATCGGCGGCGACGCGGTGCGCGCCATCGAGTTGGTACAAAAAGGGTATGACAAAAAAGAGGTGCTCTCAGGGATTTTGGCTGATCGCGTCATCGGTCTCGTGGGGCTTTTGGTGCTCAACCTCATCGCCAACACCCTCTTTTACGGCACCTTCCCCGCATGGCTGCACCAACTGCTCTACCTCATCACGCTCGGAGGCATCGGGGGGTTTGCGCTACTGTTTATGATGGAACGCTTTAGCTTTTTGAGCCGCTTTAGCTTCTCGAATCTCTTTGTGCGCCTCTCGCGCCGCTTTAACCGCCTCTACGCTGATCGCGTGATGCTGCTTCGGCATATCGCCATCACCGTCGCCGTACACCTGCTTACCGTGCTTTCGATCTACATGCTCTCGCTGAGCGTCGATGCGCACCTATCGCTCACCACCCTGCTCGTCGCCATTCCGCCCGTCTTTTTGCTCACCATTGTGCCGATTTCACTGGCCGGATGGGGGGTTCGCGAAGGGGGCATGGTGGGCATTTTACTGCTGATAGGGGCGCAAAAAGAGATCGTGCTGGTCGTCTCCGTACTTTACGGTCTGCTGCTTATACTTGCGAGCATCCCCGGTGCCTGGTTCTGGAACCGCTACAAAATAGAGCAGCGCCGTTTTAAGCACTAAGGCTTGGAAACGCCCATCTGCGCCTCATACGCAAGCCGCAGTACCCCCACACCGTAATGGGAGGAGTGGTTGTAGCGCATCAGCTTGCGCACCGCTTCACCCACCTCCCGCATCGACGTTTCCTTACATGTAAAGCACCTTAGCGCCTTGCCGTCTCGGTTGGTTTCCAGCGCGAACGAAGCGTTTTTGTGCTTTTGGGCGTAATCGTACCACTGCGCCTCGATGGCACGCATATCGCCGACCGCCTCCCAGTCAATCGGCGCGCTGAACCCTGCAACATCATGCAGATAGCGTGCCGTGGAGACGATGGCGTCCTCTTGCTTGCTCAAATTGCCCTCTCCTTCGCCGTAGGCTTCGACGTAGCGCAGATTTTGAGGCATAAACTGCGGTATGCCGATCGCCCCCGCATAAGAGCTCTCCAGCCGGCACTGATCAACACCCCTGCCGCTGCGTTCGCAGTGATGGAGCAGATAGGCCATATTGAGTACCGCCATGGCTTGCAGTCGCTTTTCGCGCCCCGTTTTGGGCGTAGAGCGGTGCAAAAGGGTGTTAAAGACCGCAAAGGCCTCATGCCCCAGCGGCGCACTCCCCAGACGCGACTCTTTCATCAAAATAGCAGCGACGATTTCAGGACTCACCCCGTATCGGCGCTTCGCCTCCGCATACGCCTCACGGTAGCGTTTGAGGTGCGCGACCATCTCGTCGATGCGCTGCGCCATCGCTATGTTGGCACGCTTCTCGTTGGCACGGTGCATGGGAATCTGCTCGGGTGCAAAGAGCTCCGCGCTGCGTACGTCGCGTTCGTTTGAGCGCTTGGAGAGCAAAAAACGGTTGATATACTCATAGCTTGCGCCGAGTTTCACCGCCTCTTTGCAAACCGCCTCATAAGGTTCAAAGCGAAAGTCGCAGTTGTGGTAGCCCGCCTCAAGCCAAGCGCCCAGCAGCCCTATGAAAAGCGTGATGCGCCATAGCATGACACGGTCGCCTAAGCCAGACGTCGGTTGCGGTAGGCAACAGCGATGATCGCAAAGACGATACCGTAAGTGACAGGTACAAAATCAGGCACCGGCACCGGATCACCCTTGGCATACGAGTGCATCCCCGCCAGATAGTAGTTCACCCCGAAATAGGTCATCAGCACCGACGTAAAGGCCAGCAGCGAAATCGCCGCAAAGGCGTAATCGGAGTAGACCGACTTGATAAAGCGCAAATGGATCACCACCGCATAGACCAAAATCGTCACCAATGCCCAAGTCTCTTTAGGGTCCCACCCCCAGTAGCGCCCCCAACTCTCGTTGGCCCAAACACCGCCTAGGAAGTTGCCGATCGTGAGCATCGCCAGACCGATCATCAGGCTCATCTCGTTGATGGCCCCAAGCTCCTTGATGGAGGCACCGATGCGCTTCTCGTTGGCAGGGTTTTTAAGCACAAACAAAATCAACACGATAAAGCCCAGCAGCGCGCCAAGCCCCAAAAACCCGTAGCTGCCGGTAATCATCGAGACGTGAATCGAGAGCCAGTAGGATTTGAGCACCGGTACCAGATTGGTGATCTGCGGATCCATCCAGCTTAGATGCGCCACAAAGAGGGTGAGCCCCGCCAAAATCCCCGTCGCCGCCAAGGTGATGGGAGAGTTTTTGGAGAAGATAAAGCCCGCCAGCACCGTTGCCCACGAGATGTAGATCAGCGACTCATACCCGTCCGACCACGGCGCGTGCCCCGAAATGTACCAGCGCATCGCCAGCCCCGCAGAGAGCGCGATAAAAAAGAGAATGAGCAGGGCCATCGTGATACGCGTTGCCCACTCAATGCGCAGTTTTGGCTGGATAATACGTGCAAATGAGAGAAAGAGCAGCACAAAGCCGATCAGGAAAAACCACGGCCACAAGCGCTCGAAAACATTAAGACGGTTATACAGACGCTCGGCTTCGATCTTGGTGCCTGAGGGATAGACCGCCGCACCCACACTTTGCTGATGCGCCTTAATCGCTTCAAGCGCCGCGTCGGCTTTACTCCAGTCCCCTTTGGCCACCCCTTCGTCGATGGCGTTGAAGTAGTTCACGGCAAGCGAGCGAATGACCTCCGTGCTTTGCTGATCGAGGTTTTGGAGCGCCTCGATGGTCGCCATCCAGCGGTTGCCCGGGTCACTCGGTGCCGGCCAGATACGCAGCAGCGCGCCCGTATAAACCATGTACGCGACATTGACCCGCTCATCGACTTGCAAGACGGCTTTATCGAAGGTGTTGCGCTTGCCCGGTGCCTTGCGGCTCGCCTCATCCGCAGCCGCAGCCAGTTTATAGCCGCCCATCTCGGAAGGAAATTCAAAAAACTGAGAAAATGAGGTGTATTTGGCTTTGCTATCGATCCCCAGCAGCTTATTGAGCGCTTCATTGCCGGTGCGGATCATCGCTATCTCGCGCCACGCATCAGGCGAGAGCATCATCCCCAATACGATCTGATTGGGGCTGAGCCCAAGAATAGAGCTGCCGCGATTGACCTTGGCGACGATCTCGCTGCTGAGCGTATCCATCGGCTTCATCCGCCCCTGCGCATCTTGGACGATCAAGCCGCCAAACTGCTCTGCGTGCGCCTTATCAAAAGAGAGAACGCGCTTGATAATCGGATCGAGCTGCTCAGCCTGCGCGGCGTTTGGCGTGCCCAGATAGAGCAGTGCAAGCAGCGCGGCCGCGCTCATCGACGCTTCGCGCGCTTTTTTGGCCAATCTGGAAAAACGCCCGCCCGAAACAAAGAGCGCGCCGAACATCCCAAGCGCCATCATCGCATAGCCGATATAGGTCGGCAAAGTACCGGGGTCGTTGTTCACCGAGAGCACCGTGCCTTGCTCGTCGCGGTCGTACGAAGACTGAAAAAAGCGGTAGCCGCGGTGATCGAGGATGTGGTTCATGTAGATACGAAAGGGCTGCTCTATCCCTTCGCTCTTATCCATCAGTACCACCTCACTGGCATACGAGGACGGAGCGTTTGAGCCGGGATAGCGCTCGAGCTGAAAATCAACCAGCTTCAGCGCAAACGGAAGGCGAATCACCTTAGCACCATAGCTCACATCGATGCGAACATCCCCTAAATCTGCCGTTACAGGCTCGCCCTTCATCCCCTTGACGCCGCGTACCCACACCTCACGCTCTGTATCGCCAAGACGCAGCGAGAGCCGCAGTGCATCGCGCAAATTGGTCGCCATCGCGCCCATGGTATCGGCAGACGCAAGCACCACTTTGGCACTCGGCTCAAAGGCACGCAAAACAAAACTGCTACGCCCATGATTGTAGAGTCGGCGCATCTGTAGCGGCGTCGCCTCCGAAGCATTCATCTCTCCGCTGCTGCGGTCATCCATATTCAGATACCCCAGCGTGACGGGATGGCTCATCTGCAGCGTATCACCGCTTACATGTAAGGCAATAACAGGCTTCTCAAAAACCCCTTCGGCCTCAAAAGCAAGCACAAACGCTTCGGTCTCGAACACCTCCCCTTTACGCAGCAAAATCTGCTCAGGCGCCATCCCTTCTCCGGTGAGCATCAGACTGGCCATCGCTTCGCCGCCCTCGGTAGCGACCAGCTTCTCCGTCGCATCGGGGATATACTCAACGATATGCGCTTCAAAGGGCTTGCCCCCTACCTCGGCGCTAAAACGCTGGCTGTTTTGGGTGATTTTGGAAAGGTAGAGCGGTACGGAGAAGTGTTCGCGTTTACCCTGCGCCTCAATCACAAAACCCAGATGGTTTTCGGCGCTGAGCATCTCGTTTTGCACTTCGCCCTCACGAATGTGCATCACCCCCTCAAAGCCCCAGTAGCGGGTGATCGCCGCGCCGATGAGCACCACGAAAAAGGAGACGTGAAAGAGCAACACCAGCGCGCGCTCCTTGCGGTACATTCTAAACTTGAAGATGTTGATGAGCAAATTCACCGCCAACAGGCCAAGCAACAACTCGAACCATTTGGCATTGTAAACGACCACCTTGGCCGTTTCGGTGCCAAAATCGTTCTCGATAAAAGTGGCCGTCCCGATCGAGAGGGCAAAGACCATCATTAAGATGGCCATGGTCGGCATGGAGCCTAGCAGTTTTATGATCGTGTTCATCGATAACCTTGTTGTTTTATTTAAGTGCGCCCCAGTGCGGAGCGATATTACGCGATGTTTTGAGCGTTACATGTAAGGTATAAATCCGCTCCATAATCTCGCCGAAGCGTTCGCTGATCTGTTGTGCCTCAGCGCTCGGCGCCTCAAAGAGCAGTTCGTCGTGGATCTGCAGCAGCATCTTTACATGTAGGCCCTCTTCGCGGATCAGCGCGTCGATATGGTTCATCGACAGCTTGATCAGATCGGCCGCGCTGCCCTGAAAGAGGGTGTTGACCGCCTCGCGCTCATACGCGGCGCGCTGCATCGGCGTGGCGGAAGCAAAATCGAAATAGCGCCGCCGCCCCAGCAGTGTCTGCACATAGCCCGAACTGCGCGCCCCTTCGACGATAGAGGCAAAATAGCCCCGCACGCTCGGGAAGCTCTCGAAGTAACGATCGATGATCCCCTTGGCTTCGCGCATATCGATGCCAAGCGTCTCAGAGAGCTTTTTGGGGCCCATGCCGTACAGCAGCCCGAAATTGATCGTTTTGGCCACAAAGCGTTTGGCATCGGCCTGTTCTTCGCCAAAGAGCTTCACGGCGGTTTGACGGTGGATGTCCAGTCCCGCATTAAAGGCCTCAAGCAGGTGCGCATCTTGGCTAAAGTGCGCCAAGAGCCGCAGCTCGATCTGCGAATAGTCGATCCCGATCAGCAGCCGTCCTTGCGGCGCGACAAAGGCTTCGCGGATGCGCCGCCCCAGCTCGGTTTTGGTGGGAATGTTTTGCAAATTGGGATTTTTAGAACTCAGCCGCCCGGTCGCGGTGCCGGTATGCACGAAGGAGGTGTGGATGCGTTTGTCGCTCGATGCGCCGCAAAGATCAAGCAGCGGGTCGATGTAGGTCGAGAGCAGTTTAAAGAGCTCTCGATACTCCAGCAGCGGCGCGATGATGGGGTGCGCACCGCTCAAAGCGGCCAGCACGCTCTCATCGGTGGAGTAGCCGGTTTTGGTCTTTTTGCCGCTTTGCAGCCCCAGCGTCTCAAAGAGCAGCGTGCTGAGCTGTTTGGGCGAGTTGATGTTAAAAGAGCCGCCGGCATGGGCGTAGATCGCTTCGGACAGCACGCCCAGACGCGCCGATGCTTCGATGCGAAAGCGCCCAAGCACCGCTTCATCGATCATAATCCCCGCACGCTCAAGGCGCAGCAGCGTCGAGATAAAGGGCACCTCGACCCGCTCGTTCTCGCCTAAAATATCACCGCGCTCTTGCAGCTTGGCGCGGTACAGTTTATAAAGCCGCAGCGTCATCACCGCATCTTCGGCCGCGTAGCGACACGCCTCTTCCAGCGCTACGCTGGCGAAGTTCTCCCCTTTTTTGACCGTTTCGCTAAAGCGGATCATCTTATGGGCAAAATGGCGCTCGCAGAGCGCATCGAGTGAAAGGCTCTGCTCGGGATTATCCAGCCACGCCAAAATCATCGTATCCGCATGCAGCGCGAAATCATCACGCCCCAGCCAATCGGCTAAAAAGTGCAGATCAAACTTGATGTTGTGCCCGATCACCTTACATGTAAGGATCTTCTCCACCGCCGCTTTGGCGGCCTCAAGCCCCACCTGAGCCCCCACGCCTAGGTAACTGTGGCGCAGCGGAACGTAATAGCCCTCGCCCTCTTCAAACGCGAAGCTAAAGCCCACCAGCTCTGAGCGCTCATGCTCCAGCCCCGTCGTCTCGGTATCAAAGGCGACTACCTGATCGGCGCGTAGCTTGTTCGTTACATGTAAGAGCGCCGCGTCGTCTTGAAGCAGCGTCGTCTTAAAAGCCGTAGACTCTGTTTTGGACTGCACCTTCGGCGCTTGGGCAGAGAGCAAATTTTTACCCTGCAGTTGACGCAAAATGCCGTTCATCTCATACTCCGCAAGTTCCTGCGCGATGGCGACGAAGGGGTTTTGCTCTTGCATGCGCAGCGGCTCAAAATCGAAGGTATCGAACAGATCACGCCGTAGGGTCACGAGCTTTTGCGACATCCAGGCGTTCGGCTCGTTTTCGCGCAGCTTTTTTTGCACGCCTGCGGGGGTCACCGCGTCGATATTGCGGTAGATCGACGAGAGCGAACCAAAGGTCTCAATCAGCTTCTGAGCCGTCACCTTGCCGATCCCTTTGACGCCGGGAACATTGTCCGCGCTGTCGCCCAGCAGTGCCTGAAAATCGGTAAATTGCGCGGGATGCACACCGTGTTTCTCCAAACACTCCGCTTCGTTGATGATCTTGCGTTTGATAGCGTCATAGAGCACCACATGGTCATCTTCGATGAGCTGATAGAGGTCTTTATCGTGCGAAACAATCCGCACATTCATCCCCGCACGCAGCGCCTCTTGCGTGAGTGAGGCGATGATATCATCCGCTTCAAAACCGCTGCGGCTCAGCGTCGTAAAACCCATCTTTTCGATCCAATCGATGGCGACGGGCAGTTGCAGCACCAGCTCTTCAGGCGGGCTGGGGCGGTTGGCTTTGTAGTTGGGATCGATCTCGCTGCGAAAGGTCGGCCCCTTGGCATCAAGCGCAAAGGCGATGTAGTCACTGCCGTGTTCGCGGTGAAGGTTACTAATGAAGTTGGCAAAACCGGTGAGCAACCCCGTGGGAAAGCCCGCGCTGTTGCTCAGCGGCGGCAGGGCATAAAAGGAGCGGAAGAAGAAGCCGAAGGTGTCGATGATGGTGAGAACAGGCTTGGACATTACGCCTCGGGAAGCTTGAAAAAGTCATTCACGCACTCTTCAAGCCACGCCGCGTCATAGCCCGCCTGCTCCGCTTTTTGCAGTCCGAAATTGATCGCATGGTCACCAAAGGGAGCATTGACGGGCACGATAGTCTTGACAATGTTGAGCGCCGTTGAGAATTCGCGCACGTGATCGGGCGCACTGGCTGGGTTGTCGGCGTACTGGATCATCTCGACAAAACTTTTATCGAAATTCCAATGCTCGAAAATCGCCGCCGTCACCGTGGCCGTCGTATCATTGACATAAGAGCGTTCCACCAGCGCGATATTGATGGCCATCTCGATCTCGGATCGAAAGTTGGTGGTGAGGTTCTCTTGAATAATATCGCTGGCGATAATAATCTTTCCGGTCTCTTGCAAAAAGGCGGTCAAAAAGAGCTTATCCGCCTTTTCGCGGCTGATCTTACGGTACCACTTGTTCATCAGCGAAGCCTGCTTGGCCGAGATCTCCGCGAACTTCTCGGAGGTGATGCCATAAGGCTCCATATCGACGTTAAGCAGTTTGCGCACCGAATTGCCCAGTACGATCGAGCGGGTCATCGTCATCCCAAAAAGCGCAACCGCCTGTGACACATTGCGGATCTCACGCCCGAAAAAGTAGAGCGGCGAATTAGCAGCTTTGAGCAAATTGGCCACGATCATCGGGTCAGGCTCAATCACCTTCACCAAATTGGCAATGGAGGCGTCAGGATCATTACAGATGCGCTGTACGTCCAGCAGTGTTTTGGGCAGTGGCGGAAGCGACTTGATACTTTCAAGAATCGAACTTTTCATTGACTCTCTTTTGGGGATTTTTGGGGTTCAATTATAACCACCCTTGCTTAACCGGAACCGCATCATATCACCAAAGAAGCTCTCCACAAGCAAACACGATTTAAGCTATCTTCAGGAACAATGATCTTAAAAAAATAGAGACTGCCTATGAAAATTCGTGTGCTGATCGTCGAAGACAGTCGAATGTTGTGCCGTATCATCAGCGAACTGATGGATCGATATACCGATTTTCGTTACGACATCGCCGCCACCTACGCCGAGGCAGAGGCACTGTTGCGGCAGCACACCTACGATTTTGCCATCACCGATCTGCACCTACCCGATGCTAACGACGGTCAAATCGTCGCACTCGTCAACCGCTACGACATCGCTCCCATCATCTTCACTGCCGATATGGACGAAGTGCTGCGCGACACTTTTGAGAGCTCCAACATTATCGACTACGTCCTCAAAGAGCGCTATGACAACATTATTTACGTCGTCGAAAAGCTCCTGCAGCTTGAGGCCAATCGGCACAAAAAGGTGCTGATTGTGGATGACTCACTCACCTATCGATTCTATCTGAAAAATAATCTGGCGATGCATCAATTCCGCATCTTTGAAGCCGCCAACGGCGAAGCGGCACTGCGCATCATCAATGAGCACCCCGATATCGAGCTGATCCTCACCGACTATCACATGCCGATCATGGACGGGCTGGAGCTCACCCGCCGCGTCCGGCGGAAACACAACAAAAAAGAGATGGCCATCATCGCCCTCTCGAGCGATACAGGCTCGTACGCCACCAGCCGCTTTCTCAAAGAGGGGGCCAACGACTACATCACCAAACCCTTCTCCCGCGACGAATTTTATGCACGTATCTATCAAAATATTGACGACATCGAAATCTTTAATCAGGTCAAAAAACATTTCGAACACGACATTATTCATGTTCTCTGCGAAGTGACCGAATACAAAAGTGCCGAAACCGGCTCGCATATCCGCCGTATCAGTGAATACACCGCCTTGATGGCTCAGCTTCTAGGGGCGTCAAAAGAAGAGGCGCGGATGATCGGCAAAATGGCTACGTTGCACGACATCGGAAAAATCGCCATTTCCGACTCCATTTTAGGCAAACCCGGCAAACTCACGCCTGAAGAGTTTGAGATCATCAAAACCCATGCCAACTACGGCAAAAAGATTTTAGAAGAGGCGTTTAAATCCGATCCGAAAAAAGAGCGTATCGCCATCGATATCGCCTATGCCCACCACGAACATTTCGACGGTACGGGCTACCCCTGTGCGCTTGCAGGAGAGGATATTCCCCTTTATGCCCGTGTTGTTGCACTGGTCGATACTTTTGATGCATTGATGAATCGCCGGGTTTACAAAGAGCCTTGGATGATGCATGACGTCTTAAGCTACATTCAAGAGCAGTCCGGGAAAGCCTTTGATCCTAAACTGGTACGCCTCTTTCTCAAGCACATCAACCGCTTCACCGCTATTTTGCACCGATTATCAACCGAACAAGCTGCATGAATACACTTTTATGGATCTATATCGCCATCTATTTTGCGCTGGAGTCTTATGAGATTCTATGGCAAAAAGCCGATTCGATGATGGGGATGTTGCTGCGTATGCACCGCTATTATGCACGCAGCGTTGTACTCTTTTTGCTGATGCATCCAACTTTTTATTTTGTTATTTTTTTGGTGTTGGAACAGGGACTCTCGCCGCTGCTTGGGGTCATCCTTTTTGTGAAAACCTTTGATATCGCTACCAAAATCGTGCTCATCGAGCAGGTGTTCATCAAACGGCGGCTTTCACAGAAGATGACCCTGATGCTACTCACCCCTCTGGGCAACTACCTGCCTTATGTTCCGCTGCTGATCTATCCGCCGATGCTCTTTGTCGCACTTTACATGTAAGGAGAATTTTATTATGAAAACGGTATCAACCCTCTGTGTTATCGCATCTGCAATCCTGACCGGCTGCGGATCGGGCGGCTCTTCCTCAAGCAACGTTCCACGCTATTTCGTCCGCATCAGCGACGGCTATGTACTGGATGCCACCGTGCGCTCAGGTTCGCTGATTGCCCAAGAAGATACGGCCAAAGGAGCAGGCTGGTACCGTTTCAATGCAGCCTTGACGCAAGAGGTGAGTGTGAGCGGCGGCGTCAATGACATCGCCCCTTCCAATGGGCTAAGCGACATAGGCGAGCCCTATGCCCCGCAGATGAGCGCACCCAAAGGCTACACCCACATCACTCCTTTAACGACACTGCTGGGTCTGCTGGGTAGCGCTGCGCTGCGCGAGCGTTACCCCGCATCCTACGCCTACCGCAGCGATTTTGACTTCGATGTCGTCGAAGCAGGCTTGCACGCTTACGAGATCGCCAAAGAGAGTGCCAAAGCGGCCCTTTATCTCAGTGATCTACAGCAGTCCGCTTCAAACGCCGCATCTTTACGGATCATTCAAGGCACACCAGTCGCATCACAAGATCCACAGTGGCATTTTATCGTCTCTTTGCAAGACTACAATCCAAAAATCAGCAGCTACAGCCCTTTTTGCGGGGGTTCACTGATCGCACCGAAGTGGGTGTTAACGGCGGCACACTGCGTCGATCCTGCCCCCTCACACATCTACTACGGCAGCTATGATCTTGCCTCGGGCGGATCGCGCGTGGAGGTCCAAAGGGCTTATCGTCATCCACATTACGATGAGCAGAGCGTCGATAACGACATCGCGCTGCTGGAACTCAAAACACCTATCAACAGCATCGATCCGATCCGGCTCTCTACCTCACTGCCTGCGAACGGCACGACGATGGAAGCTGCCGGATGGGGGAATATCTCCATCAAAACCGACATTTATCCCGATGAGCTCAGAGAGGTTATGCTCCCCGTCATCCCCTTTGATACCTGCAACGCCTCGTATCAGGCACTCACCCCAAACATGTTTTGCGCGGGTTATATGCAAGGGGGCAAAGACACCTGCCAAGGCGACAGCGGCGGGCCTCTGATCGTTGCTAAAGGCGAAATCTTCTATTTAGGAGGTATCGTCAGCTTCGGCGGTAGCGACACACAAGCCTGCGGCGCAGCCAACTATCCGGGTGTCTATACCCGTGTCAACAACTACATTGATTGGATCGAAAGCTATACGGGACCGCTCTACGATGAAGATGCCCTGACCTTGGAAAATTTCAATACCAAAGTGGACGCACTCGCTTCAGAGGACTATACAGGGCTAAACGCTCTGGTGCTGACCTTTATGGGGGCAATGAACGGCACCTACGCCGAGTGATCCTCGCCGTAGCCTCGTGAAAGACGCGCTTTAGTTGAGAGCTCTTGTACCGTCTTGGTGATATCCTTTTGCGCGATATTATAGTGCTCGTGCAGCTCAGAGAGCGAGGCGTCGATACGCTCTGAGAGGGTCTGTGTCAACGACTCTATATGCGATCGAATCTTCTCAAACTGAAAGGTGTCGATACTCTGCAGGGAATCGGTGAGCATGTCCAGCCGCAGCTTCGAAGCGGCATAATCCTCTCTAATGCGCTCCATTCGCCCCGCCAGCTGCTCGATCGGCGCATAGATAGTTTGTAATCGATCTGATTGCGTCCAGAGATGCTGCAACTGTTTGGCACCCGCAATCATCTGCGAAAGCATCTCCTGCTCTTGGGTCCGTATCGTCGTAATCAGATGATCGCTCTCCGCCATCGCCGTAGCGATCCCTTCACTCTGCGCCCTTAAAGCGATCATCTGACGTTCGAAGTCATTCACTACCTGCTGTAATAGGGTATCGGTTTTAAGTACGATCTCCTTGAGCTTCCCTTCATCCAACTGCACAGACGGCGCTTTATCGGCCATCCGTTCAAAGGCATCGTTCAAACCCTTTTGCGCTTCAATCAGGGTTGAAAATCCCTTTTGTAGATGCTTGTAGTGGTCTTGTTCTGCAATACGAAGCAGATCGATATGGCGATGCATCACCGCATCAACATCCGGCATCTTCTGGTTGGTGAAATTTTCAAAGCTTTTGAGCACCTCTTGCTGCTGCTCAAAAAGGACCTCAAATTTTCCAAAAAAAGCCACTTGATTCGTTTCAATACTTTTTAATGCCGAGAAGTCGATAGAGATAAACTTCTCCATGGTTTTGGCAATCTGCTCTTCCATCTGCTGCAGGGATCTCAAACGTATATCTGTGTGCTGAGTATTTTTATTGATCTCTTCAAACTGTTCCGCCACCGATCTAAGCGTTAGATCATGCTGCGCTTGTTGAAGCCCTTTTTGGGTTTGATGCAGCACATTCATAATCAGATAAAGTAGCAATCCAAAGAGCAAAGGAAGCAGTGCTTCTCGCAAAAGAACCGCGATATTGTTGTGCTCGGGATGAAGCAAAATATGACTCATCGAACCGATCGCACCAATGCCTAAAAGCAGCGGGGTATAATTGATTTTTCCGGGCTCTTTATAAATGGCAATTTGTCGTAAAAAAAGCAAGGCCATTATTGCAAAAGTGATGATTAAATCAAGATCAAACATTTTTTATTTCCTCTATTTGATTTTTCATATTCTACTTGTTATAATACGCTACTTTTTCGAAAAAAATCCCAAAACGAAAGGTTCACTATGTCACAAGAAAAATATGAAGTTACAAAGAGAGAGTTTCTTGAGTTCCAAATCAATAAAAAAGAGTTGGATATGGCCAAAATCGATGAAAAAATCGAAGCCCTCAAAGCAGAAAAAATCGCCCTCTCCGATGAGATCAGAGCGATTAAAGAGAACAACCGCGACATCTTCCCCGCACGCGGCCGTAAAAAAGCTAACTAAGCAGTTCTAACAACTTCAAAGGGTGATGACAGAGTGCATCACCCCTCCCCTCTGATGAAAACCCCCACGTTGCAAACACGCTTTTAATTCCGGCCTGACGCGCTGCTTCCATATCTTTACTGTTATCCCCGATCATCCATGCTTGGTGACGATCCACATCAAATCCGCACTGAGCGAAAATCAGATGGAGCATCTGTGCGTCAGGTTTGGGCCGCTCAACCATATCGGCACCGACGATCAAACAAAAGTGCCCGGCAACGCCCAAATGTGAAAGCATTCTATGAGCAAAAACAGAGGGGGCATTGGTGGCCACACCCAGTCGATAGCCCTCTTGCACGAGCGCCTCAAGCAGCGTGTTGATACCCTCATAAAGTCTGCTGTTTTGTACACACTGCTCATGATAATGCGCCTCAAAGAGCGCCTTGGCGTGCGGCTCATAGAGTTTAGTTCCATAAAATAGCTCGGCAAGGTTGCGCTCCTCGCGGTTGATCGCTTCGACGACAAAGCTACATGTAAGCGGAGGAAGTTGATAGCGTTCGGCGCGTACATGATTGATCGATACGGTAATGTCATGCTGCGAATCGATCAGCGTTCCGTCCATATCGAAAATAACGAGTTTCAAGGGCGCATCTTCTCGTAAAGTTCCAGCAGGCTCTCAACAAAGAGCGGATGATCGTTAGGACAACGGCTCACGCGGTACGACTCATAACCCAGCTCATGCGCCACCTCGGCATACTCTACATGTAACTCGAAATCGGTTTCGGAGTTGTCAATCGTAAAGGCGATGGGGCAGATGAGCACCTTACGGTTGCTGATGGTTTTGAGCTTGGTCTCGAGCGAAGGCTCCAGCCACTTCATGGGTCCCACTTTGGACTGGTACGCTACATGTACGGCGGCAAAGCGCATCCCCAAAGCTTCGAGCTGACGGGTAATGAGCGCGGCGTGGCGGTTTACATGTAAGGCGTAGGGATCACCCGCATCGACGATCTTTTGCGGCAATCCGTGCGCGGAGAAGATCAGATCAAAATCGCCGTACACCTCACCCTCCATCGCTTCAGCCAGGCGCGCGCAGATACAAGCGTTGTAGCGCTCGTTTTCAAAGAAGTGTTTGATCTCCACCGTCGTCGCGTCAAATCCACCGCGGCGCATCGCCGCTTCATAATCCTCCAGCGACGATTTGGTCGTGGTGGTGGAGTACTGCGGATAGAGCGGAATGAGATAAACGCGCTCCACACCCGCCGCCTTGAGCCGCGCAACCGACGCATCGGCAAAGGGGGGCGTGTAGCGCATCGCAAAATCGATCACTACCCCTTCAAGGCGCGCCTGTAAAGCATCCACCAATTTTTGCGTATGACCGACCAGCGGCGATTTCCCGCCGAGTTGGCGGTAGATCTCCTGAGACTTTTCGGTACGAAAAAAGGTGATCATCGTCGCCACGAATCGACGCAACAGAGTGCTTTTCATGGTCAGAATATTGGGATCATTAAACATATTGGTCAAAAAAACCTCGACCTCGTCAAGCGAATTGGGACCGCCCATATTGAGTAAAACAATCGCCTCTTTCATGCTTTTTTCCTTACATGTAATGTTGCGGGATTGTAGCGCTATTGTATCTGTTTGGGCTGAGAAGAAGGCATTACATCGATGCGTTTATCCATACACCACGACACCGTACTGATCATCGATGCGGTAGAAGGTCGCATCGCTTAAAATTACCAGTTCATCGAGGCGGCCAAGGCGCACGATGCTCTCTTTTTTGATACGGATGTTGTGCTCCAGAAAAAAACGGCGCAGATTCACAAATTTCACGTCGCCGACGAATTTGTACTCGAATCGACCGTAGAGACGCATCTTTTTGTAGTTGAAAATATGGCTGTCCATCCCCATCTGCTGCGACGCGTAAAGTGTGGGCAGATAGCCCGAAAGATCGGTCAGTTCAGGCTCGATATGGCTGTAGCGTTCAGGCAGCGAGCCTTTTTGCAAAAAGAGGTAACGGTTGAGTTTGAGCGTCGGGCTTTGCCAATAGCGATACGCGGGCGCGGAGAGGGAGAGTTTGGTGTAGATCTCTTTGTAGAGCCACTGATGCTCGAGCAGATTGTAAAACGCCGACACCCTACCTCCTTGCAATGATAGCCCAAAGGGTAGCATAAAAAGTGCTCACGGCGCTAGAGCAATCCGCCAAAAGAGCCACGCAACCGAGACGATCAGCACGATGCCTACAAGATTGAGCACCAAGCCATAGCGCATCATCTCTTTGGTCTCAACAGCGCCGCTGCTCATCGCAATGGCATTGGGCGCGGTAGCGATGGGCAGCATAAAGGCGTAAGAGGAGCAGACAGTAGCAACCATCATCACCAGCGTCGTATCGAGCGTCTCTGACTGCATTGAGAGGGCATAGATCACCGGCAGCATAATGGAGATCAGTGCGGTATTGGAAGTCAGTTCGGTCGCAAAGGTGATGAGTACGGCCACAAGCAGTAGTAAAAGCAGGGGCTCAAGCGCGGTGAAGCCAAGCAGCGAATCGGCAAAGGTGCTCGCCAGCCCCGTCTGGGCAAAAGCGTGCGCAATCGAAAAACCGGCGCCAAAAAGAAACATGATCTCATAAGGCACTTTGCGCGCATCTGATTGCCACTCAAGCTGGCGCAGCGGCGGAAAAAAGAGCGAAAGTCCGACGCCAAGCAGCAACAACGACTCATTCATTCCAAGCCCCTCCCAATAGGGGCGTATGGGCGCATTGAGCAGCAGGAGCACAATCAGCGCACCCAATACCCATAGCATCCGCAACTGATCGTTGCTTAGCCCCTGCGGGTGAGCGGGATGGTCGATCTGCACCCCTTTGACACCGATACCCAGCAACCAAGCGCCCATCAGCAACATCGCAAACGCCAGCGGCGCAACCATCCACATCCACTGCACAAAAGGGATCATCTCCATCGCTTTACCCTGCATAAAACCGTATAGAATCAGATTGGGCGGGGTACCGATGGGGGTCATGATACCGCCGATGCTCGATCCATACGCGATGGCGAGGGCAAAACGCATCTTGATACGCCGTTCTTCGCTCAAAAAGAGTGCAATCGACATCAGCAGCAGCGCCGTCGCGGTGTTCGAGAGCAGGGAGCTCAGTAGCGCCGCACTGAGCATCAGTGAAAGAATCATCCCCCGCGCCGTCGAAGGAAAAAGTGAAAGTATACGCGCGGCAATCCAGCGGTGCAAACCGCTCTTCTCCACCGCAATGGCCAGCATAAAACCACCCAAAAAGAGAAAAAGGATCGGATTACCATAGTGCGCCGTCGTCGCTTTCACTTCCAAGATGCCCAGTGCGGGAAAGAGCAAAATAGGCAAGAGCGAGACTACACCCAGCGGCAGCGCCTCGTTGCTCCAAAGCAGCACCAGAAGCGTCACCGCCCCGACCAGAGCAGCTTGCAAAGGCGATAGCCAAAGCAACATGCCAGAACCCATCGCCACAGCAACGACCAAGCCCCACACCAAAGGCCGCATCTGCACAGAAGCGCTCATCGGCTTAAGAGATCCTTGATACTCTCATGCGGAGATTTGCCCTCTAAAATGGCATAAACCTCTCGAGCAATCGGTAGATAAAGCGCCTTTCGCTTTGCAATCAAAAAGAGCGCATAGGCCGTCCCGATCCCCTCGGCCACCTCGCCTAGCTCCGCTACGATCTCGTCTCTTTTTTTGCCCGCAGCAAGCCCCAACCCTACGCGGTAGTTGCGTGAGAGCGTCGAAGAGGCGGTCAAAAAAAGATCCCCCGCTCCGCTAAGGCCCAAAAAGGTCTCGATATCGGCACCGTACGCCAAACCGAAGCGGCTCATCTCCACCAGCCCCCGCGCCAAAAGCGCCGCGCGGGCGTTGTTGCCCAGCTCTAATCCGTCGCTAATCCCCGCCGCGATGGCGATGACGTTTTTGTAGGCTCCGGCCACCTCCGCGCCCATCACGTCATGGCTGACATAGGTGCGGATCGATTCGGGAAAGAGCGCGACGAAGGCCTGAGCCGTCTGCGTATCGTGGGCATTGACCACCAGAGCCGTCGGTAGTGAGCGCATCACCTCTGCGGCAAAGGATGGACCGGAGAGAAAAGCGGTGCGCTCGATGCTCAGATAAGCAGCGTAGATCTCATTGAGAAAACGACCGCTCTGCGCCTCGATCCCCTTTGCCGCCACCAAAACGCGCTGGCCGTGATCCACAAAGTTAGCCTTCAGCCATCCGTCAATCTGCTGCGCCGGAATGGCGATCACCTGAAGCTTACATGTAAGGGCCTCCTCGAGCGGCACAAAGCCCTCCATCGCGCGCGGCGTGCGGGAGGTGATGCAGACGTCATTGCGCCCTGAAAGGGCAAAATAGAGCGCCTGCCCCCATTTTCCGGCTCCAATCACCGCGATACGCTCCATCATGCTCCTCCTATGCTCGCCCTAAACGCTTCAATCTGCCCATGATAGCCAATCACGACCAAAATGTCTCCTTCGTCGATGTGGTGGTTGAGCCCTTTAGCCGTAAAGACAAAGGTCGAATGCAGCTCCAGATCGACGATGGCGATGATGATCACCTCCAAGTCGCCCTCCCACAGCAGGTCGTGGGTGCGTTTACCGCAGAGCCAAGAGCCTTTTGTGATGGTGATCTGGGCGATTTGAAGATCGCTTTTTTCGTACAGTATCTTGTGCAACACGTCTGTGACAATGGGTTTCTCTATCAAATCGACAATCAAATCAGCCGTCATCTGCACTATCGGAAAGACCTTATCCGCACCTGCCATCTTCAGCTTATGCACATCTTCGTGGTTGCCGGCCAAAGCCACAATGGTAGAACGTACAAAAGCGTCGCGCAGAGAGAGGGTCAAAAAAAGATTCTCTTCACGCCCCTCAAGGGCGCAATAGAGTACATTCTGGAACGCGTCGTAATGCTGGGCATCATCATGCCACCGATCGCTAAAATCAAAACGCTCAACCTCGAAACCGTCCTCCAAAGCACGCTGTGCCTCCCCATCGGTATGCACAAAGATGCGCACATGGTGCAAAGAGCGCACCTGCTTGGCGATCTGAACCGCGTATTCGCTGTAACCGAAAATCAGCACCGTTGATTCCATGATTCTACCTCAAATGCAGATCGGCTTTGAATTCGCGGATCAGATGGGCCATTCCCATCACAATGAGAATATGACCACTTTGAAGCGCAAACTCTTTGGGTGGATGAAACGCAAAATGGCGCTCCGCCAAATCATACACCCCCAGTAAAATGAGACGAAAGGGCTTTACATGTAATGCCTCAACGGTTCCCAAACGGCGGGCGACATGCTCATCAAGCGTAATCTCATCCGTGACGACCTCGCTTTGCTCGGAGCTGAGCGCATGAATCGCCTCGAACGCCACAGGTTTACCGCCAAACTCTGCCGCCACGAGTCCGATCATCTCCTGAACATAAAGCACCTCATTGATCCCAGCAAGCTTGAGCCGCTTACGGTTGGCTTCATGCTCCAGCACCGAAAGGATACGCACCTCTTGATGCATGGCGCGAAGCGTCAGCGCGGTGGAGACATTGGCGATATCGCTCTCATCCAGACAGAGCACGCACAGCACTTGGCGCGCAAAATCGATCTTAAGCGCCTTATAGCTCTCAAGGGATCCGGGATCCCCCACAAGCGCAATCAACCCCTGCTCTTTCGCGCTGCGCACCGCGCGTTCATCCCTATCGATCACCACCACCTTGCGCCCCCGCGTGCGCAGACGCCGCGCCACGAGTGCGCCGATTTCGCTATACCCGCACACCAGATAAAACTGAGACAACGCCCGCGCGTCTTGTATGGTTTTGGTGCGCACCACCTCATCCATCTGCTCGGTAAACGCCGACACCACGATTGACGTACTAAACGAGAGCACCGCGATCCCCGTGATGATGACCACCATCGCCACCGCCCTCCCCTCATTCGTCGCAGGGACGAAATCGCCGTATCCCACCGTCGAAATCGTTACGACTGACCAATAAAGCGCCTTATAAAGTGTATTGATGGGCGAATCCGGATTGTTCGCCTCCATCACGTAGATCATGACCCCGGAGACAAACACCACAATGGAGGCAAAGATGAGTAGCGTTAAGAGCTCAAAGCGCTTGCTGGAGAGAATGGAGAGGAGCTGGCGCAGACTTTTGGTGTAGCGAAAGAGCTTGAAGACACGAAAAATGATAAAGATGCGCAACAGCCGCATCTCGTGAAAAAAAGGGACAATCGCCATCAAATCGACAATGGCTACAGGTTTACGCATGTAACTGAACTTCTCGCGCATCACCGCGCCAAGGGCGCTCAAGAGCCGAAAGGGGCGCTGTACGAAGAGGTCGCGCTCATACTGCTCGATGATGCGCGCGGTAGCGCTACTGTGCACCCACAGACGCAACAGATACTCCGTCAAAAAGATCATCGAGATCACATAATTGTTAAAAAAGAGCCATCCGTCCGCCACATGATTTTTGACCTCACGGATCAAAATCACGACACTAATGAAGATCAGCATAATCATCATCGCGTCAAGCACTTTTTTGTACGGGTTGGCGTTGTTTTCGAGCAGATCGTGGATGCGGTGTTTGAAGCGGCGATAGCGCTCACTGGCCTGCAAAGCGTAGGCCATACGTACCGCTACATGTAAGGAGTGACCGAAGGGTTCAGAAGCACTGCCACCCTGATGCATCAGCGCCTAGCCCAGCTTGGCTTTGACGATATCGTTGACGCTTTGAGGGTTGGCGCTCCCTTTGGAGGCTTTCATCACCTGACCGACAAAGAAGCCAAAGAGCTTATCTTTGCCGCTGCGGTATTCGGCGACTTTATCCGGATTAGCCAAGAGCACCTCATCTACGATCTTTTCCAACGCTCCGCTGTCACTGACTTGCTTGAGTCCCAGCTTCTCGATGACCGCGTCCACCTCTGCATCGTGCTCCATCAGGTAGTCAAGCACCTCTTTGGCCGCTTTGCCGCTAATGGTACCGTCTTCAATGCGCTTGACGATCATCGAAAGGGTCGCGGCGCGTACGGGTGAAGTCTCGATCGTCACACCGTTTTTGAGCCGTCCAAGCAGCTCTACGGTGAGCCATGTGACACTGTTTTTGGCACTGGCCCCCAGCGCCACCATCGTCTCGAAATAGCGGGCCATCTCGGGCAGCGAAGTAATCACCTCCGCATTGTAGGCGTTCATGGCGTATTCTTGCACAAATCGCTCACGTTTGGCGTCGGGCAGTTCGGGAATCTGCGTCGCTGCTGCAAACATCGCATCATCAACCACCGCTTTGAGCAGGTCAGGTTCGGGGAAGTAGCGGTAATCCGCCGCCTCTTCCTTGCCGCGCATGGAGCGGGTCTCCTGCTTGGCCTGATCAAACAGCCGCGTCTCTTGCACGATTTCAGAGGCATAGACGCCATCCTCCCACGCTTCGATCTGACGCGCCACCTCGATCTCAATCGCTTTTTGGATAAAGCGGAAGCTGTTGATGTTTTTGATCTCGACGCGGGTGTAGAGCTTCTCTTCGCCTTTGGGGCGGATCGAGACGTTCACGTCAACGCGAAAAGAGCCCTCTTGCATGTTGGCGTCAGAGATGTCCAGGTAGCGCACGATGGAGTGCAACTTTTTAAGGTACAAAATCGCCTCATCGGCGCTGCGCATATCGGGTTCGCTCACGATTTCGAGCAGCGGGGTTCCGGCGCGGTTAAGGTCTACCTTGGAGATATCACCCTCATGGATGTTTTTGCCCGCGTCGGCTTCGATATGGGCGCGGTTGATGCGGATGCGCTTTTGGCTGGCGTCTTCAAAATCGATCATCAGATGGCCGTGCTCCACCACGGGCGTATAGAGCTGGGTGATCTGATAGGCACTGGGGCTGTCGGGGTAGAAGTAACTTTTGCGGTCAAAGTAGCTGGTTCGGTTGATCGTCGCATCAATGGCCGTGCCAAACATCACCGCCTTGTGCAGCGCTTCACGGTTAAAGACAGGCAGCGCTCCGGGCAGTGCCAGACAGGTGGGACAGGTGTTGGTGTTTTGGGTGTGGTTGAAGCTGGTGGGGCAGGAGCAAAAGAGCTTGGTTTTGGTATTGAGCTGGACGTGGACCTCTAGGCCGATAATGACTTCAAACATGCGTCTCCTCTAAAAATGGCACAAAATAGCGTATCGATGCAAAGGCAAAAGCGCCCGCCTCCTCCACCTGCCTTACATGTAAAGGGGTAGTAATGCCGCCGAGCGCAATGATTTTGGGCCCCATTTTAGCCGTTTTTTCTTTTAGATCCTCTAAACCCTTGGGGGCGCCTTTATGCGGTGTAGGAAAGATCGGGCTGTAGGTACAAGCGTCTGCGCCGAGATCAAATGCACGCTTTAAATCCCCCTCGCTATGAGCACTGTAAACCGTAAAAAGCCCCAAACCCTTGGCTTCTTCGATCCTATCAGAGCGCTCTGAGCTCAAATGGACACCAAACGCCCCGACGCTTCGGGCCAGCGCCGCTTCGTTATGCAACAGCAGACGCGCAAATCCAAGTTCCTTACATGTAAGCGCTAACGCTTGTGCAAACGCTTCATATCGAGGCTGCCGCTTGTCACGGTAACATAGAAAATCGCAGCTTCCTGAAACAATCAGGCGCGTTGCAACCTCACACAACAACTCAGGTGTCGATCCGTAATAGGCCGGATCGGTAATGGCGTAGGCACGGATCATGCGCTCATGGCCGCTATCGTGGCGTGATGCACCTCACTATAATGCGCCAGCTCCTCTTCCGCAAGACGCGCATCCGCCCGCTTCAAGGTCGCTTCAAGCGCTTTGGCAACCTCGTGCAGCTTCATCGCGCCGAGGTTGGCCGAAACGCCCTTAATGTCGTGTACCAACTTGACGGCTGCTTCGAAAGAGCCCTCAACGATCAAAGTCGCAATGCTTTGGGGTGCACCCCCGAACATCCCGACAAACTCACCCAGCAGCTCCTCAAAAAGTGCGGTATCGCCGCCTACCAACTCCAAGCCGCGCTCTTTATTCAGATAGAGATCAACATCCCGCACAGGCACTTCAGACTCAAGAAGCGGTGCGAGATGAATTCCATCGCCCATGTACTTCACAATCGCTTCATAAAAAGCGCTGACGTTAAACGGTTTTCCGATGTGCTCTTGCATCCCCGCTTCAAAGCTTTGGCGCACGTCGCTGGGCTGGATATTGGCCGTCAGCGCTACAATAGGAATCGAAGCGAAGCGCTGCTGCGCACGAATGGCACGCGCTGCCTCATAGCCGTTCATCACCGGCATGGAGATATCCATAAAGACCATACCCACATCGGGATGCTCTGCAAGCAACTCAACCGCCTCTTGACCATTGTTGGCGATCATCAGCTTAATGCCGCTCTCTTTAAGCAGGCTTAAAATCACATTCTGGTTGATGGCATTGTCTTCGGCCAGAAGGATTTTTCGCCCCTCGAATGCCTTGAGCCGTTCCTTAATGCCGTGCTGCGGGATCTGTTCTTGCGCAGTGGGGCGCTCGCTGTAAAGGTTGATGATGGTATTAAAAAGATCTTGTTGGCTAAAAGGTTTTTTAAGCTCCGCATCCACTCCCGCGACGGCTCCGCTTAAAGCGCGTACAACATTGTTTTCCAGCAATACGATTTTGGCGTTGGTGTACTCTTTGAAGCGCTGAATCGTATCGGCATTTTCCGATTCCAAAAGCTTTGAATCCAGGCAGACGATGTCATATTCGCGGTTTTTGAGTACACGTAACGCTTCATCTTCGCTGGCAACAATGTCGGCATGATAGTGATAATAAGCGATCATACGCTGCAAAGCACCGGCTGCGATGGTATTATTGTCCACCACCAACACCCGCTTGTTCATGATGCTACGATCAGGCAGACGGTAGTTACGCAATTCGATCTGCTCAGGCGCATCAAAGAGCACCGTAAAGATGAAACAGCTCCCTTTATCAGGCGCGCTTTGCACCTCGATCGCACCACCCATCATGCCCACATACTCTTTACAGATCGAAAGCCCAAGCCCCATACCGTCAAACGAGCGCGACTTCGAGCTGTCGGCCTGTTTGAAAGAGTCAAATAGCATCTCAAGCTGTTCAGATCGAATCCCGATACCCGTATCACACACTCTAAATTCTAAGAGAATCTGTTTTTCTGATGCACTCAGGCGCTTGATCTTGAGCAGCACCTCGCCTTTGTAGGTAAACTTGATCGCATTGCCGAGCAGGTTGTTGAGTACCGCCTCAAGTTTTGCTTCATCCCCGACGATGCGCGAAGGAACATTGTTGTGAATTTCAAAGATAAATTCCAGCCTCTTATCGGCAGCCTTTTGGGTAAATCGCGCAGAGACATTATCGAGCATAGCATTGATATTAAATTGACGCTTCTCAAGGCCAACCTGTCCGGCTTCGATCTTGGAGTAATTAAGCAGATCATTAACAATGGAGAGCAGCAAAGCAGCGGCATTTTGAACGTTTTGAACATATTGCGTTTGTGTTGTATCAAGCCTGCTTTCAAGCAGAACATGGCTAAAGCCAATAATGGCATTCATTGGCGTGCGGATCTCATGACTCATCCGCGACAAGAAGGCCTCTTTACTGATCGCATCACTGTTTTGATGGGCCAACTGAGATTCAAGCTGCTGCACGCGCCGACGCAAGCCGCGATTACTGCGCCATAACCAGAGCGCACCAATGCCCGGCAAGAGCGTCAAAAGCCATACAACCCAATTCCAAACACCAAACGACGCCTTCTGGCTCGATGCCTGAGTGTCACCGATCACCGCAACGCTATGCGGCACACTTGATGATGCCGCATACACACTACTGGGTTGCGTCGCTTCTATTACAAGCGAAGGCTCGGCCACTTTTGCAGGTTCTGAAGAGGCCGCGCTAGATTCGCTAGATTCGCTAGATTCGCTAGA
>JAFGUB010000062.1 GCA_016938735.1 Campylobacterales bacterium | reverse complement strand
ATGTGGATGGTTTAAAGCACGCTACTCGAACTGCTTGCCCTCATAATGGTCATACACCCACGCCGCGACCGCTTCGAGCTCTTGGGGCGTCAGCTTGCCTTTGAGGCTGGGCATCTGCCCAAACTTCTCGATCGCCATCGGGTGGCACATACTGTAGAGCAGATCGGGGTTTTGGACATACTCTTTGATAAAGGCGATTACCACGCGGCGCTTGACGTCTTCGTCTTCATCGGCGATGATGATGTTCTCTTTGAGGCGGTTCGCAACCTCGATCATCGGCGGAGCTTTGAGGGAAGCGAACCGTTTTTTGGTTTCGGTTTTGCTCAAAGACTCGATATGACACGAAGCGCAGTGCTTTTGATAGAGCGCATATCCGTCGTCTCCCAAAAGGGTTGCGGCAAATGTGAGCGTGAGCAGGGTTGCTTTGTACATAGTACTCCTTTTTGCCGAGATCATAGCCGAGCGAAGCATTTTTTGATTTGATCTATATCAATGCTGCATCGGCTGCTTTAAGGACTCAGTGACGTCCAAGTGGGTTCCGACCACACGTACACCACGACCGGACGCGTCTTTATAGACTTTGCCGCGCGATCGAATTGATTACATGTAAGGGATTTCTGGAGTTTAGACATCCGTTTTTCAAGACCTTACATGTAACTCTGGCCACACCTGATATTCAGTGCTTGAGATACTTAAGTAAAAGGTCAAGTGAGAGATCGAGCTTTTTAGCAATCTCTTCGGCTGAATGGCCAAACTCTTTAATCATCGTTTTGGCTGTTTCGAGTTTGCCTTCAAGTTTGCCTTTAAGCTCACCTTCACGCATTCCCCGCTCCATCCCCAGCTCATAACTGGGCAACTGTTCCATGGTAATTGTTCGTAACATCTCTTCCGCCTTTTTTAGTTTTTCTTTTAAGTCTCTGTTTTCCGATAACGTTTCCATCATCAACATGTATTTACCGAAGCGGTGTTCATCATCTCCGGTCAGGGTTTTTAGTCTTGAGGTAAGATGCATCAAGAGCTCAAACTCATCTTTGCCCTTAAAGTCACACAAGATGCTAAGTACCAGTGCATCGGGTGTGTCCATCTGTAGAAACTTTTCGCAATCAATCGTATGCATATCGATAAGGCTGTATCGGTAATCCATCTGATCGTTGTGAATACACTCTTGCATGGTGAGTTTTGCTTTGCCGATGTAAACAACATATTGGTAAATCGGCAGATGCTCAAAGCGTGCAATGATGTCACTGTAGTAACGAAGCATTCTTTGATGCATCGTTTTATCGTTATCGTTTTGAATCTCAAGGTGTAAGATTGATTCGATGCCGTCAATTTTGCAGGTAGCCACAATATCGGCTTCGCGTTTTTCAACGCGCTGCAGCTCTTTATCGACAAACTCCACATCAGAGATGTCAAGGCCGAGGATATAGATAGCGATATCTTCAGTAATGGCCTTGATGGTCTCTTTGGTCGTGATGTCTTTTTTCATAAGAGAATTTTAGCGTAAATCGGGTTTGGGAAAGAGAAAAGCCTCCAGCCCAGTTTTTGAACTTCTGGGCGGGTATGGTGATGGTGCCGTAGGTGTAAGGCTGTATGGGGTTACATGTAAGTATTATTGGAAGTTTTGGCATGGGTTGTTTTTGGGTTTACATGTAACGAAAATATTCTCTTTTCGCCGTTTTGTTTACCGTTTATTTAAAGTAGCCTGTCCCAATTTATCTGTCCCAATTTATGTCTTTCACAGTCTCTGGAGCTTGGGAACGAGGAAAACGAGGAAAAGTTAAATTTTGGTTCCAGAAGTTAGATAATAATAAGGAGGTTCCCTAAGAGGATATTCTAATATTTTTTTCATTGGTTGTTCAATTATATTATAAAAATTCATCACTTTTGGGCTGTTTTCCTTCCTTCCTTCTTCTAATTGATAATTTGAAATTAACCAAAAGTTACTCCAAGCACCTACAAGTAATTTATTGTATTCATCATTAATTTCCCTTTTATTTTTATCTGCTGTTTGTGCAAGTTTTTCATAGGAGCCCATAATTTCATTTTTTAAAATATTTTCTTGTTCGTTTAAGTTTGATTTTTTATATTCTGGTAAAAGATTTAATTTTCCGGCACTCTCAAAAATTGCAGATAAAAAATAGTTTTCTATATCATTAATTTCATAATCTTTAGGTACATATTTACCATCTATCCAACTTTTTTTATATTGTTCAAATCCTTTGATAAAATAATAAAGTGAAGGGTTTTTTCCTTTGATCTTTTCTGGAGAATCTTCAGTTATTGAACCATTAAATGTTTTAACATAATGAAATGCAGGTTCAATAAAAGGAGTATTTGGATGAACATGACCAGGCCCTACATTTCCATTTGGGTCTAATATTGACCATGAAACTTCATAACCTGCATATTGATAATAATTTTCATTTTGTCTCCAGTAAAGAAAACTTTCTTTTACCCACTTATCTCTACAGTGCTCAATTCCTGGTGGAATGTCTTTTCTATTCAAAAGTCCAGCTTCTGCTTTTTCTTCAAGTCCTAAAACGCTGCTGACCAGTGCCATACCTATAAGGCCATTAAACCGTCTTCTGTCGTGATCGACGTTCGTATCATTATGTGTCAAGTTGGCTCCTATGCTGCTGTAGTGGCATCATGGGTAAAATGCTATGTTGTTAAAGTACTCAAAAGCACCTTATTTGTCAATGAAAAAAATGAAAATAAAAAAAATAGGGACAAAAAATAGGGACAGGCTACTTTAAAAAAATAGGGACAGGCTACTTTAAATAAACGATAAACAAAACGTCGACAAGGCAACTTTTCCATTACATGTAAAGAAAATTCCACAGCCTTACGCACGCGCTTTCAAAGCGACGCCTAAACTGTTCTGCACCCTCATGAGCGTTTCAAATCGGGGTTTGGCTTCGGGTTGCAATGCTTTATAAAGGCTCTCTCTGCCCAAACCCGTGTCGTGGGCTAGATCAGATCATTTGCGCTTAAAATCTCGATCAGTCGCTCTTCGCTGATCGTTTCTAGCTCTGTTTTTGAGTAGATGCTCATCAGATAGAGATTTCCATCTGAGTCCCAATAGTAATAGACGATCCGAAATCCTCCACTTTTTCCGGTCGGCATCGATGAATTAGCCAAACGGATTTTATAGCAATGTCGGCTTAGCGCTACACCCGCCTTGGGGTTGGCGCTTAGCACTGTTTTGAGCGTTTTGAGATCATCAGAGAGATTGTTGTACTTTTTTTGCAGTCGTTTGGCCTCTTTGACGAAGCTATCAAGCGCGTGTATGTTCAAGCTCATCGATCAAAGCATCCAGAGTTTGGGATGTTGCGCCGCTTTTGATTGCTTTGCACGATGCATCAAAATCCTGATAAAAGCGCTCCGCGCGCTGCTGCGCGAGGTATGAGGTAATCGCCTCGCAGATGATATCGGTACGATTGATCGCATATTCGCGCGTCAGCTCGTCCATCTCTTCCACCAGATAGCGTGGAAGGCGCAAACCCACCTGCTGTTTTTCAAGTTGGTTCAAAGCGTGCATGGCGTGGCTCCTTGGTTTTGTTTTGCAATATTATATATTTTTGTCACTAAAGTGCAAATAGAGGGCTACTCAAAAAGGCTGGCGTGGTGCTGTGGTGGTGGGGAAGTGACCTGCATCAAGCGCATCCGAGCGCGTATGCGCTACAATGAGGCGATTTTGAAATGAGGCTTGATTGATGGTACGCCTGCTTCCTTTGGTGCTTTTGCTGCTCTTAGGCTGTAGCGAACGCCAAGAGCCGCCCAAAACGGCTACATGTAACACCCCAAAAGCGCCGCTAGAAGATAGGGCCGCACTCCAAGCGCGGCTGGATTCCATCGGGTCAGTGGCGTGCTGCGAGCGCTACATCCAAAAGGTGATCCGCGAAGGCTCTGATGTGCTTAAACTCCCAGCGGGGCCGATGGCGGCAGGTTATGCGGACGCTGCGTCTGCTGAGAAGATTGCCGCCTATGTCATCACCCTCTCAGGCCGTAGCCCGAGCCATCCCGAGTATGTGCGCGAGGGGAATCTCTACTATGACGGCAACTGCGGCGGCTGTCACGGGGATGATGGCAAAGGGCTTGGCGGAGCTTACCCCGATGTGACGCTACGGCTCTTTGAGGGGATGAAAAAAGAGGCAGCCGCCTTGCGCACGCAGTTAGAATCCCATTCAAAGGCTACTCCATGAAAAAAATCACCTCTCTGACCCTGGCGTGGATGTTTCTAATCTCAAGCATCAGCGGGATCATCCTCTATCTAGCACCGCCCGGACGTGTCGCGCGCTGGAGCGAGTGGCGCATCGTGGGGCTGGATAAAGATCAGTGGGCGCACCTGCACACCGTGACGACGCTGCTGATGCTCTTTGTGGTAGCGCTGCATCTCTACTACAACTGGCGTCCCTTTTACTCCTATATGAAGCCCAAGGTGGCCGCGTCGCTCTCCATCACGCGCGAACTGCTGATTTCACTGGGCGTAGCCGTACTGATTACCGTGGGCTCCTTGCTGTTGTGGCCTCCGTTCGCACAGATCGTTTCACTGGGCGACACGCTCAAAGAGAGCTGGGAGCACAAGCTGGCTGCACCGCCTTATAGTCATGCCGAGCTTGACACCCTAGAGCAGCTCTCGCAAAAGCTCAAGCTTCCATTGCAGCAGAGTCTGCAGAGGCTTTCCGACAAGGGCATCAAGGCGGAGCCCACACAGAGCATCGAAACGATTGCCAAAGAAAACAGCGTTACCCCCGCACTGCTCTTTTCTCTGATCAAGCCCGACGCAAAGTCCACCAAAACCTCTCTGAGTGAGGGGAGCGGTATGGGTAAAAAGAGCTTAGAGGAACTCTGCGCCGCACGCGGCATCGATCTTTCCGTGGCACTGGGCAAGCTTGAGAAGATGGGGCTTCAAACGGACGGCTCCATGAGCGTCAAGGCCGCCGCCGAAGCACTCGGCGTCACTCCGCTGGAGCTGATCGGTGCACTGGAGCGCTAACTACTCCAGCCGATACCCCAAAGCCGAGAGGTTGTGAATCTGCGCGCTTCCGATCTTTTTGCGCAGGTCGCGCACCACGCTGCGCAGCGCCGCAAAGCTCATCGACTGACTCCCCCACACCCGCTGCTCAATCACCTCATAACTGACACTGTGGCCGCGATGCTCCAGTAGCAGACTCAGCAGCAGCGCCTCTTTTTTGTTGAGCTCATAGCGCTGCGCTTCTGCGTCGATGACCAGCTCTTGCGGATCAAAGAGGTGCGTGGGATCCAAAGCGATCTTCTGGCCTACATGTAAGGTCTCGATATAGGCTTCAAACGCCTCAAACAGCTCCGCTTCGCCGATGGGCTTAATGAGGTAGCGATCGACCCCTTCGCGGATCGCTTGGAGCAGCAGCTCGGTGTCGGTATGGGCCGAGACGATGATCGTGTAGGCCTTGGCGTGGCGCGCTTTGAGTGTTTGGATCAGTTCAAAGCCTCCCATGTTGGGCATCTTTAGATCGGTGCAGACGATATCGGGCAGGTGTGCTTCAAAGGCATCCAGCCCCTCAAAACCGTCTTGTGCGGTATAGACCGTTTTGAAAAAGTAGCGCAGCGTGGCGGCGAGGTTTTCGCGGATGATCGGCTCATCTTCGACGAGCAAAATAGTCTTGGTTTTGAGCGGTTCAAACATGGCGTTCTCCTTGCGGGATCATGATCTTAAAAGCGGCGCCTGATGGGGTGTTGTAGGCGCTGAGGCTGCCGCGCATGTGTTTGTGGATGATCTCTTGGGCGATATACAGACCAATACCCGTGCCGTTTTGCGCTTTGGTAGTAAAGTAGGGCTCGAAGATGCGCTCGAGCACCGCCTCATCGATTCCGCCGCCGTTTTCGCTGATGGTGCAGACAATCCAGCCCTCCTCACGTTCGATATGGATTTCGATGCGCGGCTGCGCCACTTTGCGCTCGATGAGGACATCTTTGGCGTTGGAGAGAATGTTGAGCACCACCTGCGCAAAGGCGCTGGGGTAGCCCCATGCGATCATATGGGGTTTGGAGAAGCGCTGCAAGTCGATGCCGTGTTCGTTGAGAACGGCTTGAATGATCTTATAGGCGCGGTGGCACTCCTGCGCCACGTCAAAGGCCTCGCTCTCTTTATCGGGCTTAAAAAAGGTGCGAAAATCCTCGATGGTTTGGGACATGTAGCGCAGCTGCCCCTCCGCTTCGCGCATCCGCTCGTTTAGAAAATCAGCCTCCATACCTTGCGCAAGTGCGCTGTATTTGATATTGAGCAAGATGGCACTTACGGCCGCGATGGGCTGACGCCACTGGTGGGCGATGTTGCCGATCATCTCGCCGATAGCGGCCAGTTTGGATTGCTGAATCAGCAGATGCTCTCCCTCGCGCCTTTTGGCCACCTCCTCATCGACCCGTTGGTGCAAGGTGGCATTAAAAGCATCAAGCGCGCGCACCTGATATGCCAGCGTGGCGTTGAGTTCGGAGATCTTCGCCTCATCGCTCGCGCGGATGCGTCCATAGAGCACCATCGCTCCCAAAAGCGCGGCACCGGCGAGGCTTAAAAAGGCGATATTGGCATAGAGCCGGTCGCGCATCTGCTCCAGTGTCGCGCGCTCGGAGCGAATATCAAAACGCACACTGATGCCGCCGCGCACGTCACCCACTTTGTAGCCCTGTTTGCGGTGGCACTGCAAGCAGCTCTCTTCGGTTTTAAGGGCTGATCTGTCAACTCTTCATGGTACAAAGAAATCAAGCAGCTCTTTTCATTTGAGCTTGCCACCAACTGAACTCTTTTTGCATGGGT
>JAFGUB010000061.1 GCA_016938735.1 Campylobacterales bacterium | reverse complement strand
CTCGACATATTCCATCTGTTTGTACCCTCAAATGCTTTTTGGATCAGCTTAAGCAATTTGGGTTCCTATTTTGTCGTGGAGTAAGAATCAACATTTTGAATTGGTTTTGTGATCGGTTTTATATATGCATCAAATTTTTCTGTAAATCCATTTAATGAAAATTCTATAACAACAGGTGAAGATTGATAAACATCTATTTTCCATATTAATTCTTTGTTGTACTTGAATATGTCAATCCATTTAGTAAAAAACAATTCATTGAAAAAAAAAGCTTCTTTATTTTTGACCAATTGAATTCTTTAATTCTACCTATATCTCCATTTTCCGTTCTTGCTTTATAATTATGAATAGTATATGTGACACCGCCCATATATCTTTTTACATCTAAAAAAATTTCCATTTCACCATTAGTCACTCGAACTACCATTTCTGGATATACGGGTAAACCAATTATATTTGGAATGGGTTTTTCAGACTTTTGACTCAGTATAGTTGTTTCAGTCTTTTCAAATGCATCTTTAGAATGTGAAATTTCCCATCCATGTAAAGATAAACTTAGTGTTATTATTAGTAAATACCTCATTTTTTGTCCTTTATTTGCACTATTATATTTTTCTCGTTCCCAACGTCCTGAAACTGTGGAAAATGGGGACGGGCAACAATACAACCACTACGCCACCTTTACAACTTTAGTTTGCCACTCGATCACTTCAACCACAGGTCTATTTTCTCGCGCACGTTCAATCGTCTGCTCAAGCACAGTAGAGGTGGCATCATCCAGCCACTCCTCGCCGCACTGTGCGCATACTTGAGCGGGTACATGGCGCACTACTACCACGTCAAAGCCTAGATCAGCGCTAAAGGTGGTGTGGCCTTGGGCAATTGCTCCTTGACAAAGCGGGCACTGTTTCATAGGTTTTTCCTTGTGATGAAATCTTCTTCAAAATAGTTTTGATCAGGCATATACGCTGTACACGCCCTTGTGCTACGACCGCTTTGACTGCCTCTCGGCTGATATTGCGCTGCATCATTCGCTCAAGTGCGTGTTTGCGCCAGATGATTTCGCTGCAGTTCATCAACTTCTCCTATGCGTATGCTCGGCACGCTGGTTCCCAAAAAATGTGAAGACCTATTCTATGGGTTCGAGGCTGAATCCATTCTGATTTAAAGACAAGAAGAAAATGGGGACGAGGCTACTTTACACCCAATTTCCCTTACATGTAACGAAAAACAAGGTGCACCAACCCTGCTTATCACGCTACACTCCTCTCGTCATGTTCTAATAATCCACCCTTTTTAAGCATTTGATGGGCTTAGCTCAAGAGCATTTTTCCAAGACAAAGCGCCAAAATCGACAAAGCAGGAGCGCAAATAGTCAGGGTCTGCAAGCGGTACCGTTTTAAAGTCGTTATTTCTTTGTCGGTACGCCACCGCTTACGCGATGATGTACTCCCCATACTTCGCCAGCCACGCTTCAAAGGCTTCATGCGCGGCGAGTGATTCGTCTTTGACAATCATGTCTTTGATCAGCATCACGGCGAACTCTTTGGGCAGCAGGTCGCTGATGGCAAAGACGTGCGCTTTGTGTGCGTCGCTGCTCTCATAATAGGCCACCATCGCCGATACCAGCGCGTAGAGGATGGCGGGCGCTTTGGGGATCTCGGGGTAGATCCCCTCAAAAATCGCCGCCATATCGGGTAGCGTTTCATACACCTTCACATACGCGACAAACTCGATCCCCGCGCCATAGCCGATGGTGCCGTAGATGATAGGGGCGATGCGCTCGATGCTCGAGTCACTTTTGAGGATAGTGCTTAGCATGTGGTAGCTTCTAGGCGTCGCAAACGCGGGGTTGCCCTCATCCTCAACCACGGGCTCGGTCGAGAGCAAGTCAGGGCGAAAGCCCAAAAATCCGATCACAAAGGGGTGTAAGCCTGCCTTTATGGCAAACTGTTTGAACTCCTCAAAGCGTGCTTCGACGCAGAGGTGTACCATACGGTTGGCCAGCGGCGTCGGCAGGCGAAAGACGACGCCACGGTCGCTGATGCGGTTGCCCGCGCAGATGATGCGCCAGCCGCTAGGCAGCACGTATTCGCCCATGCGGCGGTTGAGCACAAGCTGGTAGATGGCCGCCTGCACCGATGGGGGCGCGGCGTTGAGCTCATCGAGAAACAAGATCCCTTTGGAATGGGGATCTTTGGGGAAAAAGACGGGCGGCATCCAGACGGTCTGATCGTTTTTGATGGCGGGCACCCCGCGCAGATCGACGGGGTCGAGCTGGGAGAGGCGCACGTCGATGAGCTCGAGGCCGTGTTTGCGCGCCACGTCGGCGACGATGTAGGACTTGCCGATCCCCGGGCTGCCGTGGATAAAGAGCGGCGTATCGGTACGAATGAGGGTTTCGAGGTGGGTGTAGAGCTCGGCAGTTGAAATCGAAGGACTCTTCATGCGCTCATCTCGCTGAGCATACATGTAAAGCAGGTGGCTTGGTCGTTACATGTAATGCAGGCCGGAGCAACAGCACCGATAGAGTCGTAGAGAAACTTTTTCCAGAGTTTCTCTTTGGGCTTTTGCGCGGCGAGGGTGGGGAAGTTACGGCTCATAAAGCGCCCCATTTCGCTGCGGCTTTTAAAGCCCAGATCCTCATAGAGGTGGTTCATCTGCAGCGAGGTTCGCGCCACATGAGGGGCTAAAATATTCGCGGCGTAGCCGTTGATCGCGTGCGCGCGCAGCAGGTCGCGCACCGCTTCGTAGAGATACTCTTCAAACATGGCGTATCCTTAAACAAGATACGAGCGTGTATGCAGATGGCGTTCTAGGAGAGGTCGCTGTGCTCGGAGATGAGGTAAAACTGATCTTTGAGGCGGTTGAGCTGTTTGACGATCAGGTCCTCATGCTCGCTTGAGAGGCGGTAGTGCTGCGCCATAAAGTCGTACATCTTGTCGATGTCGGTGTAGATCTGCTTGAGTAGATTCTCTTTGATTTTGTCCTGTACGCTCACGAAAGCTCCTTTGGCGTTTGAATGCAACTGCTATTCTATGCGCTGTCCGCGGTAGTAGCTCACTCCTGTAGTAGCGCTGCGCTGCGGCTGTGGCGGCTGCGCAGCGGGAGTGCTCTCGATGAACATCGACTCATACTCGCTCTCGGCTAGGGCGAGCAGATAGCTCTCAAGCTGGCGCGTGCGTGAGAGCATCTGATCGGAACGCTCGATCAGGGTTTCGTAGTAGCGCTGCGCGAGTTGCAGCTCGTAGCTTGAGGCTTTTTTGCCGATCCCGAAGATGCCCTGAAGCAGTCCTGCCTCTTTGTGCAGGATGTGGTAGATGCGGATGTAGTGGTCGTAGCACTCCGTATGTAAGGCGATCAGCTCGTCGATCATCCGTCTGGCCGCGCTGCTTGTGAGCATCAGCGCTTCATCGAAGAGCCACGCGCCAAAGGCGCTTTGCGCCTGATTAAGCGGCAGCTCTGGCTGTTCGATGCCGCTGATCATCAGTTTGACCTGATTGATCCACTGCAGGTGTTTGGTGCGTGCGTGCCGAAAATGCTGTATGAATAAGGCTTTGGCAGACATGGGCTGCTCCTCGTTTTTGGCGCATTCTAGCACTGCGCTACACGTGAAAGAGCAGTTTTGTGATTATTTTTTGAGTATATTCGAGGCAAGTGCCGCCGCTTCTGACTGTTTAGTGCGCAGTAACGACTCAAAATCAGCGTGCGTCAGCGGACGGTAGTAGTAATAGCCCTGAATGGCGTCGATGCCGCTTTCGCGTAAGAATGCGAGCTCCGCTTCATACTCCACCCCCTCAGCCAAAACGGAGATCCCCAGCGCTTTACCCAGGGCGATAATGGCCGCAACGACGGCGCGCCCTTTATCGTCATCGACCACCTTGCGGATAAAAGAGCGGTCGATTTTAAGCTTGTCGATGGGGAGCTGGGTGAGGTAAGCAAGCGAGGAGTAGCCGGTACCGAAATCATCCAGCGAGATGTCAAAACCCCGATCTTTGATGGCGCGCAGCAGATCGACCGTCTTTTCGGGATATTCCAAAACGACGCTCTCGGTAATCTCCAGCTCAAAGTGCTCCGTGGACGCGCCCAGCTCTTGCATGATGGCATCGAGCATTTTCAGAAAGTCGGGCTGTATGAGCTGTCTGGCGGAGACGTTGAGCGCGATCTTGCCGTTGTAAAGACCCATACGCTGCCACTGCAGCATATCTTGTACCCCTTGGCGGATGACGTAACTGCCCAGATCGCAGATCAGCCCACTCTCTTCGGCGATGGGGATAAAGAACGAAGGGGGCATCTGCGCTTCATTGCCGCTCCAGCGCAGCAAAGCTTCGGCACCGATGACCGAACCGTCGCGCGGGTTGATCTGGGGCTGATAGCAGAGGCTAAATCCCCCCTCTTTGAGGGCGATTTTGAGCTGTGCGGCGATGGTGGCGTTCTCGATCGCTTTGCGGGTGAAGCGCGGCTCGTAAAAGCTGTAGGTGTTTTTGCCTTTGTGTTTGGCATCGAACATCGCGGCGTCGGCATTACGCAGCAGCGATTGGGCGTCGGCGGCGTCGTCGGGAAAACGGGCGATGCCGATACTCAGGCTCACCGAGAGGTCGGTTTGATCGATGCGAAAAGGGGCGCTGAGGTGTTCGCGCAGACGGCGCAACGCTTCGTGGGTTCGTTCCAGCCCGTAAGTGTTGCCTAAAATCATCGCAAACTCGTCGCCTCCGGTGCGCATCAAGGAGACCTCTTGCCCAAAGGTCTGCTCCAGCAACTTTGAAGTCTGTACGATCACCCGATCGCCGAAGCGGTGTCCGTAGGAGTCGTTGATGTGTTTGAAGTTGTCCATATCCAGCACCAGCAGCATAAAGTGGTCGCGTGAGAGGGTAAGCGCTTCGAGCTTTTCGATCATGCTGAGGCGGTTGGGAAGCCGCGTGAGCATATCATAGTGCGCCAGATGCTCGAAGCGCTCTTTGGCGGCGCGCAGGACCTCTTCGTGTTTTTTGTGTAGTGTGATGTCGTGCGAGATGCCAAAAAGGCCGATCGGTTCCCCTTGTGCGTCATAGAGCGGCCCTTTGGTGACCCAAAAGTACTTCTCCTCTCCCGATGCAGTGCGTAGCAGCTCTTCATGGCTGCGTATCGTCCCTTCTTGAATGATGGCAATATCGATTGCATGGATGCGTTCCGCGGTCGGCGCATCGAAAATCGCGGCGTCGTCTCGTCCGATTACCTGTTCAGGTGTTTTGCCCACCAGTCGACCCGCTCCTTCATTGAAGAGTCGGTAGTTTCCTTCCATGTCTTTGACGAAGACGGCGTCGGGTGTGCTGTGCACGATGGTATGCAGCAGCGCTTCGCGCGCACGAATCTCATCAACCATCTCGCGCTCTTTGAGTGCGCGGCGCACTAAAAAACGGTAGCTCACGGCAAAAAGGAGCGCTCCCGTGAGCACGACGTAAAGCCAACCTTTGTAGGTCTCCAGACGCCAGAACTCCTCATGGCTTTGAGCCGACAAGGCGACGAGCATATCGGAGAGATAGATCCACAACACCCCAAAAGCGACGTAGATCAGGGTGATCTTGAGCGCGCTTTCAAAGTTGCTGCGGTTGTTTGGGCGCATGAAGACTCCTTCCATGAAAAAAACCATTATACCGCTTAAAGTGTCAAACCGCTGAAACGGTTATAATGGCGCGCATGAATCCACAGCCTTTAGAAGTACTCCAGTCCCGATTCGGGCACAGCGCTTTTCGTCCCCTCCAGCAAGAGGCGGTAGAGGCGCTCATCGGCGGCCGCGATCTGCTCATGATCCTGCCCACCGGCGGCGGAAAATCGCTGTGCTATCAGCTCCCGACCTTGCTCATGGGCGGCACCACGGTCGTCGTTTCGCCGCTGCTCGCGCTGATGCATGATCAGGTTACGGCGCTACGCGCTGCGGGGATGCGCGCGCAGATGCTCTCTTCGATGCAAGATCAGCGTGAAAGCGCGCAGATCGTCGAGCAGTTGCTAGAGGGTGCCTTGGAGTTTCTCTACCTCTCGCCCGAGCGGCTCAACACCGATGCGCTGCGCGCGCTGCTGCGGCGGGTCAGGATCAACTTTTTTGTGCTCGATGAGGCGCACTGCATTAGCGAATGGGGGCATGAGTTTCGCGCCGACTACCGCGCACTTTCGCAGTTGCGCGAACACTTTCCCCATACCCCCATCGCCGCCTTTACCGCGACCGCAACCGACACGGTGCGTCACGATATTGTCGATCATTTGGCGCTAAACGATCCGCTGATTCTGCGCGGAGTGCTCTATCGGCCCAATCTCTTCATTACATGTAAGCACCGCATCGGTGATGGAGATGATCAGATCGTCGCCTTTTTAAAAGAGCGCAAGGATCAAAGCGGCATCATCTACGCGCTTTCGCGCAAAAGCACCGAACGCATCGCGCAGATGCTCAGTCGCAAGGGCTTTGAAGCGCAGGCGTACCATGCGGGGCTGGAGGCGGGTGTGCGCAACGAGATCTACCGCGCCTTCGTGCATGACGAGACCCGCATCATTGTCGCCACCATCGCTTTTGGGATGGGGATCGACAAATCCAACATCCGCTTCGTGCTGCATACCGCGCTGCCCAAGACGCTGGAGAACTACTATCAGGAGATCGGCCGCGCGGGGCGTGATGGGGATGATGCGGAGGTGGTGGCGCTCTTTGGGGCGAGTGACGTGATTGCGCAAAAGCGCTTTATCGAGCCGCTCGAAGCGGGACCATACCGCGATCATCTGCTCTCCAAGCTTGATGCCATGAGCCGCTTTGCCGCGCAGGAGGGGTGCCGCCATCAGGCTTTGGCGCGCTATTTCGGCGATACCATCGAGCCGTGCGGCGCACACTGCGACAACTGTACCGACACCAGCCGCGCCAAGCGCGACATTAGCCGCGAAGCGCAGATGTTTCTCTCCGCGCTCTATCGTTGCGGTGCACGGTTTGGCAAAAATTACCTCATCGACGTGCTGATGGGATCCAAAGAGAAGCGCCTGCTGGAAAACGGCCATGATGCGCTTTCGGTCTACGGCATCGGGAAAGCGTGGCACAAAAAGCAGTGGATGGTGCTTTTTGAGCGTTTGCTGGAGCTTGAGGCCTTACATGTAGGGGAATTTCAGGTGCTCTCCCTCACCCCCGTCGGCGAAATGATTCTGCGCGGCAAACAGAGCGTCGAGATCCGCTCCGATCGGCTGGAGCTTAGAGCGAGCGCGGCCAAAAAAGCGCCCGCCTCAGGCGAATACGACGAGCGGGTCTTTGATGCCTTGCGCACGCTGCGCCGCGAGCTGGCGCAGGCGCAAGGGGTCCCGCCGTATGTGATCTTCAGCGACAAAACCCTCAAAGAGCTCTCTTTGGCGCTGCCGCAAAACGAGGAGCAGATGCTGCGTGTCGGCGGGATCGGAGCGGTGAAGTTCGAGCGTTACGGCGAAGCCTTTTTGGCGCTGTGCCGACGCTATGTTACAGAGTGACGACGCGGTTGCGCCCTTCGCTCTTGGCTCGGTAAAGCGCCTCATCGGCGCTGCGGAAGAGCGCTTCGATGCTCATCGCTTCTGTAAGCTGGCTCACCCCGATGCTTACGCTCTGTGTCCCCACCATACCAAAATCGTGTTGCTCGATGCGGCGGCGCAGTTTTTCGGCCAGAACGGTTGCCTGCGCCGCGTCGGTATGCGGCAAAACGATCAAGAACTCCTCTCCGCCCCAGCGTCCGGGCGCATCGGAGCGCCGCGTGGCGTCTTGCATCAGCGCACTCACCTCAACAAGCACCCGATCGCCGCTTTGATGGCCGTAGCGGTCGTTGATCTTTTTAAAATGGTCGATGTCGATGAGCAAGATGCTCAGCGCAAAGCCGTAGCGTAGCGCGCGCGCGTGCTCTTCTTGAATCAGGGTGTCGAGTTTGAGCCGGTTGTACAGACCCGTAAGGGCGTCGGTCTGAGAGAGGCGCTCGATGGTCTTTTTCTCATCGATCAGCTCGTAAAAGGCGATGTAGCCTCCAAGTATGCCGCTCTCTTGATACTCAGGGGAGATGGTGACGCTGTACCAGTTGGTGCCCTCTTCGAAGTTGCGGTTTTCGATCTCGCATGAAAACTCCCGCCCCTCTTGCAGATGCGCCCAGAGCTGCTCATAGAGCGTTTTTGGGGTTTGGGTGTGGCGCAGAACGTTGATGTTATGTCCGATCAGCATCTCTTTGGTGCAGTGCGCGTAGTGGCAGTAGCGCTCGCTCGCCTCTAGGATGATCCCTTGGGTGTCGGTCTTGATGTAGGCGATGTAGCGATCGATGATGCCAAGTCGGCGGCGGCTCTCGAAGAGCGCTTTGGAGAGATCGCTTTGAAGCTTTTGGGTTTTGAGGTGGTTGTCGATGCGTACCAGCAGCTCCTCTTTGTTGAAGGGCTTGGTGATGTAATCGACGGCGCCGAGCTCGAAACCGCGCCGGATCGCCTCGCTCTCCCCTTTGGCGGTGAGAAAGATAAAGGGGATGGCGGCAGTGTGCGTTTCACTGCGCAAGCGTTTGGCCACCTCGTAGCCGTCCATATCGCTCATGTGAATATCGAGCAAAATCAGATCGGGGCGCTTTTTTTGGATGCTCTCAAGTGCCTTTACGCCGCTGGGCGCGACGCGGATCTGATAGCGCTCCCGTAGCAGCTCGGCGAGCAGGGTGATGTTGATCGGTTCGTCATCGACAATTAAGATGGCGGGGGTATTCATGGCTGTTCCTGTGTGTAGCCTTGAAGTATGTGACGTGCGCGGTCATAATCGAAGCTATCAAAGGCAGCACGTAGCTCTAGGGCCAAGGGGGTGTCCAATCCTGCGCAGAGCGTGGTGATCGTTTGGGGTTCGATGTAGCGGTCTTGTTCTAGTTGCTCCAGCAGATCGGCAATCAGCGCTCGCGGTGTCGCCTTGGCGCTCATGGTCGGGGTGTCGCTTGGAAGTGCGCGGATGCGTGTGACGATCGCCTCTAGCGTGCTTAGCATCTGCGTGCGCAGCATGAGACGCTCGGTAACGCTTGCTTGCTCGATAGCGACGCATTCGGCGTGTAGGCTGTTCATGCGAAGATTGGCGCTGATCCCCTTAAGGCTGTGGATAGCCTGCTCAAACGCTTCCGATCCGACATCGAGGTCGGCAAGACGTTGCGCGCCGTCGGCATAATTTTTGGCAAAGGCATGCAACAAAGAGCGCAGCTTCGCGCGCCCTATTCCCAGATTTAAGAGTGCTGATCCATCGACCCCTTCAAGCTCAAGCGGCTCTTCTGTCATCGTGATCGGTCGGCTGTTTTGCGGCAGTTCGCCCAGATAGCGTCTGAGTACCGTTTTGAGCGATTCGAGCTCGATCGGTTTGGCCAGATGCGCATTCATGCCCGCCTCCTTGGTCTTTTGGCGGTCGCGCTCCATCACGGCGGCGCTCAGGGCTACGATGGGGGTTTGGGTGTCGAAGGCGCGGATGGCGCGGCTCGCCTCAAATCCGTCCATAATCGGCATCTGAATATCCATCAAGATGAGATCAAAACGCCCCCCACGCGCCTTCTCAAGCGCCTCTGCTCCGTTGGCGGCGAGCGTGACGCGTAGGCCAAAGTGCTCCAGATTCTCCTGCGCGACCTGAGCGTTGATCTCATGATCCTCTACGAGCAATACCGAGCCTTTGGTCGCAAAGTGTTCTGTTTGTGCATCATCGGCGGCATTGAGCGGTGCAAGCTCGAAGGCTTCGAGTAGATCTGATGGGGTGAAAGGTTTCTCGAGCATCTGCTCGATCCAGACCCCTTCTTTGCGGGCGACGCCGAGCAGTTCGGTTTTACTCGCAAAGGCGCTCACCATAATGACGTTGCCGATTGTCTCGCCCAAAACCTCTCGTAGACGGCGGATGGTCTCGATCCCGTCCATGCCGGGCATTTTCCAGTCGATGAGATAGTAGCTACAAGGGGTCTGTTGCGCCTTGCGCAGGGCGGCTTCGCCGCTGTTACATGTAAAGACTTCGGCACCGAGCGATTCGAGCATCTCTCGCAACACGCTACGGCTGATCGCATCGTCATCTACCACCAGCACCCGTGTTCCTTTCAGTGTGGCAAAGGTGCGCACGACATCCTTGCGCCAGCGTAAACTAAGCTCAAAGCTAAAGGTACTCCCTTCGTTTTCAGTGCTTTGTAGCTCAATCGTTCCGCCCATCAGCTCGATGAGGTGCTTGCAGATCACCAGTCCCAAGCCGGTACCGCCGTAGATGCGGGTGTTGGAGGTGTCGGCTTGATGAAAGGGCGTAAAGAGCATCTGCTGTTGCGCAGGGCTCATTCCAATGCCGCTGTCGCTGATGCTAAAGCGCAGATGTAGATGCTCTGCGCCGCGCTTTATGGGTGCGATGCGTACGATGACGTCTCCTTTGCGGGTGAACTTGATCGCGTTGCCGACAAGGTTGTTGAGTACCTGTGTGAGGCGCAGCGGATCGCCGATAAGGAGGGCATCATCTACCCCTTCTACCAAAAAGTGTAGTCCGATCCCCTTCTCATATGCTTTGTAGCCGAAGAGATCCGAGAGGTTGCGCAGCAGCTCTTCGAGCCTAAATTCAACCGCTTCGATATCGAGCCGTCCGGCTTCGATTTTGGAGTAATCGAGAATGTCATTGATGACGTTTAACAGCGCCTTGGAGGAGGTTTGCACCTTTTGCAGGTAGTCGCGCTGCTGCTCGTTTAGTTCCGTAGCCAGCGCCAGTCTTGTAAGGCCGATGATGCCCCCTAGCGGGGTGCGGATCTCGTGGCTCATGTTGGCCAAAAACTCGCTTTTGGCGCGGTTGGCCGCTTCGGAGCGCTCTTTGGCGGCGATCAGCTCCGCTTTGAGTTTTTCGCGCTCTGTGATATCTTGTACCGTTCCTTGAGCGCGTATTGGCGTACCGCTGTCGTCGTAGATCGTCTCGCCGCGCTCCCACACATACTTGGTGCGGCCATCATTCAACAGGAGTCGATGCTCGATGCTGTAGGGTTCGCGCTTGTCGACCGATGCCGCAAATGCCTCGTTGACGCGTGCGACGTCTTCGGGGTGAATAGCGTTCAAAAAACCTTCATAAGAGGGCTCGAAGCGCGTAGAATCAATCTCGAAGATGCGAAAGATCTCATCTGACCAGCTTAGGTGATTATTTTGCAGATCAAGCGTCCAGCTTCCGATGGAGGCGAGGCGCTGTGCTTCGCTGAGTGCGTGTTCGCTGCGCTGCAGTTTCTCATGGGCGCGGCGCTCCTCTGTAATGTCACGGTCGGTGCCGCGATAGCCCGCAAACGATCCATCCTCCGCAAAGATCGGCAGGGCGCTGGTTTGCAAGATGACCTCATGGCCGTCGCGGTGGAGATTGACATTTTCAAGATCGCGAAAAGGGGTGCACGCTTCTATATACTGCATGAAGATTGCTCCGACGCGCTTGGCCTCTTGTGGATGCATGTAGCTCAGCGGCGATTGACCCAGTAGCTCTTCGGGCGAGTAACCAAGCACCTCCTTAACCCGTTCGCTGACAAAGGTGTAGCGTCCGTGAACATCCACCTCCCAGATCCAGTCGGTCGCGATCTGCGTAATCTCCATAAAACGCTTTTGGCTCTGCTCCAGCTCCATCTGTTTGCGTTTGCGCTCTTCGATATCGGCATAGGTACCGATCATCCGCCGCACCGCACCCTCTTCGTCGCGCTCTACCACGATGCCGCGATCGAGTACCCATCGGTAGCGACCGTCTTTGCAGCGAATGCGGTGCTCGTTGCGGTACTGGCTGGTATCGCCTGCGAAGTGCGCTTCTATATCGTGATAAACTTTCTCCAGATCATCGGGATGTACGCGTGTTTTCTAGGTCTCAAGGGTGTTCTCCAGCTCATGATCGGCAAAACCCAGCATGGCCTTCCATTGCGGCGAGAAGTAGACCTCGCCGCTTTGCACGTTCCAGTCCCACAAACCGTCCATCGTCGCTTGCATCGCCAGATCGAGCCGCTCTTTTAAAAAACGACTCTCTTGTTGCATGGCGATCTCGGCACTGATGTCGTGCAGGTAGCCTACATAGTGGGTAATGGCCCCCGATGCGTCGCGGATGATGGTGGTGGCGTCTTTAAGCCAAAGGTAGTGCCCTTGCGCATGACGAAAACGGTAGGGCTCATGGGTAAAAGCGTTACATGTAAGCTCTTCGCTTGCGCGGCGCACCTCTTCAAAAACTTGCACTACATCTTCGGGATGGATTTGATCGGCATAGTTGATTGTTGCCGAAGTGAAGACCGAAGGATCGTAGCCCAGCAGCGCTTTAAGGTTACTCGATGCTGCAGCGACAGGCCATCCGGGAGCGTTACGCCACAAAAAAACAGCGATTGAACCGTGTTCAAATAGCTGACTACTGATAATTTCCTCAAAAACATGATGCATCTAAAAGTACCCTCTTTGAATGTGGGGTGTGGCCAACCTATTGTAGCACAACGGACTAAAAAATTTCAGCCCTTCAAAAGATGTTTGTGTTATAGTCTGTTTAATCATTAATTCCCATCAGGATCAGCGATGAAACAGTCCGAAAGCTATGAAGGGTTTAAGTTAGTCACCCAAAAAACGATGGATCTGGTCAACCAAAAAGAGGTGGTTCTCCCCTCAACCTACCGTGTTGTCTTCTCAAGCCTTGCCAAAAAGTATCACATTGATATCGGCGCGGAGAGCATCCGCAGCAATGAAGAGATCAACGAAGAGGTTTACAACCATGTCCTTGCACTTGATGCCAACACCAACCGCGCCATCGAAGCGATCCATGCCAAAGATGAGGCGGAGCTCACACGTGTGCTTGAAGAGGCTAAGAGGCTGCAACAAGAGGTAGCGCGTCTGCGCGAAATCGCCTATCAAGACAGCCTCACCCGCACCCTTAATCGGCGCTGGTTGGAGCGCTTCTTTTTGGATGAGGCGGGTGAATGTTTTGCCAAAGAGGGGGTGATGGCGTTGATCGATCTGAACGATTTCAAGCAGGTCAACGATCTTTACGGCCATGCCGTCGGCGATAAGGTGCTGATCCACCTTGCGGGTCGTCTGATGCAGCTTCAGGCGCATGTGATCCGCTACGGCGGGGATGAGTTTTTGCTGATCTTCGAGCGTCAGGCGCTCAATGAGGTGCACGATATCGTCAATGTCATGCGCGAGCTGCACCGCAAGCGCAAAATCCGTACCGCAACACACGAGTTTGCGGTCAGTTTCGCCTACGGTATCGCTCCTTTTTCAATCGGCGAACGTTTTAGCGAGGTTGTGACCAAAGCCGATGCCGCACTCTATGAGGACAAAGCCAAGATCAAGCGGCGTATCGCCTAAGGCTTGAGTTTACATGTAAGGCTTAGATGATCTCTATCGCCACCAAAATCACCCTTTTGCTCATCTCCATGACGACGATGATGTCCAACGTGGCCATCATCACGGCGTTGCCGCGTCTTGGCGAGCATTTTCCTCATGAGCCGCACATTGAGCTGCTTTCACGGTTGATGATCACCCTGCCTTCGCTCTCGATCGCCCTGCTTGCCCCCTTTTTGGGCCATTGGCTCGCCCCGTTCGGGCGTTCGCGCACCCTTGGCGTGGCGTTGCTCTTTTTTGCCCTCTTTGGCAGTGCGGGGCTGTATGTGCAGAGCATCGAGGCGCTGTTGCTCTCTCGCGCCCTTTTTGGGGTGGCGGTGGCATCGCTGATGATTCTCACCACCGCGCTGGTGGGGGATTATTTCGACGCCGAGCGGCGCCACCGCTACATGGGGTTGCAAAGCGCCTTCTCCTCCATCGGCGGTTTGGCGCTCTTGGTGGGCGGCGGGTGGCTGAGTGATATTCATTGGCGCTACGCTTTTGGCATCTATCTTTTGGGGCTGCTCTACATCCCTTTGGCGCTGCGTTTTATCAAAGCGCCGCAGCGTCCGGCTGCCGTCACACCCGCAGATGCACTCCATCCGTCGCTGTGGCGGATCTATCTGCTGGCGTTTACGCTGATGCTGCTCTTTTATCTGCTGCCCACGCAGATGCCTTTTTTGATGATCAACCACTTTGGCGCAAGCGGGGCGCTGACGGGTTCGATCATCGCGTCGGCCTTTATCTTTAACGCCCTAGGCGCTCTCTCTTTTGCCAAGCTCAAGCAGCGCTTTGATTATGCGCAGATCTACCTTATCGGGATGGTGATTGTGGCGGTGGGCTTTGTGTTCATAGGATTGGTACGCGATGTGCGGCTCTTTTTTATTACCTCGCCGATCATGGGCTTTGGCGGGGGGATTTTGATGACCAACGTCACCGCGTGGATGCTCTCAAAAAGCCACCACAGTCGTCGCGTGCGCTCATCAGGCTACCTCACCGGCGCACTTTTTATGGGGTAGTTCGCTTCGCCGCTGCTCTTTCATCCGTTGGTTTCGACGCTCGGAGTGCAGCGGTTTTTTCTCTTTTTAGGTGCGGTGCTGCTTCTACTTGTAGGGACATTGACGCTTCGAAAGAGAGGCGTGTAGCGACGATGCTGCGGTGATCATTTTTTCTAATGTTATAATGCGCGGATAATATTTTATGATAAAGCAGAGCAGATGAACGAAGCTGTCAAACAAGAAGCGTTGATCGCGTTGTTGTATATTAGCAGGGGTGATCCTACTTTGGAGTTTTTAGAGATTCAGGCCATTTTGACCCTCTCGGCGCGCAACAACCGAGCGCGCGGTCTGACGGGTGCGCTGATCTATGACGGCACCTACTTTATGCAGTATCTCGAAGGCGAGCGCGCGCAGATCGAAGCGCTTTACGCCCACATCAAAAAAGATCCGCGCCATCACGACGTGACAACGGTGATCCATGACCCTATTGATGCGCGGCGCTTTGAGGCTTGGACGATGAGCGACATCTCCGGCGCGTTTTATCTACATGTACTCCCGATTGTTAAAACGCTCCCTTTTGATCCCTATCAGGCAACGCCCGAACAACTGCTACGTTTGGTCTCAAAGATTGTTCTAATGGCTTAAAAATGAATCTTATTCATTTTTAAGAATTTAAGTATCAATTAATAGTATTAAGTTCATAATAGCGGCATTCATCTTTATATGTAAAGGAGCCGCCCGTGTCCGTACGTGCCAAAATGCAGGCCTACAAACGTGATCTGATCCTCGAAGAGGCGGGAAAACTCTTCGTGCGCGATGGTTATGAAAATATGAAAATCGCTGATCTGGCCAAAGCCGTCGAACTCTCCGTCGGCACCATCTACACCCTCTTTGGTTCCAAAGAGAACCTCTACACCAACTATGTTTTATCGCAGATCGAATACTACGGTGCACTGCTGCGCGAAGAGATCGCCCCGATTGAGAGTCCGGTTGAGCGCGTGCACAAGCTGGTGGCGCTCAAGTACGAAGCGATGACGAAAAACCGCAACGCGCTGCGCCAGAGCATCATTAACGACCCTACCTTTTTTATGAACAACACCGACGAGGAACATCCGCTTATGGAGCTGTTTCGCTTCATCGCCGATGAGGTGATGGTGCCGCTCGCAGAGCACTTTGGCAGCAGCAAAGATCCGATGGAGCTCACCTTTTTGCTTGAAGGACTCACCATTGGCGCCATCAAATACACCACCATCACCGGCGAAGCGTTGATGGAGCGTTGTGATGAAACGGTCGGATACTTTTTAACACTTCTTGAAAGGGGGAAAACATGCACAAAATAGTCACCGGCCTCTTGGCGCTCTGCCATGCGGCGCTGGCGTCACAGACGCTTTCGATGTTTTTAGAGGCCGCATCACAGAGTGAAAAGGTCTCGGCATGGAAGCTTGAAGAGCGATCATTGCAAGAGCAAAAAAGTGCCGCGTCACGCGGATATTTACCGCGTATCGAGCTCTTTGGCAACGCCGCGCTGGTGGATGAGCGCGGCAGCATCGACGTGGGCGAGAGCTACAGCGGCGGTGCCAAAGCCAGCTTTTTGATTTTTGACGGCTTTGCGCGGGAGCATACGCTGGATGAACTCGAAGCGCGCAAAGCGGCGCGCAGTGCGCAAACCGGCGCCGATCAAAAGGCCCTTTCGCTGGAGATTGCGCAGTACTACTTTGAGCTGCTCTCGTTGCGCGGTGATATCGCCGCCCAAGAGCAGAGCCTTCAAAAGCTCAGCGAAGAGCTGGAGCGTCAAAAGCAGTTTTTGCATGCACGTATCGTCAGCCAAGAGGCGTATGAAAGGCTGCGCGCGGCCAAAGCCGATGCGACGTATCGGCTGCATGATCTGCGTTATGAAGAGCAGCGGCTTATGGCGGCGCTCTATACGCGCAGCGCGCTAGAGGTACAGAGCCTCGAAGATGCTGATCTTGCTCTGCCTGAGGCGCTTGAGCTGCGTGAGCACGACCTGCTTAGCTCTTTGCGCTACCAATCCGACGCGGCGTTAAGCGGCGCGCAGCGGGAGCTCTCCGCGTACTATCCGACCTTATCGGTGGAGGACAGCTACACCTACTACGGCTATGCCAATGAATCGAGCGTTTTTCCGCTGGATCGCGTGGAGCATCAAAACCGTTTGGTCTTTGCGGCCAATATGACTCTTTTTGACTTTTTTGCTTCATCAAAGGCCCAAGAGGGAGCAATGAGCCAAAAGCTCGCCCTCGATGCACACCGCGCCTATGAAGAGCGCCGCGTGGCCTCGGATGTGGCGCTTTCAAAAGCCAATATAGAGCGCGCCGAGGCGATGATCGACGCCGCGCAAGCCGCGCTGGATGCCTCGACGCGCACCTTTGAGACGGTTGAGCGCCAATACCGCGCCAACCTTGTGGATTATGTGGCGTATCTCGATGCGCTCTCCCTGCTTACCAAAGCCAAAGCGCAACGTGTACGCGCCAAACATGCGCTGCAGATGGCGCATGCACTTTATCTTTACCACGCTGGATACGATATCAAGGAGTTTGTCCGATGAAAACTGTACTACTTTCCCTTTGGTGCGCCGCTGTGTTGAGCGCGGAGTCCGTCTATATGACCTTTGATGTCGTGGCGCTTCAAGAGTCTGAACTCACCCTTACCTCAACGGGGGTGATTGAGACCATGCGCGTGGATGTCGGCTCGCGCGTCAAAGCGGGCGATGTGCTGCTGGCGCTCGACAACGACGATCTGGAGCGTTCCGTGGCGCTGGCCCGCGACGACGTGGCGCTCTCTGAGCTGCGCGCACGCTTTGCACAGCAGTCGTTTGAGCGCTTTAAACAGGTGCGCGACGTGATGGATGAGGAGCGCTTTGAAGAGGTCGAATCGGCCTACCTTCAAACTCAGGCCGCGCTGCGCCGCGCCAAAACCGACCTCTCGCTCAAAGAAGCGACGCTGCAAAAGAGCATTTTGCGCGCCCCGTATGCAGGGGTGATCACCAAGCGGCACAAACAGGTGGGCGATGGGGTAAGCGGGGCGATGCTCTCACCCGTTTTGACGCTCATTGATGACTCTAGCGTGAAGTTGGTGGCGGGGTTTGATGAGAAGTATTGGCAGAAGATCAAACCGGGCTTACATGTACGCTACAGGGTTGATGGTTCGGATACACAGCGCGAAGGGGTGATTGCCAAGGTCTATCCCAGCGTCGATCCCAAAACGCGCAAAGCCTACGCCGAAGTGCTCACCGAAGGTCTGATGGTCGGGCTCTTCGGTGAGGGCAGTATCGAGGTGGAGTAGATGTACCGCTTCGCTATTAATCGACCCATCACCACGCTGATGATGGTGCTCTCGCTCATCGTCTTTGGAGTAATGTCGTTTCGCTCCATGCCCGTGGCGCTCTTTCCTAATATCGACATTCCCATTATCACCATCGAGACGGCCTACTACGGGGCTGATCCCGAAACGGTCGAATCCAAAGTGACCGACCAGATCGAAGAGGCGGTCTCGGGGATTGATGGCATCGATAAACTGCTCTCTACCAGTTATGAGGGCATGAGTGTCGTGATGATCCAGTTTGAGCTCTTCAAAGGGATTGAAGAAGCCGCCAATGACGTGCGTGACAAAATCGGCGGTATCCGCTTTGAAAACGGTGTGCAGGCCCCGATTGTCAAAAAGGTGAGCACCAGCGGCGCGGCGGCGATCAAGCTCTTTGTCTCGACCAAGACGGGCGATATCCCCGCGCTGATGCGCTTAGCCGATGAGCAGCTCAAGCCCCGGCTTCAACGGATCAAAGATGTCGCCGAGGTGAAGATCGTCGGATACCGCGAGCGCGAAATCCGCATCTTTGTCGATCCCTTTTTGCTGAGCAAATACGCCCTCTCCGCCAGCGAGCTGAGCGATCTGATCGCACGCCAAAATGTGCGCGCCGGCGGCGGCAAGCTGGTGGATGCGTCGCACGATCTGATCATCAAGACGCGCGGCGACGCTACAAGTGTGGAGGAGCTGCGTGCACTGATGGTGCGTCCGGGGGTGCGGCTGGAAGATATTGCGCGCGTCGAAGACGGTCTTGAGGATGCCAAAAGCTACTCTCTGGTGAACGGTACGCCCGGGGTGCTGCTGCAGGTCCAAAAGATCTCGGGGAGCAATACGCTGGATGTGGCGCAGGGGGTCAAAGCAGCGCTTTCCGGGCTGCAGGCGATTGCGGGAAGCGACTATACGATCACCCCGGTTGAGGATCAGTCGGGCAAGATTATGGTCAATATCGACCACGTCAAATTTGATCTGCTCTTTGGGGCGCTGCTCTCCATCGTGATCGTCTTTCTCTTTTTGCGCAACGCCAAGGCAACGCTGGTCTCGGCGCTCTCGATTCCCACCTCCATCATCGGCACCTTTGCGCTCATTGATATGCTGGGTTATGACCTTAACCGCTTGACGATGATCGGTCTTACCCTCTCGATCGGTATTTTTATCGACGATGCGATTGTGGTGATCGAGAACATCTCGAAAAAGATGGAGCAGGGCATCGAGGGATTTCGCGCCGCTTTTGAGGGGGTCGCGGAGATGGCCTTTTCGATTCTGGCGATCTCGGCGATGCTGCTGGCGGTCTTTGTACCGGTGGCCTATATGGACGGCATCGTCGGCAAGTTTTTCAACTCCTTTGCGATGACGGTCGCTTCGGGGGTGGTGCTCTCCTTTTTTGTGGCGATCATGTTTATCCCCTCGGTGGGGGCGCGGATTCTTAGCGGCCACGAGGGGCGCTTTTGGCACGCCACGGAGCCGCTGTTTGTGCGGCTGGATCGTGGGTACCGCGCGCTGCTGCGTCCACTGATTCGCTACAAAACCTTCACCCTTCTGGGCGCCGTTGGGGTGCTGGTGCTCTCGGGGAGCCTTGCGGGCAAAATCGGGGGCACCTTCGTACCGATGGAGGATATGCGCGAACTACGCGTGCTCATCAAAGGTGAGGTAGGCACCTCGCTCGAGGCGATGAATAGGGCGACTACCAAGATGTTACATGTATTCGAAGGTGACGCGCGCATCGAGGATGTGGCGCTGAGCGTCGGCTACACGAGCGCCAATGAGCCGCACAAGGCGATGATCTACGTCAAGCTCGTCCCTGTCGAGGCGCGCAGGGAGGGCTTAGAGGAGATTGTGGGGGAGTACCGCAGGAAGTTTGCCGCCTTTAAGGGCTTTACCATCAGCGTTGAGGATCTGCCGCCGATTGATTCGGGTGAGTCCAATACCCCCGTTCAGGTGGTGCTCACGGGGCCCGATCTAAACCAGCTCGAAGCGCTCTCGCAAGAGCTGCAAACCTTGCTTGGGGGGATGGATGGAGTGATTGATATCGATAGCGATTTTGAACCGGGTAAAAGCGAGGTACGCATCGTCATCGAGCGCGAAAACGCGCAGCGTGTGGGGGTGAGCGTAGAGCAGATCGCTGCGCTGCTCTCGAGCGCCTTTTCGAGCGAAAGTGCCGTCTCAAGCTTTGAAGAGCAGGGACGTCAATACGATATCACCCTGCGCCTCGGCGATGAATACCGCAAAAGCGTCGAAGATATCAAAAAGCTGCAGATCAAAACCGCAAGCGGAGATTTTGTCGCTCTTGAGGGCTTGGTGCGCTTTGAGATGCGCGAGGGGGCGGCATCGATCAACCGTTTTAGCCGCGAACGCAAAATTCTTGTCACCGCCAACCTCGAAGGAGCGGCGCTGAGCGATGTGGTCTCGAAAATTGATGAAGCGATGAAGACGATGCTCGAGCCGGGCTACCACTACCGCTACACGGGCGATATCGAACGGATGCAAGAGACGGCGGCGGCCTTTGCTTTTACGGTGGGGCTCTCGCTGATTTTGATCTACATCATCCTTGCCGCGCTTTATGAGTCGCTCATCCAACCCATCATCATCATGGTGGCGCTGCCGCTGAGCTTTACGGGGGTGATTTTGGCGCTCTATCTCAGCGGCAACCCCTTTAGCATCTTTGTGCTCATCGGAATCATCTTGCTGATGGGGATGGTGGGCAAGAACGCCATCTTGGTGGTGGACTTTGCCAATCGCGCCATCAAAGAGGGCAAAGAGGTAGAAACCGCCCTGCTTGAAGCCGGAGAGCGCCGCTTGCGCCCCATTTTGATGACCACTTTTGCGATGATCGGCGCGATGCTTCCCTTGGCGCTGAGCAGCGGCGCAGGGCATGAGAGCAACGCCCCGATGGCCATTGCCATCATCGGCGGACTGATTAGCTCGACGGTTCTGACCTTGCTGATCGTTCCCGCGATTTATCGCTTTATGTATCCGCTGGATGCGTATTTGCGGCGCTTTTATGAGCGGGGGCACATTTAGGGGCTTACATGTAAGCCCTTTTTGTTAATTTGCTCCACTACTAAACTCTTTTTACTTACTAGGGTAGACAGGGCTCAAGCACGGACAAGATGAGCTCTTAGCATATCTAAAATTTGCATTATGTCGGTTTTTAAAATTTCGTTTTTGCCAGAAGATCAAAAAAATTCTCAAGTTCTACTTGTATATCTTCTAAGAATATATGATCATTTTGATTTTCCAAGAGTTTTATGATTCCGTAGTTGTACATATCATAATTTTTGCAGATGTATTTATAATATTTGCGATCTTTAAAAGCCAGTCTGCTTGCGATGTATTTATGATCATCATCACCAAGATGGTTTTCACCAATTTCATCATAGGGTGAAACTGAAAGATAGAGTTTTGGACTATATCCGTCAAATCCAATACAAACCCAAATATATTTATTATCAGCATAGGTTTCTGTTTTAATCCAAATACAATTTACGCCCTGCTTAGGTCTATTTCGAAGGTCATGTAGCAGAGTATCTTCATCAATTGTGGCTACTTTATAGCCGAATTCGTGAGTAATATTTTCTAGCTCTTTTGCTACACTTTTCCAGAATAACAACTCTTTTCTTGTAAGAATGCTTGGGAAACTTTGATAAATTGCATTGGCTATTTTAATGTTGTCTACGGTGTCGAGTATTTTCTCAATTTCCATCTCTATCTCCGCGCTTGCTTGGTTGGTGAGTTGTCTAATCGTATCTTTATACTGATGAAGCACATAAGAAATTCTAGGCGGAATCGCCAATTGTAGGCAGTTCTCAATCCACTCCAAAATTTCAGATTTGTAAGAGATCGCATGGTAATCAACCCCCTCACTCTCTTGCTCTTCAGCTTCTTTTCCATCTAGCGTTAGATAAAAAATCCTGTGATTTTTGTTTTGCATTTTTGCATATTTTTCGTATCGCTCAAGTTGGTTTTTTTGATCTGGCGCATATATTTTATTCTCAATAACAATAAGATTGTTGGGCTCATCCAAAACGACATCCATCCTGCCAAGCCCTTCGGTAGCATTCAATTCAGCGTGTACACTTGTGTTTTTTGTGTCAAATCCTAAAAAATCAATCACTTTCAGAAACTCAATTAAAAACTTATCACCTTGAGCATGTGAGCCTTTTGGATCCAGCAATTCTCTTAAAAGTGCAGAGTGCGTGGTCACCTCTTTGTGCTCGACTCCTAAAATAGAAAAAATATTAAAGCCACCACCGCTAGACGCACTATTCTGTTCTGTTGCCAGAACCGCTGATTTTGCAGCCATAAAGAAAGTGGCAAATTCACTATTTTTCATCATGATAGCCTTTCAAACACTTTCTCAAGCGTTTCTGCAGTCTTGCTTTTGAATCTTTCAAGCTTTTTATTAAAAGGGTGTGACTCTTCAAATTTCTCAGAAAAAGCTATTTCATTTTCGTAGTCGATTTTATCAAATCCAAGACCGGAAAACGCCGAATTAAAAAATTGAATTCCAGCGCTGCTGTTTACTTTTGAGCCACTATCAGATTCATAAATAGCAAATCCGTTTTGATCAAAAGAGAAGTTTATTGAGAAGAGGCCATTAGATTGAATGTGAAGATACAAAGAAGCGTAGCTTTCATCTCTTGGTTGATAAACATAGAATTGCTCTTTTAGCAGTTTTAATTTTTGTTTATATTTCTTATTTAGTTCTTCAGAAAAATGTTTTAGAGCTTCCCTATTTTCTTTTCTTTCATTGTAATTTAAGCCATTACTTGCCCTACTCTCATCTAGGCTTGTGATAGATGAAAATCTCAATATTTCTAAAAGATTTTTAATCTCTTTGTTTGATATTTTGTCTTCGCCATCATATTCGGTTTGAAGAGCTTCTATAAAAACTTCTATAAACTCTGCTAACTTTTCTATTTTTTCATCATCTTTTATATCTTTTCTCAAAGATTCAAACTCTAAACTATTTTTGAGCTTATCTCTGTCTGCCATGCTTCGTAAAAGTTCTTCAGAAATGTTTGATCTTGACAAAAATCTATAAGCTTCCTCAAAACCGCTTTGCAGACACAGAACACCGAAGATAACTTTTTGTCTTTCAGATACCTTTACCTCTTCAGAACTTTCAAGAAGATTTTGATTTTTGGCTGTTATATTGAGCAGTAACAAAAGATTAAATAGCCTTTTGAGTCCTCTAGGGTTTATTCCGATAGAGTATGCCGCTAAATCCCTATAAAGTCGTACATCTTTGTCAGAAAATTGAATTTTTGTTTTTTTAAGCAAGTCAGAAAAGTAATTTTCAATGTTGTATTGAGCTACTGGCATGTTAAATGGAAGTTGAATTATTTTGTCGAAAAAACTTCTACCCTTTTCATCTCCATACTTTTTTCGCACTCCTCTAATGACGACACCATAATCAACTGCAAGAACAAAGACACAAAAAGGTAGATCCAAAAAGAGCTTCATAACCTCAAGCATCTCAACGGCTTTTTCAGGTTGAAGTCTATCCAGATCATCAATAAAGACAACAATCCGTGCTTTATTTGCCAGTTTGAGTTTTTGTTCAACCGCTTTATGGAGTTCAGATTTAAGATTTTTAAGCGCTTTTGCAGAATCGACAGGTTCGCTTTGTGCGTCGGCGATTTTTCCTGCCATCGTCTCGCCTACGGTCTGTTCCGCAATAACGGCAGCGGTCATTTTGCCGAGGCCTTTAAGCAGTCCGCCTATTTTTTTCTTGAAAGTTGCTTCTTTGTCATCCAGCTCATCGACAAAATATGAAAGTAAAGAGATGGAGAGCTCTTTTTGCATCTCGAATTGGCTGAATTGCCATGTATTAAACCAAATAGGTACCACTTCCGATGAGATTTTTTCTCTAATCATATTCATTGCACTTGTTTTCCCACTGCCCCAATCACCTTGGATGGCGATGGTCATAGGTGTTTCGCAAGCGAGAACAAAATCTGACAAGCTTTGAATGTAGGGTATTAATCCAAGCGACTCATCACCAATACTTTCAATAGGAAGATCCCTAATGCCAAAATAGTGCATGATCACACACCCTACCAGAGCTTTAGCATTACTTGACCTGCAATCACGAGAATACTATCATCGCTACAATCGTATGTATTGTTTGAGTTGGCTCCACTTTTGGGCTTTACTTTTCCGCCTTCAATAATCCATGTGTTGTTGGAATTGGCTCCTGATTTAGGTTTAAGCTCTTTTCCGTTCCATACGAACGTGTTGCTAGAGTTGGCTCCTGATTTAGGCTTTATCTCTTTGCCGTCAAAAACCCACGTATTGCTCAAGCTAGCACTATTCTTTGGTTTGAGTACGTGGCCATCACATACCCATTGTTTTGATAGCTCAATTTTGTTTGCCATATTGATTCCTTGTTTTGTTATCTAACTTGCGTGCATAGATTTTGACATTGAATCCATCCAAGAGAGCCCATTAGCAGACATTTTTGCGTACGATACGTTGCTGCAAAATAACGATGAAAGAGACTTTGTTTGTGGAATTCAACAACTATAATGAAGCTGCACTAAGAATCGACTGAAATTTGGTTACGGATCAAAAACCACCTTTTTCAATCTAACCATTGAGTCAACACATGCTTCCTATCTATACGCAGGGTTTAGAGATAGAAGATGTCAAGGTTATGGAAGCTTGATGAAGTTCTTTTGTATTGGTAGAGTGTCGCGATGCGACACATAGTATGATAAAATGTATGATCTATTCTCATACAAAGGCGCTGGAATGTTACGAAAAACCATCACCATCGACGAGCATCTTTTTTTGGAGCTGCAAAAAGAGGGCGCATTCGAACAGTTCAAAAATTTCTCCGATTTGGTCTCCAACTCTCTGCGCACGACCGTTGAAGCGATCAAGAGAGAGCGGTACAAAAAAGAGCTGGAGAAGATGAGCCGTGACCCTTTGGTGCAGAGCGACATTAGCGGTGTCACGGACGATTTTGCCTTTGTAGACGGTGAACTGAGTGCACTTTGATATCTATTGGGCGGATGTAAATCCGAGTGTCGGCAGGGAGCAGTCGGGTCATCGTCCGGTTTTGGTTGTCTCCAACGATATCGAAAATCAGATGGAGATCATCACGATCATACCGATCACGTCGCGAAAAGAGGGACGAAAAATCTATCCCAATGAGCTACTCATGATACTTGAGGATCAAGAGGCCATCATATTGTGTCATCAGGTGCGCACGATCTCCAAGCGAAGACTCACCAAAAAAATGGCCACGCTTGGGGATCATCTCAAGCGTCAAGTGATTGACATTTTGTGTATGAGATTTCAATAGGGTTAGGGCAAGCGACACCCTATCAGCGTTGCCGCAAACGCTCAATCTGCGCGAGATAAATCCCCACGGAGATCCCCGCGCTCCCAAGTACCATCGCCATCACCATCATCTGATAGCGCACGGCAATGAGCGGATCGACTCCGGCAAGAATCTGTCCTGTCATCATCCCGGGCAAGGAGACCAAACCCACGGCCATAAAAGCATTCACCTGAGGGATCAAAGCGGATCGAAACGCCTTCACGCGGGCTGTTTGCTGTGCGTGCGCGCGTTCGCTTTCATAGCGCTCAGCGGCCAACGAGACGGCATTCATCGCATTGGCGTAGATCATTCCCGCCAGCGGAATCACGATGCGCGGCTGATAGAGCGGTTCTAGCTCCAGCACCAAAATCAAGACGATCAGCAGGTTAAACGTCCCCCCGATGCCAATCGCACCCAAAAGCAGCAGGTAGTGCGCACGTGAACGCTCTTTGAAATGGCGCAGGGCGATCAGGCTTGAGACCGCGATCATAAAGAACACAATCAGCACACCCGTCATCGTGGCGTCGTTTTGGAAGATGAACACCAGCAGATACCCGATCAACAGTAGTTGCGACACCATACGCAGCGACGCATAGGCGATCTCTTGCATATCTCCAAGCCATCGGTAATAGAGATACCCGACCATCGCCAGAGGAAGCAGCATGTAGAGCAGATTGGCAAGGGCTATGGTGTTCATGTGTTTTGCTTTGCGCTTTGATGCGCTTTGTAGATCGCGGTAAAATTGAGGGGTTTTAAAAGCATGGGACTCCTTTACATGTAAAGCATCAATCGTATCGTCTTTTGATACGCTAGGCCATGAAATCATCACCGATCATTGTACCTTAGCCCAACGAATTAGAGCCGACCCCGCTATATGGAGCGTTTTGCCACCCTGTTTTGCCGTAGAGCTTGGCTTTGGGTGTCTGCTCCAGCAGCATGATGTCGCATAGCGCACTTTGCGCCGCTTGGGAGCAGTTGAGATCACCCTGCGCGAGCGCGGCCAAAAAGAGGCTCTGCTCTACCGCGCTGATCTCAAGCGGCCCGTCAAGCCAAAAGCGATCGACCGCCGCGCCGATTCGGGCGTTGCCATAGCCCAAAGCCGCCACGCCCTGCGCCATACGCCGATGCCCGATCCGCCGCGCAAGCTCCTGAAAAATCGGCACATTAGAGAGCCCCATCGCTTTACGCAGCGCCATATCCTCCGCCCACGCCGCGATAAAAGGCGCTTTTGGCCCCGTATAGGGCAGCACCTCATCCACACTTTTCACGGCGCCGCTAGAGAGTCCTATCAGCGCATTGGCGATTTTGAACGTCGATGCGGGGCTAAAGCGCGTGTCAGCACGCTCACGGTTGTAGCCTTGCAGCGTGCGTGTCTGGGCATCCAGCAGCACAAAGGTGCCATTCACCTCAGCACGCTCAAAAAGGGAGCGCACCCCCTCATGCTCCGCCCAGGCACCTAAGTATGCCGGGGCAAGCAAGCAAAGCAAGGCGAATAGCTTCATGACATATGGCTTACATGTAAGCATGTGCACTCCTTTATACGGTAGGCGTATTATAAGGCGGCTGAGTGATAGCGTGCAAGGAGAAAATGGCCAAAGCTGACCAAAGAGGTGTGATGTTGCGGGCTTTTAAAGCCCATGCTCCGCTTTAAAGTTGTTGGCCTTCTCGACCGCCTCATAAAGCTGTTTGGCCAAATCCGGCATTTTGACGTGGTCAACCCAGAGGGTGTCCTCTACGATGTCGTGTATCGCCGAGGCGATGTCGCTGGCTTCGCGTTTGAGCTTGGCGTGCTCTTTTTTGAGTTCTTTTTCATCCATGTTTGACTCCTTTTGTGTTGGGGGTTGAGCGCTCTTGTGAACGATTCTGCAGCGCAAAGTGCGAAGCCTTAGTGAACAAGAGCGCTCAACCCCCTAGAGTGAAAACGCAAAAATGTTTTCAAATTTGACGTTACATGTAAGACCCGTACACATGTGTACAAAGGTCGCCTTTTTCTCGAAGTGGTAGGCTTTGTAGAGATGGAGCGCACGTTCGTTGCATAGCGGGATATCGGCGTAGACCTTTTTGAGCCCGCGAAAGTAGAGCACGCCGCGCATCATCTTCTCTGCCTCCTCATCAAAGCCCTCTCGTACTTGCCACGGTCCTAGATAGACGCTGCGGGCATTGACGACGCTGGAGTGCTGAAAGCCGTTGGGCTGGGTGAATTTGAGTGAGCTGGTGCGCTCCATCTCATCGTGCAAGAAGGTGAGGCGGTTTTCGCCGAAGGTCTCGAAGTCTATTTTGCTGATCGCCTGCTCGAAGTTGCCGCCGTCAAGCTCTTTGGCGTGGGCGTTGGTAAAGTTAAAGGGGGGTACTTTTCCGACGTTGAGAAAGCGTCCCACGTCGCATTTGCGCACGAAGCCGTAGCGTTCGAAAAAACCTACCAAAGAGGGGTTAACATGAATGTATAGCGATTCATATTGAGGGCGAAGCGCTCCTAGCAGGGTTTCAAAAAGGCGCTTGCCGAAGCCCTGACGTTGATAGGTGGGCTTCATCATAAAGTATTTGATCTGCGCGCTGCGCTCAAACTCGATCGCCAATACCGCACCGACAAGCTGCCCGTCAAAGTAGGCACCGTAGCACAGATGCGGCGAGTGCATCAGCATCAGTTTGAGATGATACCCGTCCACCAGCCAGCCCGCCTCTTCGGCAATGGTGACGAGGTTGGCGACATCGGCGAATTTGAGCCACCCTATGAACATGGGCGCATCTCCCGATAGAGTTTGCACAGCTCCTGCTCATCAAGCACCCGTTTGCGTCCGGTGACGATCTCGCGGATGCGCGGTAAGAGCCCAAAGAGCGTTCCCGCGTCACTGTCGATGCCTAGACGCGCCAGATGGTACGAGAGCGCTGAGGTGCCGGAATGTTTGCCGATGGGGTAGTCGCGTACGCAGCCCAGCTCTTCGGCGCTGAAGGGTTCGTAGGCTTGAGCGTTTTTGAGCATACCGCTGACATGGATACCGCTTTCGTGTGCAAAAATGCGCTCCCCCACAATGGGCGCATTGAGCGGTAGCGACATGCCCGAAGCCTCACAAACGAGGCTAACAAGCGTTTTGATGGCGAGCGGATCGATCTCGCGCGTTTCGTTGTAGAGATGTTTAAGTGTCATGAGCATCTGTTCAAACGAAGCGTTGCCGGCACGCTCGCCCAGACCCACTACGGTGGTGTTGACGCTGATGGCGCCGGCATCAAGGCCGCTAAGGGCGTTGGCATTGGCGAGACCGAAGTCGTTGTGGGTGTGCATCTCGATGGGCAGCAGGTTGAGGCTGACGAGGTGTTTGATGGTGTTGTACGTGCGCGTGGGCGTGAGGATACCCACGGTATCGCAGTAGCGGAAGCGATCGGCGCCGAGGCTTTTGCCCAGACGCATCACCTCTTCAATAAATGAGAGATCGGCGCGCGAAGAGTCTTCGGCTCCGATACAGACAAAAAGCCCTTCAAGTTTGGCCATGCCCACCACCGACTCCACCTCACGCAGCAGCCGCTCTTTATCGCCGCCGAATTTGACGTCGATGAGCAGATCGGAGACCGGAATGGAGCAATCCACGGCTTTGACGCCACAGGAGAGGGAGGCTTCAAGATCGCTTTGTTTCATGCGGTTCCAGGTCATCATGCGCGCGCGCAGACCGAGTCCGAGCAGAGTGCGAATATCCGCCTGTTCCGCTTCGCCCATAGCCGGGATGCCGATTTCGAGCTCATCCGCTCCGCACGCATCTAAGGCTGTGGCAATCTCGATCTTCTCACGGGTGTTGAAGGCGACGTAGGGCGCCTGCTCACCGTCGCGCAAGGTGGTGTCGTTGATGAGGGCCATCAGTTGGCTTCCATTTCCTCTGGGTATCCAAAGTACTTGCGTGTTGCTTTAAGCACCGATACCTCTATAGGTTCAAAGGCGTAGCTCTGATCGGCCACAATCCCCGCCGCTGCGAGGTCGTTTTGCGGACAGCCGCCGATTTTGGCGGTGAGAATCAGCTTAACGTCTTTGAGTCGATCAAGGATCGGAGCAAGCGGATTGGTGCCATCCGGCCCCGCGCAGTACTCTACATCGACTTTACGGTGATGAATAAAACGAATGCCTTTATCGCCGGCCTCGTAGATCAAGAACTCTTTGACCGATCCGAAGTGCTGGTTGATCATCCCTTCACCTGCGGTGGTGACGGCGACTAAAATGGTGTTGCCATCAGAGCTCAGATCCTCTTTCTCCTTGCGTACGCGCTCGTTGGCGCGATCTAAAAAGAAGCGGAACTCTTCGATTTTGGCCTGCGCCGCTTTGCGCCCTTCGAGGTCGTATTTGATCTCCAGCTCATCAAAGCTCAGATCACTAAAGACCGACTTGGTGAACTCTTGACCACGGTCTTCACCGATGAGTCCTACCGCGTCGGCGCGGCACTGGCGGCAGTGCTGCATCAGTTTCATATCCATACCGCATGCTTCTTGAACCGCCATTTGTTGCTGATCGGTGGCAGAAGGTATGCCGTCAAGCGCAAACTTGGTGCCAAATTCCGGCTCGGAGATGATGGGCATCACGTTGTGTAAAAAGACACCGATCTCTTTGAGCTTTTTGGCCACGAGCGGCAGATGCTCGTCGTTGATGCCGGGGATCAGTACCGAGTTGGCTTTGATCAAAATCCCCTTCTCAACGCACTTTTTCATCCCCTCAAGCTGGCGCTCAAGCAAAATCTTGGCGGCCTCTTTGCCGTAGATGCGTTTGTTGTTGTAAAAGATCCACGGGTAGATTTGGCTACCGATCTCGCCCGTCTCATCCACACTGTTGATGGTGACGGTGATGTGATCGATGTCGTACTTGACCATCTCATCGACATACTGGGGCAGCTCAAGGCCGTTGGTAGAGAGGCAGAGCTTCAGATCGGGCGCTTTTTCGCGCACCATTCTAAAGGTGTCAAAGGTCTTTTTGGGGTTGGCCAGTGCGTCGCCGGGGCCGGCGATACCTAGAACGCTAAGACGCTGCACTTCGCCTCCAACAAACATCACCTTTTTGGCGGCCTCTTCGGGGCTAAGGCGCTCGGAAGTGACGCCGGGGCGGCTCTCGTTAGAGCAGTCGTATTTACGGTTACAGTAGTTACACTGGATGTTGCACGCGGGAGCCACGGCAACGTGAATACGGGCGTAGTGGTGGTGCGCCCCTTCACTATAACAGGGGTGGTTGTGGATTTTGTCTTGAATGTCGGCCGGCAAAAACGCTTCGGCAGGATTGCTTGAACTACAGCTCATAGGAACTCCTTACATGTAGAGGTTATTTCGATCTTGCCTCATCCGGCAAACACCATGTCTGAGTGCCCTTTTGCATTTGGCGTTCCTGCGCTTTAGCTGCACCTTAGAGACTAAGCGTGACAAAAATGTTCGTTTTGGCTTTGCCGAGGCGTTGCGTGTACTTCATACAAGAATGTTTCTTGCAATGGGTAGACATAAAGGAGAGACGCGATGAAATTTGCCCTGCCGCTCGATGCACGCTGTAGCCTCTATATGCACAACCCCTGTACCGCGCCGCAATTTGGCATCTATGCGGCCCATGAGCAAGAGGGTTGCATCCTCTACAGCCGCCTTTTTGTCGCGCCCAATCCGTGGCAGGGGGGAGACTGTAGCCTAAAAGCGGATGAATCCTCCTGCCCTGCCGAGTTGCGCGGTGATACGGCGCACTTTGTGGAGCACTACGGAGTGCTCGAGGCGATTAGTGGTTGTCGCTACCTGCTGGTGAGCAGTGCCTGCGAAAATACCAAAAGGGCGATGCGCCATGCAGGGATCAAGCTCTTTGGGATTCCCCCTTTTTGCAACACGATCGACAAAGCGATCCGCCACTTTCTCATCGGCGCTAAAATCGCCGCGCGCCCCGACATGATCGTCGCGGCGCTCTAATCTCACCGCAGGAGTACCCATGCAGATCATTCTTAACACCACCGTTATGAGCCTGGAAGAGCCGCCGCTCGATATCGGCTACGCCTCGGAAAAGGTGCGGCTAAGTACCCAAGAGGGCCAAGAGCGCTTTATCGGCGGTCAAAACGGCAAGACGCAGATTCTCATCGGTGCCCCGTTTGTAGATGAGGCTTTCATAGAGGAGCTACAAGGCATTGCCGCTATTTTGCCAAAAGGGGGCGATTACCCGGTAGAAGCAGCGTTGATCGTTGCCCATGCGGCGCACACGCTGATAGCTATTGAAGGCTTCGAGACCCTCATCGATAGCGAAGGGGAGTTCGGCGACTTTTACGGTGTACGCATCAAAAACGGCCCTTGCGGCGGCGAGTTGGCCAAAGCGCTCTTTCTCATCAGCAAAGACGGCGCGATCTTCTACGAAGAGATTCCTTCCAACCTGCTTGAGCGCTTCAACCTTGAGACGCTGGAGCGCAAAATCTTCGCGGCGCAGAGCTGCTACACCGGCAAAGGGTGTCATTAGGGCGCTTTACATGTAGCAAGTCTCTAGCGCTGAATCTCGATAATGCCTGTTTCTTGCGTGCTAAGGCCGGAGTAGATGAGTGCGGCGTGAGAGAGAATCGATTGTGCGATCGCTTCGACCGATGCGTTGCCAGTGCGAAGCCATAGCAGATCTAGCGACGAGCCGATAGGAGAGATTCTGATCAAAAAGCAGCTTCATGCACAAATAAGGCGTTGGTGCTCTTTGTCCGCCGCGAACGACAGAGCGGCGACAATGTCCTCTTCGGTAAGCTCCGGAAAATCTTCGATAATCTGCGCAAACGTCATCTTTTGTGCAAGCATCTCAAGGATGTCGTATACCGTGATACGCATACCGCGTATGGTCGGTTTGCCTGATCGTATGTTGGGGTCGATGGTGATTATGGAGTGGTAATGGCGCATCATCGTTCCTTGGGTAACGTGCAGCCATTATAACCAAAAAGCAAACCGGGCCATGCTAGAACAGATCATGCATTCACCTCTGCAAAGGATGGCAAGCATGATAGATCGAATCAAAGCGGAGATCCGCAACCAAAGTACGGTGCCCTATTTCGGGCTGGGGATTTTTGAGGGCGTTATGACCAAGGAGAATGAGGCGATGCCGCATGACTCCGACTCACTCATACTGATGATGAACGGCGGAAGGCCGATGAGTCAGCGGCTGATGTTTGAGTATTCGCGCGCCGCGATGCATCTGGAGCAGCGCCGTGGGGTGGACTATATTCGCCAGCTTATCAACCACATCTATACCAAACCCTTCGATCCGACGCCGCTGCACAAGGCGATTGTGAATATGGCCCCGCGCTACATCGTCGATACCAACCGCGACACGAAGCTCCAAGAGCTCTACGCCTTCGCGCCGCACTGCGTGATCGTGGGCAAGGCGCGGCTGCTCGGCAGCGTGGAGCGCTACGACATTTTTGAATGGGACGTCGAAAACAAGAAGTACTTTCAGGTCGATGAAGAGGCGCTGGGCGAGGCCAAGACGATCCTCTTCAAGCCGATGGGCTCGCCGCTGCCCGAACCCCACTTTATCATCTCCGACGCCGATTATGTGGACTGGCTCACCGAAGCGATGGGGGGCTTTGCCGTGCCGCCCACGCTCAAAAGCTACCGCAAAGCCAAAAAATACCTCTTTTTGGGCACCTCGTTTGACCGCGACACCGACCGTATGGTGGCCAATGAGCTGACCTTGGATCTGGAGGGCGGCTACGTCATCACCGACGCGGAGCTGACCAAAAAAGAGAAGAAATTTATCGATAAACACAACCTCGAAGTGGTTCCGATGAGCCTTGGCGCCTTCATCGAAGCCTTCATCTAAAGGAAGCCCCATGCCCTATATTCCTACCGTCAAAGACCTCTCCCCGCGCGGGGAGCGCTATTTTGACCTTTTCTCCAAACTTCTAGGTGACCGCGTCATCGTCATCACCGAAGCGATCGACGATCACATGATGGGCGTTATCGTCTCCCAGCTACTCTACCTTGAAGCGCTCGACTCAGAGGAGCCGATTCACATGTACATCAGCTCTCCTGGCGGCTCAGTCATGGCGGGGCTGGCGATTTTGGACACGATGAACCTGATCAAAGCCCCCGTACACACCTACGCCATGGGGATGGTCGCGTCGATGGCGGCGGTGCTCTTTACCTGCGGAGAGAAGGGCCATCGCTACATTCTGCCCAACGCAGAAGTGATGATCCATCAGCCGCTCGGCGGGGCGTCTGGGCAGGCGAGCGACATCGAGATTGCGGCGCGGCATATTCTAAACCTGAAAAAGCGGCTCTATGTGATTCTCTCAGCCGCGACGGGCCAAAGCGTCAAAACCATCGAAAAAGAGAGCGACCGCGACAACTTCTTTGAAGCCGAAGCGGCGGTGGCATTCGGTCTGGCCGACACCATCCTCACCTCCCTTTCAAAGGATAAGCAATGAGCGAAAAGAGCTGCTCCTTTTGCGGACGCAAACAGTCCGAAGTCAAGAAGATTTTTAGCTCCGAGCAGACCCATATCTGCAACGAATGTGTCGTTACATGTAACAACATCCTCCAAAAAGAGGTGCGCTTCGAGCAGCGCAGCGCCTTGCAGCAGCAGCTCCCTAAGCCTGAACAGATCGTCGCCTTTTTGAACAAATACATCATCGGCCAGGAAGAGGCCAAAAAGGTGATGGCGGTAGCACTGTATAACCACTACAAACGGATCGAAAACCCGATCTATAACAACGTGGAGCTGGAAAAGTCCAACATCCTGCTGCTAGGCCCCACCGGAAGCGGTAAAACCTTGTTAGCCAAATCGTTAGCACGCATTATGAACGTCCCTTTTGCGATTGCCGACGCGACGGCGCTGACCGAAGCGGGCTATGTAGGCGAGGATGTCGAGAGTATTCTCTCGCGGCTACTGGCGGCGGCCAATTTTGACATCGAGCTGGCGCAGCGCGGCATCGTCTATATCGATGAGATCGACAAGATTGCCCGAAAAAGCGAGAGTGCTACGATGGGGCGCGACGTCTCGGGCGAGGGGGTGCAACAGGGACTGCTCAAGATGCTTGAAGGCGCAGAGGTCTATGTTCCGGTCAAGGGAAGCCGCAAAAACTCCACCACCGAAACGGTACTCTTTAACACCGCCCATGTGCTCTTTGTCTGCGGCGGCGCCTTTGTGGGGCTGGTGCCCGATAAACACACCAAAAAGTCCAATAAAGTCGGGTTCAATAAAAGCGCGCTCAAAAGCGACGAGAAGCCCTTCAAAGTCGATCAAAAAGCACTCATTCAGTACGGCATGATCCCCGAATTTATCGGGCGTATTCCCGTCATCGCGCAGCTGAGAGAGCTGGACAAAGCGCAGATGATGCAGATTTTGCGCGAACCCGACAATGCGCTGATCAAGCAGTTTCAAGCGCTTTTTGAGATGGACGGCATCGCGCTGGAGTTTGAAGAGGGGGCGCTCGAAGCGATCGCGCAACGCGCCATCGACAAAGGGGTCGGCGCACGCGGACTGCGCGGCATTATCGAAGAGATTATGCTGCCGCTGCAATACACCTGCCCCGGCAAAGAGGCTCTGGAGCGGGTCATTATTACCGAAGCCTTTGTACATTCAAGCGATCAGAGCGAACCGATCTACATGTATCAAAGTGAGCAAAACTCAGAGGGATAAAGGCTCAGAGTCACGGGCTTTGCGTCGCGAAAGGCTCTTTTCGACCGAGTGAAAGAAGTACCAGACCGAAAAAGCAAAGAGCGCGCCGACGGGGATGGAAAGATACCAGTAGGCTTTGGCGTGTTCCAGTAACTTGATGATCTCGTCGCCTAGGTAGTAGGCCGGAATGATGGTCATTGCCGCCCATGCCCAGGCGCTGAGCAGGTTGATGAGCGCGAACTTTTTGGCCGAATAGCGGGTCAGCCCGATGCTCATGGGAATGATGGTGCGCATTCCGTACATGTAACGCTGTACGAAAATCAGCGGCCAGCCATACTTTTTGAGCAGCAGATGGGCGATGGCGAATTTTCGCCGTTGCGTGTAGAGCTTTTTGTAGATGTAGTTTCGGTTGTAACGCCCGATGTAGAAGTAGATCTGATCCCCCACAAAGCCTCCGAGGCCGGCGACAAAGATCGCCGCCGGCACCCACATATCGCCCGTGTGCGAGAGGATGCCTGCCATAATGAGACCGATTTCGCCCTCGGTGATGCTCCAGAAAAATAAGATGATATAGCCGTACTCTTTAAGCCATCCGATCAAGAGCTCTTCCATATCGATCCGTTTTGGGGTTGAATTGTGGATGGCATCTTACGGGATAAGCATTGAATCGGAGGTTAAGCGTTTCACAGAGTAACCCATCCGTAGCCAAAATGCTGCTGCGTCCTATCCTCTGTGTTCTCTGCGTTGTGGTGCGCGAATCGGTTATAATGGCGCTTATGAAGCACGATTTTTCCTCCATTGCCCGTAGTGTTTTGAACACCGAGGCACAAACCTTGCTAGACGCCGCCGCCGCACTCGCCGATGAGATGACACAGGCGGTCGAACTCATCCTTACATGTAAAGGCAAGCTTATCGTTACGGGCGTGGGCAAGTCGGGGTTGGTGGGGGCCAAAATCGCCGCCACCTTCGCCTCTACGGGCACGCCCAGCTTTTTTCTGCATCCCACCGAAGCGATGCACGGCGATCTGGGGATGATCGGAGCGGACGATGTGGTTTTGGCGATTAGCTACAGCGGCGAGAGTGAAGAGCTGGTGCGGATGCTGCCGCATATCAAGCGCTTCGCGGTGCCGCTCATCGGAATGGCGCGCACCAAAGATTCAACGCTTGGACGGCTCAGCGATGTCTATATCCCCTTACATGTAGCGCGTGAAGCGTGTCCGCTGGGCGCTGCGCCTACGAGTTCTACGACACTGACTCTGGCTCTGGGGGATGCACTCGCGGTCTGTTTGATGGAGGCGCGGGGCTTTGCGCAGCGTGATTTCGCTTCGTTTCATCCGGGCGGCTCTTTGGGTCGGCGGCTCTTTGTCAAAGTGGGCGATCTGATGCGTACGCAAAATCTCCCCATCGTTTCCCAAGAGACCCCTTTGCGTGAAGCGCTGTTGCGCATTAGCGAAGGGCGTTTGGGGACGGTTTTGATCACCGATGCGCATCAGCGCTTGGTGGGCATCGCCAGTGACGGCGACATCCGCCGCGCCCTGATGCAGCGCGACTTTTCACTCGATCACGACGTATTGCGCTACGCGACGCGCACACCCAAAACGATGAGTGATGCTTCTATGCTCGCCAGCGATGCGCTCGCACTGATCGAAAACTACAAAATCCAACTGCTCGTCGTCACCGACGAAGCTCAACACATTCTAGGCGTGCTGCACCTGCACGACCTGGTCGAAGCAGGAATCAAATCATGATGCGTCTGAACAAATTTATCGCCCACTACTCCACCTACTCGCGCCGCGAGGCCGACCGCGTCATCGAAGCGGGCTACGTCCGTATCAACGGTGAGATCATCACCAATTTGGCCACGCAGGTGGATGAGGCGCGCGATCAGGTCTATGTGAGCGGCAAGCACGTCGCCCCCACCGAAAAATTTACGGTCATCGTCTACAACAAACCCAAAGGGGAGCTGGTCACCAAAAAAGACCCCCAAGGTCGGCGCACCATTTATGACACGCTGGCCAAAGAGTTTCGCCACTTTATCCCCGTAGGTCGGCTTGACTTTGCCACCGAAGGGCTGCTGCTGCTGACCGATGCGTCGCGCATCGCCACGGCGCTGATGACCTCTAATCTGGAGCGCATCTACAAAGTCAAGATCAAAGGCGCGATCGCCGAGGGGATGGAGGCCGCGATGCAAAACGGCCTCAATCTTGAAGACGCCAGCGCCGGAGGGCACAAAGAGAGCGAGGTGGTGGGGATGAATTTCGCACCGTTTTACGCCTACAAGATCATGAAAAACAAACACGATTTCTCCGTTTTGAAAATCGCCATCGGTGAAGGACAAAACCGCGAAGTACGCCGCTTTTTCGCCCATTTTGGCGCGGATGTGGTGGATTTGCGCCGCTTAAGCTACGGCGGGATTGAGCTCAACAACCTCCCCGAGGGCAGAACCCGCTACCTTACCCGCAGCGAATACGCCAAACTGCGTGACTTTCTCAAAGGCGTCGAAGCCTAAAGCATGGCCGATTTTAGCTATCTGCTGCGGCCTGAGTGCTTTGACGATTTGGTAGGTCAGCGCCACTTGAGCGCATCTGATGCGCCGCTAAGAGTGTTGTGCGAAAAGGGCGCTTTGGGGCATAGTTTTCTCTTTGGCCCGCCGGGCTGCGGCAAGACCTCGCTGGCGCGGATTATTGCGCGGGTGATGGAGCTCCCTTTTTATGAGTTGAATGCCACCAGCCTCAAAATCGAAGAGCTGCGCAAAATCTTTGAGCGCACTCGCGGCACTTTGCAGCGGCCGCTGATCTTTATCGATGAGGTGCACCGTCTGGCCAAAAACCAGCAGGAGGTTTTACTTCCCGTGATGGAGACAAACGCCGTGTTAGTCATCGGCGCATCGACAGAAAATCCCTTCTTCTCCCTCACCGCCGCGATGCGCTCGCGCTCGATGCTCTTTGAACTCTACCCCATCAAAACCGAAGCGTTAGCGCTGTTGTTAGCACGCGCCAAGGAGCGTGAGGGCTTACATGTAGAAGATGACGCGCGAGACTATCTGCTGCGCTCCAGCGGCGGTGATGCCAGAGCGATGCTCAAACTACTTGAATTTGCCTCAGCCATCTCCTTACATGTAAGCCTTACACTGCTGATGCAACTGCGCCCCGTGGCACTGAGTGATGGCAGTTCTGAGGCAAGCGTGCATTATGATCTCGCTTCGGCGCTCATCAAGAGCATACGCGGCAGCCACCCCGACGCCGCCATCTATTATCTCGCACGCCTGATTGAGGGGGGTGAACCCGCTGATTTTATCGCGCGGCGTTTGGTGATCCTCTCTAGCGAAGATGTGGGCAACGCCAACCCGCAGGCGCTCACACTCGCTACGTCGTGCCTGATGGCGGTCAAGCAGATCGGCTACCCCGAAGCACGGATCATTATGGCGCAGACCGTCATCTACCTCTGCGGCTCACCTAAAAGTAACAGCGCCTACGCCGCCATCAACGCTGCGCAAAAAGCGGTGCAGAGCGGCGAGATTCTGGAGATTCCCAAGCAGATACGACAGCACTATGAGGGTTACATGTATCCGCACGATTTTGGCGGATGGGTGGAACAGGAGGAGTATTTGAGTAAACCTTTGAAATTTGTAGCGCTTAAAGATGCAGGGTATGAGGGAAAGATGAAAAAGTGGTTCGAGGCGCTGGGCCTCAAAGTTTAGGCTTTAAGCCGGCGCGAGGCGACCAGTCCCATAAGTGAGACCAGTAGTAGATACCCAAAAGGCCCAAAAAGCGGCACGGCGGTCGCAACAGTAACCGGCCCGCCTTGGTCGTCGATATGGCCGTTGACGCTCAGGTCGTCATCACCGCGCTGCCCGTCTTGGAAGTGAAGGGTGATTTTGTTACCCGAAATGATGGCCCCTGTAGTGCCGTCATAAAGAAACTCGTACCAGTGCGGTGTCTGATTATCGGGTGTCGCGGTGTATTTGTAGTAGCTGTTGGCGCTCACACCTGCGGGCAGGAAGATTTCTACAACGGCATGGCCATTGCTGTCGGGCACCACGTCGATATCGATCATACCCAACGGGAAGGTCACGCCTTCGGGCAGATCGCCGCCGCTAGGATCGGTAGTCGGTTCTGCCTTTTCATTGCCATTGGCAAAACTGCTGCCTTTCGGCAGGGTGACGGTGATGGCCGCACTGCCACCGTTGATCGTTACGGTTTGAACATAAGCCTGCTCTTTATCCGGCGTACCATCGTTGTTGCCGTCAAAATTCGGGTTATCACCGCTTGGCCCTTGCTCGGCCACGTCGCCCTGACCGTCGCTATCGCTGTCGTTTTGATCGGTATTGGAAATCGTCGGGGCGTTATCGCCGCTATCGGGCACATGGTCGCCGTCGGTGTCGAGGTAAGCTTCAGGCATCGTGATGATGGAGACGCTACCGAGCGGATCGGCGCTGTAGTCCGTCGAAGGTTCTCCCTCATCGGCAGTGATGAGGTATTTACCGTCGCTTGAGAAGGTCACCATATCGGGTTGTGCACCCACTTCGACCCATCCTTGTAAAGCATAATCGGTAGTGCTAAAGATCACAACCGAACCCGCGCCCTGACGATCAAAGCCTTCAAGCGCACCCGCGACGAGACCGCTGCGCACCGAGACGCTGTTGATGGCGCTGCCGTAGGGGGTGATGTCAATAGAGCCTGAAGCAGTCAGATTGGCCGGATTGCTCATATCGATGACATCAATACGTGAGCCTGCGGCTGCAGAGTTGTTGATGACAAAAAGTTTTTTGCTCACGGGATCAAAGGCGCTGATCTCCGCTGCAGCCGTGCCGCCTTCAAGAGCGATGGTGTCTTTGTGTGCAAAGGTAGTGTCGCTGCCGTTTTCATAAACGCTTACCGTGCCGCTGTCTTCGTTGCTCACCACCAAAAGTGCTTTGCCGCTTGGGCTCTGCGTGGCGTCGATAAAGAGCACGCCTTCGGGTGCTTCATCGCCTGTGTGGGTGAGGATCTGCGAGAAAACAGGCGCGGAAGGATTGGTGATGTCATAGACAATCACCGCGTGCGAGCGTTCGAGTGCTACAAACGCAAGGCGCGTGCTGCCAACCATTCCAACGGCGACGCTCTCGGGTTCGTTGCCTTTGTTGTCGCTGCGTCCGTCGGGGTGGATGCCTGCGGCGTTGGCACGCATGGCGATATCGCTGCCGCTGTCAAACACCTGCGCACCCGTCGCGCCGTTCCAGATCGAGAATGAGCGTCCACCGAATACATGTAGGGTATCAAAAGTTGTTTCCGGTGTGGCAGAGGTGAGGTTTTTGGTGACGGTCAGACGGCCCATTTCGGCATCGGTTTTAAGCGTGGCTTCATTAGCAAACGCTGTATCGTCCAGATCAAGTGCACTCACGCGGGAGGATTCATCAAAGCCTGTAAACCAGTCGCGTACATCCCCTTCGTTGGCGGAGATGACATAATCGACACCGTTATCTTTAAACGTGGCGATTCCGTCAGGTTGATAGATGCCATAGAGGCCGGGGTAGGTTTTGAGTACCAGTGCGCCGTCTTTGTCGTTGGCATCGATGGCATTTTGGCTCAGACCATGGTCTTTATAGCCCAGCGGATAGATGGCGCTGATGGTCGGTGTGGCACCCAGCGTGATTTTGGCGATGGCATTGTTCTCTTGCAGGCTCACCCACGCCGCGCTGCCGTCTTTGGCGATGGCGACGTATTCGGGTTCGACGTCTTGCGCGAGTGTAGCGTTAGGGCCAAATACGCGCATTCCCTGAGCCTCAAGCGCGGCTTCCTGGGCATTGAAAGCACTAAAATCGAGGATGGTTGCGCTAAGCGTTTGCGCAGGATTTTGCCTGTTTTTGCCACCAACGCTGGCCGCAAGGCCGCTGTGCCATGAGCCGCCATCAGGCAGACGCCCGTCTGTGTCGGCATGGCTGCCGGAGGTGATGGTGTGGCTGTCCATTAGTGCGCTGTTGTGATAAAGTCGTGCGCTGTCGCCTTTGCCCAAGCCAAAGGTAGTCCCCGAGTTCACCAGAGCGCCTGCAGGAGCGCCAGAGGGCAGAGCGTCGTTATCGACGAGCAGTACCAAGAAGCCTTTGGCATCGATGGTCGTGCCGCCGGCAATCGCAAAGGCATGGGCGTCGTCGCTGTCTTTGACGACCCATTCGCCAGCAGCGAAGGCGTAGGCCAGGGTACCGCCGTTATAGAGCTCAATGTAGTCGAAGTCCCCGGTTGAGCGTACTTCATTGATCATGATATCGCTTGGGCTGCCCGATGTAGCGGCAAAGGCGTTGGCTTCACCGGGTGTGGCGGCTTGCGTTTTGGCACTCCACGCTGCGCCGTCGGCGAAGCGCCCGAGTGTACCGGCGTGGGTATCGCTAGGCCATGTGAAGCTGTCTTTGAGCACACCGCCTTGAAAGAGCCGCGCACTGTCACCCTTGCCCAGACCAAAACCGTTTGCTCCGCCGACGATGGTATCGGCAGGTGCACCGGCAGGAATGCTTGAGTCATCGACGGCTACAAGCAGGAAGCCGTTTGCGGGAATGGTGGTGTCTGCAGGAATCGTGACGCTGTGGGTGTTATCGTTATCTTTAACCTCCCATGTGCCGCTAAAGGTGTAGTTGGAGGCACTTTTATTGTAAAGCTCGATAAAATCGTAATCGCACGGGGCATTAGAGCAGACTTCGTTGATGACGATATCGCCGCTGCTTGCGGGTTGGTTGATCAGACCGGGGGTTGGGGTGATGCCGACACTGATGGTTGCATTGCCATCTGGAATACTGCCGTTACTTGCGGCATGGGTGCCTGAAGCCCAGGCATACTCATGCACGAGTGTTGTGTTGTAGTAGAGCCGCGCACTGTCGCCTTTACCCAAACCAAAATCGCTTCCGCTGGCGGCTATGAGCGCACTTGATGGAGCATCTTCGGGCAGTGTGGTGCTATCAGGCAAAATCAGTAGATGGCCGCCGGCTTTGATCACGGTGCCTGCAGGGATGGCAAAGGCATGTGCGTCATCGCCGTCTTTGACCACCCATTCTCCCTCGGCAAAGGTGTAGTCGCTGATACCGGTGTTGTAGAGTTCGATGAAGTCGTAAGTGCACGGTGCATTGGAGCAGACTTCGTTGATCATGATCGAAGCAGGATCAAAGACGACGCTGCCGGCGGTTTGGTTGGCCGCTTCGGGTGAGGCTATGAGACCCGCTTCCCAAGTGTCGCTACCATCAGGATAGCGCCCTTCGGTATCGGCGTGGGCATCGGCGGTGATGGTGTGGCTGTCCATCAAGTTGCTGTTGTGAAACAGGCGTCCCATATCGCCTTTGCCCAGACCGAAATCGGCGCCGGTTTGTGCCAGGAGTGCCGTAGCGGGCGCGCCTGCGGGCAAGGTCGTGTTATCGACCAGCAGCAGCAAAAAGCCGTTGCCCGCGATGGTGGTGCCGCCCGGGATGGCGAAGTTGTCTTCGTCTTTGCTGTCTTTGACGACCCATTCACTTGCCGTAAAGGTGTAAGGCGTCGCACTTTTATTGTAAAGCTCGATGTAGTCATAATCGCCCGTAGAGCGCATTTCGTTGATGACGATGTCGCTCGCATCGGCGTACAAAGAGAGCGCAGCACAAAACGGCAGGGCCGCGAGCGCAAACCGTTTGAGGGTATTTGGGTGCATGATGTTCCTTGATTCAAGTGTTGAATTTAAAGCACATCATAAGAAAATAGGGTTACGGTTAAGGCACGTTCAAAACAGCCACGGTAACGATTCCGTTACCTTAGTAACGGAATGAGTGATTGCTAATAGCGTCTATTAAGCGCTACATGTACTTTCAAGTTCTTCAAGATCGTAGGTTTGTCCGTTGACGGTGACGGTTTGATTTGCGTTGAATGTATAGACAGTACCGTTGATGTTGAGGGCACCACCGGTAACTTCGCCGTTGGTATTGTAGGTGATGGGTGTGACGGTGGTAATGGTATAGGTGCCGTTGGCATTGCAAACTTCAGGATCGCGGTAGAGCTCGAATGTTCCGCTAATGGAGACCGAATTATTCGTCATAACGGCGCGGTAATCGGTGAAGGTGAGGCGACTCATCTGACCCTCTTCCGTCGCTTCCATTCTACCGTTCATGGTGACATCATAAGAGGTGAGTGTGGTGCCGGAGAGTTGCACATTGGTCTGCATGGAGAGGTTCATGAAGGTATGTGTTTCAGTGTCATCAATAGTAAAATTCGAGAAGGTATAGGTGCCTGAGTAGCCATTGGCACTTGCGTTGAAGTTGCTGCTGCTCATGGTGCCGTTGATAGTTGTGCCGTCGTTGACGCATTGGTTGAAAGTGATATTTGGACCACCTGTAGTGATGTCATAGTTCATGGTGCCACTTTGGCATGGAATCGTCTGTGCAGCGCGGAGGTTGCTAGCGAATCCTGTGTTGCTAAATGCGTTTGCAATACCCAACATTCCTGAAATAAATTCCGAATCAACCAGCATTCCGGCTGCTGCCAATGTACTGGCTTGCGCGGTGAGTGAACTGCTGCTGCTTTGCGTGCCTTGGGCGCTACTGCTCGATACGCTTTGGATGCTGCTGGCTTGAGAAGAGGTTGAACCATTAACAGGGGCTGAGCTGCTAGAAGCGGTGTTGCTTCCCCCGCTGCTGCCTCCACCACCACATGCCGTCAAAAAAGCAAGCGCCGCAGCGCTGAGAAACAATGAAACACGATTCATAAGATTCCTTTGAAAGAAGATCACAAATCGTAGGCTATTGACGCTTAAAAGCTCTTAATGAGCGTAGCCAATTAAAAAACGATCACTCAAATGCTGAAATAAGTAGCACCTGGATGATGCACCACCAGCGCCACCGTGGATTGCTCCGGGTGGATCTGGAAGGTTTCGGAGAGCTCTATGCCAAACTCCTCGGGCCGCAGCAGATCAAAAACGACGCGGTTTTGCTCCAGATCGGGGCAGGCGGGGTAGCCGAAGCTGTAGCGTGCCCCTTGATAGCGGTTCATGCGCACGTCGGCAAGCGTGTTGCCCTCGCCCTCGCAGATGCCCAGATCGAGTCGTATCTGTTTGTGCACCATTTCGGCCAGTGCTTCGGCCAGTTCGACGCCAAGGCCGTGCACCTGATAGTACTCGGTGAATTTGCCCGCGCTGTAGAGCTCTTGCTCATACGCGCTGATTTTGGCACCGGCGCTCACGCAGGTAAGGGCCATCACGTCGTGGCGCTCGTGGTGAAAAAAGTCGCTTAAGGCGCGGTGGGGCTGTTTGCGCTGGCGCGGAAAGTGCAGCTCATGCGTGGCGCGGCCGATGATGTGCTCAAGGTGTTCGCGGTTGATATCGTCGTTACATGTAAAGCCTTCGCCCTCATCGAAGATATAGAGGCTACGCTCACTGCTACGCACGGGGTAGTAACCGTAAATGAGCGTGGGCTCGAAGAGTTGTTGGTCGATAAACTGCGCTTTGAGCCGCTCATACGCCGGCCGTACGACCCGCTCAATCTGCTCGCGGTAGAGGGTTTTGTCCATCCCTTTGGAGCTGTAGCCCCAGCGCTGTTTGAAGAGGATTTTGTGGTTGATCCACTCAAAGGCGAGGTTGATCTGAGCGGGGGTAAGGGTGATGACGCGCCGCCCCCAAAACGGTGGAGTCGGTACGCGCACATCGCGCGATGGCATAGAGAGCTGCGCAAACGGCGGAATGATCACCTCCGTGTGCTCTTTGATCTCTTCAATCTCGTCTCGTACATGTAACTGCGTATCGAAGTTGCCTTTTTCGATGCGGCTCATGGCGGTGACGCCGTCAAAAGCGTCTTTGCAGTAGAAGATCGGCCCGTCGTAGTTGGGGCGGCAGTACTCATCGATGAAGTTACGCGTGAGCGCCGCACCGCCTAGCAGTACGGGGACGGTGATATCCGCTGCTTTGAGCGCGTGCAAGTTCTCTTGCATCACCTGCGTGGATTTAACCAGCAATCCGCTCATGCCGATGGCCTGCGCACCGCTGCTTTGAAGCGTGTCGATAAAGGCTTCGATGCCCACTTTGATGCCAAGGTTGATCACCTTGAAGCCGTTGTTAGAGAGGATGATGTTTACCAGATTTTTGCCCACGTCGTGCACGTCACCTTTGACGGTGCCTAGAATCAGCGTCGTATCGGCGGCCTTCTCGGTTTTGGGCAGGTAGGGTTGCAGGGCATCGACCGTGGCTTTCATGGTCTCGGCGCTTTGCAGGACAAAAGGAAGCTGCATCTTGCCTGATCCAAAGAGCTCACCCACCTCTTTCATGGCGTCAATCAGGATCTCATTGACGATGCGCTCGGCACCAAGGCTACCATGTACACTCTCCACCAGCGGCAACATCCGCTCCTTGTCGCCATCCATCAGCAGTTTTCGGATTTTAAGCTCAGGGCTTAGGGCGTTGTAGGCCGCGTCATCAGCGGCGTGATCGACCACCTCTTTGGAGCCGAAATGCGCGATAAAATCAAAAAGTGCTTGACCGTTCGGTTTGGTATCAAAGAGCAGATCGTTGCACGCCCTTTGATCGGCTTCGCTCATTTTACTCAGCGGGATAATGTGCGCGACGTTGATGATCACGGCGGTGAGCCCCGCTTTGATGCAGTGGTCGAGGAAGATGGAGTTGAGGTAGGGGCGGGCGTTTTTATCGAGACCGAATGAGATGTTGCTAAGCCCCAGCACCGCGCCCACTTCGCTATGTCTCGTGCGCAGTTCTCGGATCGCTTCGATGGTCTGCACCGCCGCGTCGCGGTACTCCTCATCGCCGCTGCCGACGGTGAAGGTGAGCAGATCGAACACCAGATCGCGCGGATCGAGGCCGTGCAAGACGGTGGCGCGTTCATAGATACGTTCGGCGATTTCAAGTTTGCGCGCTACCGTCTTGGCCATGCCCGTCTCATCGATGGTTAGACACACCAGTGCCGCGCCGTATTTTTTGGCCAGAGTGCAGACGATGTCGAATTTTTCGATGCCGTCTTCGAGGTTGACGGAGTTAATGAAGGCGCGTCCACCGATGCGTTTAAGCGCCGCTTCGAGTGCTGGGGTTTGGGTGGAGTCGGGCATGAGTGGGAGCGAGAGTTTCTGGGCGTAGAGGTCAATCACCTGCGCCATATCTTTGGTCTCGTCGCGTCCGGCAAAGCCCACCGAGACATCCAGCACGTGCGCTCCGGCGCGCACCTGCTGCTGTCCGACGCTGAGCGTTCCTTCATAATCTTCTGCCAAAAGCAGCTCCCGAAAGGCTTTGGAACCCGTGGCGTTGGAGCGCTCGCCGATGAGCAGCGGGGCGGGCTCTTGCATCAGAGGAACCGTATGAAAAAGTGAGGCAAGGGCGCGGGGCTGGCTGCCTGAGGGGGCTTTGGGTTGTGTACATGTAACGCGGTTGACCAGTGCGCGGATATGCTGCGGCGTCGTACCGCAACAGCCGCCCAAAAAGCTCACTCCCGCATACTCCAAAAAGCCCTCTTGGCGCTGCGCAAACTCCTCGGGCCCCATCGGATAAAAGCTGTAACCGCCCCGATTTTGCGGCAGTCCGGCGTTGGCATGAACCGAAATGAGACCGCCCCACACCTCTGAGAGGGTTTTGACGTGTTTGGCCACCTGCTCGGGCCCCGTGCCGCAGTTAAAACCCAGCGAGAGGATATCAAAAGGTTCCAAGATGGCGGCGATCGTCTGCGCGTCGGTGCCGATGAGCATGGTGCCTGAAAGCTCGATGGTCACTGAAACCATAATGGGCAGATCGGTACCGCGCTCACGGTTGGCCGCTTCGCAGGCGTGCAGCGCCGCTTTGATCTGCAGCGGATCTTGGCAGGTTTCAAGCAGAAAAATATCGCAGCCGCCGTCAATGAGCCCCAGGCAGCACTCCAGATACCCCTCAAACATCGCATCATAACCGATATGCCCCAGTGAAGGCAGTTTGGTGCCCGGCCCGATGGAGCCCAGCACGTAGCGCCTCTGCTCGGGTGTCGAAAACGCGTCGCACTTTTTGCGCACAATCGCCGCGCCCGCTTTGGAAAGCTCATAGGCACGGTGGCCGATGCCGTACTCCTCAAGCACCCAAGAGAAGCTGCCGAAGGTGTTGGTGGTGATGAGGTCTGCCCCGGCGGTCAGGTAGGCGTTGAAGATCGACTCCATCACTTCAGGACAGGTGACGTTGAGCAGCTCGTTGCACCCCTCATTACCCTCCCACGCTTCGGACGGAATCTGTGCATGGCGCTCTTGAAGCTGAGTGCCCATCGCGCCGTCGATGATGAGCGGACGGGTTTTGAGGGTGTGAAGTAGGGCTGTTTTGATCGACATAGGACTGCTTTACATGTAAAAATGAAGCGTTTATTTTAGCGCAGGCTTGCCAAAAGAGGCGTGAAATGGGTACCCAAGTGCCATAGGGTATAATTAGAAGTAAGGAGTTGACATGAGATTGGCGTTTTTGTCGGTTGTACTGTGGTTGTTTTGGGGGTGTGATACTTTGCGCGAACCCCAAGACGTTGAGCACAACCGTAGCGAAGAGGTCACGGTTTCGACCTATTACCTTCTGACTGAAATCTTCGATGAAGGTGTTTTGCCGACCCGTTCCGTTCGCGCACGCAGTATTGATGATCTACGCAGGCTTTTTAACGCGATCGGCTACAACCGTCAGAATATTGAAGAGGAGGTGCCGCGCCTTTATCTACGTCGTCTCTCCTGCTGCTGGGCAGAGCAGACCAAGCGCATGGGGGTGGCCGAGAAGAAAGAGCTCTTTTTCAAACTGCTGCTTCCCTCCGTGCTGCGCGCTAATGAGCTGATTTTGTTAGAGCGCAACCGTCTTTTGGCACATCTTGGCCAGCCGGTAGACGTTGAGCAAGAAGATTTGGATTGGTTGATCGATCTGGCCAAAAAATACAAAGTTGTCCCCAAAGAGCGCACCAGTCACGTCAACGATGAAGAGCTGGAGATGCTGCTGCGCCGTGTCGATGCAATTCCCCCCTCTTTGGCGTTGGCTCAGGCGGCAGAGGAGAGTGGATGGGGGACATCGCGTTTTGCGATTGAGGGCAATGCCCTCTTTGGGCAGTGGAGTTTTTCTAAAAGTGCCATGACACCCAAAGAGCAGCGCAGCGAACTAGGCAACTACGGCTTGGCCCGTTTCGAAACACCGCTTGATTCGATTCTGGCCTATATGCACAATCTCAACTCCAACCGCGCCTACATCAAGATGCGCTACAAACGTCAGGCGATGCGCGAAGCAGGGGTGGAAGTCGATGCGCTTGTGTTGGCCGATTTTCTCGATAAATACTCCGAACGCGGTCGTGAATACACTGAGGGACTCAAAAAGATGATCCGCATCAATCGCCTGAGCCGTTTTGACGGAGCGCGTCTGGCGCAACGTGAAGTGGTTTACCTGTTGCCTCCGAAGCGGATAGCAGCTCAGAGTGAAAACGTTCCAGTAGGCGCTCTAGCGTCTGGCGATCTCCATCCCCTTTAAAGTCCTGTTGCGCCCTCCAGTAGCAGTGCTCGTGATCAGAGAGCTGGATGCGCACGTATCCGTCGAAGTCTTTGCCGAGCGCTATGGATTGAGGATTGTTACATGTAAGGGCATGTACTACTTGAATCTGCAGTACATAGGGAGAAGCCTCGTCTAAAAAGCGAAGGAGCTCAGGATCAAGAAGTGCTCGCGTTGCATCGTCTGCGCTTTGAAATGAAGCGATTTTGTCAGTACGTTTGCCGCAAAACTGAGAGTAGATCGGCGGAGTGCACGCCGTTAAGAGGAGTGCGTAAAGGAGTACGGCTAAACGCATCACATCCCCGGAATGCGGGGAATGCGGCCCAGTTTGGAGTTGCGGCAGTACCAGCCCCACCCTTTTTTGAGCCAATGCCCGACGATGGGCATCGGAAGCATAAAGGCACGATGTTCGTCTCGATAGACGAAAGCTGCCCCATCACCGCTGTCCATAACACACAAAATGTTGATATGCTCTTGATATCCCTCTCGCTCGATTTTATTGCTCTCTCTTGCTTCGATATTAAACGCCGTAGCGCGCGCCATGACCTCTGCGACGTGCCCTTGTTTGGCCCGCCAGTCCGGTCCATCCATAGAAGCGACATCGCCGACGGCAAAGACGTTGGAGTGCTGTTTGATGATGCCATCAATATCTTCAAAAAAGTGATCGGCGTGCTCGTAATCGACTTCGCAGTGGTCATTGATGTGGATGAATCCCGCTTTATTCAGAGGTAAATCGGATGTTTTGACGATGGGATGACCGTCGCCTGCGGGGATGAACATGGTAAGGTCGCTGAGGAGCTTCGAGTCATCTTCAAAGCGAATGCCGTCCGCTTCAAAAGCGGAGATCTTTTTGCCGAAATGGGCTTTAATGTTCAAACGACGGAAAAAGAGATCCATCATCTTGAGCGCGCGCGGTCCCATGCGCGCTCCGGGCTCTTTCATGGGGGCAAAAAAGGTGAGTTCAAAGCGGTCGCGAATCCCTAGCTTTTTGAGATGGTTGTGGACATTGAAGATCAGCTCGAACCCCGGTCCTCCGCGCACTGCGGAGCTGTCGTTGGGATTGCCGCCAAACCCCATCGCTATGGAGCCGCTGCCCTTGGCGATCAAGGCGTTGAGGCGATCGCGGATCTCCAAAGAGTGTTCCGGTACGCCGCAGATGGAGAGGGTGTGCTCGATACCCGGATGCTTCATTTTACCCGCACCCAGCGCAATCACCAAGTAGTCATAGTCGCGATAGGTGCCCATACGCTCTAAATCGACCTCGTTGTTTTTGGCGCGAATAGCCGTGATACGGTCGATGATCAGATGAAAACCGTGTGCTTGACGCAGAGCTTCTAACTCCACGCAAACATCACTAAATTCTGCCTCATTGGTGGGAATCCAAATAGAGGTGGGGTAGATGTAAAAATAGTCACGATCACTCACGACCGTGACATCAAATGACGCTTTTCTAAGGTAGATCGCCGCTTCGATACCGGCGAATCCGCCGCCAAGGACAAGAACTTTTTTCATGGTATACCTTTTATTATGTGCTTTTATAAAATCAATAATGCACAATAATACAAAAAGTGACGAATAAAGTCAATATCTTCTTTTATTAGTTCGTCATTTTATCGGTAAAGATCGAAACCACCAGAGGTTGTTCGCTCATACGGTCTAGCAGCCAGTGGGTGGCGTAACGCTCAATGACGGGGATGGTTTTGGCTTTTAGGAGCATTTTCCCATCGAGCATGGGGCGGTTTTGGGTGAACCATGCGTCGAGTTTTGCCATAAAGGGGTTGCGTTGCGGCGGCGGCATGATCAGCGTTTCAAGCTTTTGCTCTAGTGCTTCTTGCGGGGAATAGCCAAAGAGCAGTTCGCACGCGTGGTTCCAGATTTTGATCTGGCGGTTTTGGTCATAAGCACAGATCGGGAAGGGGAGCAGTTCGATGAGTTTGGCAAGGTTTTTGTTTTGCGTCTGCATCAAGCGGTAGTGGTGGTAGAGTTGGCTGCTCTCAACCATGACGCCGGCGAGTTGTAACGGATGACCTTCTCCGTCACGCAGTAGACTGCGGCTGGCAAGCATCCAGCGTTTATTGTGTTGTTCGAAACGGTTGGCTTGGTTTTGTCCCCCATAGAAAAGCTCACGTTCTTGCACCGCAAGCTGGGGGGCACCAAGGGGCCATCCGAGCTCTTCATCGCTTTTGCCGATGGCCTCAGCGGGCGTGAGCCCCAAATAGTGCTGATAGAAGGCGCGGTTGGCTCCGGCGTAACGTAGATGGAGGTCTTTCCAGAAAATGCCGACGGGCAGCGCGTCAAGAAGTTGATGCAAGGCTTGTGCATGTTCGGTCGCGTTGCGGCGTTCGAGGCTGAGGTGGCGTTGTAGCTCTATGTCGTGCAAGTGTGCGCCCATGCGCCGTGCGATGGCCTCAAGTGCGGTGATAGTGGCGTCGTCACTATGTAGGGGCAATTCACTGCCGATACATAAAACGCCGATAGGGCGCTTGTCTGCTTCCGGATGTAGGGCAAAGCAGGTGTATGATGTGATGCGGGAAAATTTGGCGCGGCTTTTCCATTTGGCAAAGCGAGGGTCATTTTGGCTCTCTTCGATCACGATGGTGCGACCCCCAAGCAAAGATAAAGCAGCGGGATCGGTTTGATCAGCCTCTAAGGGGTTGAGGTTGATAGAGAGTTCCGGCGGTAAAAAACGCGGCTCGGCGCGGTCGCAGAGGTAGCTGCAGTGCATCTCATGTTCGGTATAGTTGGCCAGACCGATCCACGCAACACTAAAAGGGGCGTAGCTGTAGAGTCGGTCGCATAGATGCTGCAGCATCCTACCGCTCTCTTCGGCATCGAGCATAATGGTATGTAGATCGAGCTGCAGTAGGCTAAAGGCAGCTTGCGACTCAGAAGTCGCGAGTGTTTGGGCCATGGCTTTGGTTTGGGCTTCGCGCTCTTCGCAGGCATGTGCCTGCGCCATGAGCCGGGATTGATGGGTATGGATGCGCTTCATCAGCAGATAGATCCATACCCCGGACCCCATGAGCAACGCGAGTAAAAGGTAGCAATATAGAATGTTCATAGGCGTGAGTCTGTGATTGGATTTGAGGGTTTTATCATAGTTTAAAAAACTTTACATGTAGATTATTGCAACACGGGTTTAAAGTATAAAATAAGATAATCGCCGAAAAAGGAAAAAGAATGAGAAAAGAGGAGATCGCCCTGTTGGGGGGAGGCTGTTTTTGGTGTATCGAGGCGGTGTACAGCCGTACGCAAGGGGTACTTAGCGCGATCAGCGGTTATGCGGGCGGGGCGCGAAGCAATCCTAGCTACGAATCGGTCTGCAGCGGTGCGACGGGACATGCAGAGGTGGTAGAGATCCGTTATGACGCAGAGGTGATCTCGTTTGAGGAGATTTTGGAGATCTTTTGGGAGATCCACGATCCCACCACGCTCAACCGTCAAGGTGCCGATAAGGGGACGCAATACCGCTCCGTCATTTTTTATCAAAACGAGGAGCAGCATAGGCGTGCGTTGCAGAGCATGGAGGTGAAACAGCAGCAGCTACGCGACCCAATCGTGACCGAGATCAGCCCTGCCGCCCCTTTTTACCCTGCCGAGCACTATCATCAGGAGTATTTCACCCACAACCCTAATCAAGGCTATTGCCGTATGGTTGTCGCGCCGAAGGTGGAGAAATTTTTAACGAAGTTTCCAGAGCGTTTAAAGCGGTAGTGGACAGCTGTTGCGGATCGCTTCGAAAGCGACGTCAAGATCGCTCTCTAGTGCATTTTCACTCTTTTGCATCTGCTTTTGCGCCTCTGCAATCTGTTGTAAATGCTTCTGCTCGATGGTGCGAAGTTGCTCTAGGGTAGTGCGGTAGAGTTGTTCATCCTCGGTGATGAGGATGATATCGGCTTTTGCCGCCCATTTACGCACCTTTTTACCCTCAATGATGAACTCCATAATAATGTTATCGGTCTGGGGCGAAGAGATGTAACGCGGAACCGGATAGGCCAAAAAATGTTTCAATCTCGGTTCGCGCACCCGCTGAATGATGTAGTGCATCAGTGTCTTCTATCGCAAAAAGTGATGTTAAAAGACATAATAACTCCTTATATATGCCGTAACATCGGCAGATCGGTCGCGCTTTGAAGCGAAAAGTGAAAGAGCTCCACGCGGCTTTTCGCGTCAAGCCCCAGCAGCGTGCGCAGATCATCAAGCACCTCTGCGGCTTTGCGTTCCTGCCATGACGTTTCGAAGATGTACGCCTCTTGATCACCATGGCGCATCAGTAGGCTGCAGGGGGCGTTAATCGTGTCTGCTTCGATGGGCTCAAGCGCACCCAATAGATGAATGGTAACGCTTACATGTAAATACTCCGAGGTGCTGAGCGGTGGCGTGTGGGGAGATTCAAAGGCCGCGACTTTGGCGTTGTAGATCAGATCGTCGATGAGTGGTTTGGTTGCATGAAGCGAGCAATAGTGTGCGCGCACCTCGTTGCCTAGCATCAGAGTGATGGCGGTGGCCATGGGGGTGTTCAAAACAGGGTGTTCACGCTTGAGGGCTTCGGTGTCGATACTGCGCTGCGCTTCGAGCACCTCTTCAATCGAGGCTCTGGCAAGATCAAGCAGCAAGGAGCGGCTCATGGGCGCGCTACTTGCGTATCGGTGGCAACGACAAACCCGAGGCGGCCAAGCATCTGCAGGTCTTCATGGGCGTCACGGCCTAGGGTGGTAAGGTAGTTACCGATCACGATACTGTTGGCTCCGGCCTCGAAAATCTCCTCTTGGCGTGCTCCAAAGGTGATTTCGCGTCCGCCGGCGATCATGATACGATCGACATCACTCAGCACGCGCCGTGAGATTCGGATCAACTCTAGTGCCTCATCGACGCTGAGCTTGGGCGGGTTGAGCGGTAGAGCGGGGTTGGGGTGGTAGAAGTTAAGCGGTACGGAGACGGGGTGCAAGGAGCGGATTGATTCGAGCATCTCAAGGCGGTCTTGTTGGGTTTCGCCCAGACCGAAGATGCCGCCGCAGATGAGGCTCAGTCCCGCGCGGCGTACCTGCTCGCAGGTCTCAAAGCGCTCGCTCCATGGATGGGTGGTGCAGATCTGCGGATAGAAGGCTTCGGAGGTCTCTAAGTTGTGGTTGTAAGCGCTGATGCCCGCCCGCTTGAGCTCTTGAAGCTGCTCTAGCGTCGCGGTGCCGTTGCAGGCGATAAGGCGCAGTCTGGGGACTTCGGCCTTGACCGTTCGTGCCACTTCGCAGACAAACTCCAGTGTCTTGTCATCCAGCCCCTTTTGGGCGGTCACAAGGCAAAAGCCCAAAGCTCCAAGACGCTCTAATGCGCGCGCCTCTTCGACGATGGCGGGAATCGGCTTTCGGACGTAACGCTCGATTTTGGCGCGGTAGCGCACGCTTTGGGAGCAGAATTTGCAATCTTCGTTACATGTACCGCTGTTGATGTTGCTGATGGAGCAGAGAAAGATCTTTTGCATCGCATTACCGCCGTTCATAGCTAAAGTGCTGCGCGTCAAAAGTGCTTTGCGCGCTGCTGCGGCTGTAGTAGGTGACGTCGAAGCGCTCATGGCTAAGGCGCAGCAGCGCGCATTCGCTGAGGTCTTTGTTGCGCGCGCAGGTCTCGCCGGGGTTGAGATAGAGGGTGTTGCCTTTGTAGTCGCACTCAAAGGCGTGGGTGTGGCCGAAAATCACCACGTCGGCATCAGGGGTGAGGTAAAAGGGGAGGTGCATCAGTTTAAAGGTGGTGTCGGCCAACTTGAAGAGGTAGGGTTCTTGTACCAGTGCATAGGCATTGTGGTAGTGCGTCAGCGCGGCATCGTTGTTGCCATAAACCGCAACGTAGCGCTTGCCGCTGCGCTCAAGCAGATCAAGCGTCGCCTTTTCGCCGATATCTCCGGCGTGGATCAGAAACTCTGCTCCCGCATCCAGCAGATGCGTTATGGCCGTCTTGGCATAGTCACTGCGGCGGTGGGTGTCGGAGAGTAATCCGATGGTCACGCCCTACTCCTCAACCGGCGTACGGGTCTTACATGTAAGGCATTCAAAGACCTCTTTGCCACGGTAGGTGCGCTGCGCCAGAATGCCTTCACACCCCTCTTGCGTGCATTTTTTGCCGGAGGGCTCGAATTTGGAAATAAAGGTACATTTGGGGTAGTTTTCACAACCCCAGAACGCGCCGCGCTTGGAGGTGCGCCACAGCAGCTTGCCGCCGCAGAGCGGGCAGGGGACGCCTGAGCTTTTGGGCGCTTCGAGCGATCGGGTGTTGCGGCATTTGGGGTAAGCGCTACAGGCCAGAAACTTGCCGTTGCGCCCGTTTTTGATGAGCATCGCACTGCCGCATTTGTCGCACTTTTCGTCGCTGATCTCTTCAGGCTCTCTCTCTTGGGCTTTCTCTTCACCGCCGACTTGCTCGGTGTATTTGCATTTAGGATAGGCGCTGCAGGCGATGAACTCGCCGAAGCGGCCCGAGCGCAGCAGCAGTTCAGCGCCGCATTTGGGGCACTGCCGTCCGATCGGGGTGGCCGTTTTTTGGCTTTTGATGGCGCTTTTGCCCTGCTCGATCTTTTCGCTAAAGGGACCGTAGAAGTCGCGCAGTACCTTTTGCCAATCTTTGCCCTCTTCGGCGACGTCGTCGAGCAGCTCTTCCATGCCGGCGGTAAAGCCCGAATCGACGATCTCTTCAAAGTGCTGCTCCAAAATCTCTGTGACTGTAAAGGCAATCTCTGTCGGGACGATTTGGCGCTTCTCTAGGGTGATGTATTCGCGTGCTTGGAGCGTGGAGATGGTGGGCGCGTAGGTGGAGGGACGACCGATCCCCTCCGCTTCGAGTTTTTTGATCAGACTCGCTTCGGAGTAGCGCGCAGGGGGCTCGGTGAAGTGTTGGACGGGTTTGATGCTCTCGATAGCGGCGTTGTCGCCCTCTTTGAGTGTGGGGAGCAGTTTGTCTTTATCGTCGCTGCCCTCTAAAATATAAAAACCGTCAAAGAGCAGTTTGCGCCCCGTCGCGCGGTATTCGGCCTTGGGGCTTAAAAAGGTGATGCTCTGCTGCTCAAAGCGCGCGTCGTTCATCTGGCAGGCCAAAAAGCGGTTGTAGATGAGGCGGTAGAGTTTGAGCTCGTCGGGTTTTAGGTATTTTTCGGCAATTTCAGGAGTAAACTCCACCATGGTCGGGCGGATCGCTTCGTGCGCCTCTTGCGCCCCTTTGGCTTTTTTGGTGTATACCTTCGCCTGCTCGGGCAGATAGGCTTTGCCGTAACGCTGCATAATGTGCGCTCTGGCCGATTCGACCGCTTCGTGCGCAAGGTTGAGTGAGTCGGTACGCATGTAGGTGATGACGCCTGAGATGCCATCGGGGGTTTGTACCCCTTCATAGAGGGTCTGGGCGATCATCATGGTCTTTTTGGGCGAAAGGCTTAGACGACTAGAAGCAGTCTGTTGGAGCGTCGAGGTCATAAAAGGGGGCGGCGTGGCGCTTTTGCGCTCTTTGGTCTCGATGGCGTGCACCTTAAACGCCTCTTTTTCTATTACATGTAAGACATACGCGGCGCGCTCTTCGTTGGCAATCGAGAGTTTTTCGATCTTCTCGCCCTCAAAACCGACCAGATTGGCTTCGATACTTGGGGCAAAAAGGGTGTCGATGCTCCAGTACTCCTGCGGTACAAAGGCGCGGATTTCGCGTTCGCGGTCTACGACGATTTTGAGCGTGGAGGATTGTACGCGCCCGCCGGAGAGCCCTTTTTGGATCTTGGAGCTGAGCAGCGGCGAGAGCTTGTAGCCGACGATGCGGTCAAGCAAACGGCGTGTCTGCTGGGCGTTGACGCGGTTCATGTCGATGCTGCGCGGTGCCTCGAGCGCGTGCATGATGGCAGTTTTGGTGATCTCGTGAAAGACGATGCGCGGCAAGGTGAGCGGATCGCGTCCCAGCGCGTGCGCGATGTGCCAGCCGATTGCCTCTCCTTCGCGGTCTTCGTCGGTCGCGAGGTAGATTTGATCGGCTGTTTTGGCCAGCGTCATGATCTGCTTCAGCGTGGCGGCGTTCTCTTTGGAGACGCTGTACTCGGGGACAAACCGGTCGTTTTCGATCTTGATGCCAAAACGCGCCTGCGGAAGGTCGCGGATATGGCCTTTGGAGGCGATCACCTCATACTCACGGCCCAAAAAGTTTTTGATGGTTTTGGCCTTGGCGGGTGATTCGACGATGATAAGCTGCAATGGTGTTCCTGTGTTCTCAATATTATAGTTGCCGACGTGCAAAAAGTGTGAAAGTGTATCAAAAAAATTTTCCAAAACCCTAAAGTAGAATTTTGGGCTGCCGATCTAGTCAGTAGAAGCAAGGATGCTTAATTTGACAGAGCCAAAGAGGCTCTTCCCTTAAAGGATTTACAATGGGATTCCGTATTAACACCAACATCGCGGCGATGAACGCTCATGCCGCGTCTGCGTTGAATAACAGAAATTTAGATAGCTCACTCTCAAAATTGAGCTCAGGTCTTCGCATTAATAGTGCAGCCGATGACGCATCGGGTATGGCGATTGCAGACAGTCTTCGTTCACAAGCATCTGCACTTGGTCAAGCGATCGCAAATGCGAACGATGGAGTCGGTATGGCGCAGATTGCAGATAAGGCAATGGATGAGCAGATTCAGATTCTAGACCGCATCAAAACTAAAGCAACTCAATCGGCTCAAGAGGGTCAGAGTGCTGAATCACGTAAAGCGCTTCAAGCAGACATCAAGCGTTTGGTTGAGTCTCTTGATAACATCGCAGGGACAACATCTTTTAATGGCAAAGCGCTGTTGTCCGGGCAGTTTACTAACGCCTCATTTCAAGTTGGAGCCTATAGCAATCAGACAATCAATATGTCTATCGGTGCCACAAGTTCAGATAAAATCGGGCAGACGCGTTTTGAAACCAGCGCCGTAGAAACGACCTTGGCTGCTGTAACTGCGACATATACCGATGCTGAAGGTAATGCTACGGCGCTCGAAGCGGTCGTTATGAGTACGTCCGCAGGTACGGGTATCGGTGCGTTGGCGGAGGTGATCAATAAAAACTCAGATCTGACAGGTGTGAAAGCCAGCTGGACTAACGTCATGACGGGTACTGCAGTAATCGCACCCGGTACCGTCACAAACCTGACGATCAACGGTACTGTAGTGGCAAGTTCCCTTGATGTCAAGGACAATGACAGTTCTGGGGTTTTGGTTGATGCGATCAACCAGTTCACGACAACAACCGGTGTTCAGGCAAGTACGGATGAACGCGGACGCTTGGAGCTGACCTCGACTGACGGTCGTGCGATTCAAGTTAGCGGTCTGGGAACTGTAGGCTTGATTGCTGATGGCAATCAGGTTGGACGTCTGACTATGACCAAATTAGGTGCTGCAGACATTAACATGTCATTTACAGGTGCCTTTACAGGTGCATTTACCAATGCAAGTATTGGTTTACGTGACATGATGAGTGAATTGACGAATACCGAAGCCATTGCAATGGGTGCGGTAGCCAATGCGAATGTGATCAATGCCAGCCAGACACTTTCTGCCGGTGTCACTACCTATGCCGGTGCCCAAGCGATGATCAGCGTCGCAGAGTCTGCGACCCGTACACTGGATAAGATCCGTTCTGATATCGGTTCGGCTCAGAATCAGATGACCTCTACGATCAACAATATTACCATCACTCAGGTCAATGTGAAGGCGGCCGAATCACAGATTCGTGATGTTGACTTTGCTGCAGAGTCTGCGAACTTTAGCAAGTTCAATATTCTTGCGCAGTCAGGTTCTTACGCTATGAGTCAGGCCAACTCAGTACAACAAAACGTACTCAGACTGCTTCAGTAGTTTTGAGTCTTTAAAAGCTTAGGAGATACACATTCTCCTAAGTGGACTTTCTGGAATATTTTTTGCTTAAAAAGAGCAACCCGGTTTCAGGAAGGTTTTCGTGTCTTTTCTTCAAAAAAATCTTCGTGTTCTTCAAAACAAAAATCTTCCTTTGGTGACCACCCTGGCGCAGTTTGCGACCAATCAAGTATTTGACGTGCACATGGAAGCAGAGCGGCGTGAAACCTTAAATCTTATTGACAAACGCTCTTTTATACCTCTGTATGAGGAACGTCCTACAGAAGCTCTAGTGAGCAGCTTGGAGGATTTTGCTCAATACACCGACTATCCGTTCTTGTATCTCTTTGGGATAGGCAATGGAGCCTTGGTTGAAACACTTCTTAAAAATCCGCAGCATAAACGTTTGGTTGTGTGTGAACCAGAGCCTGAAATTCTCTGGATCGTCTTAAACCTTTTCGATTTTGAGCAGGACATCTTAGCATCGCGTTTGGTATTAATCGGTACGGAGTCACTGGACTTTGCCTCCATTCGCTCTCTTTTTGGCGATAACGATGTAAAGCGCTACGCTAGAGTCTTTAAAGTACTGACTGCGGCACGCTATTACGATCGTTATGCTGAGATTCTGCAGCGTTTTAATAGGCTCTGCATTGAGGCATTGCAGCATGTGATAACATCGGTTGGTAATGATGTAACCGATACGCTAATCGGGCTTGAGCACCATTTTCGGCATGTAGAGATGATGGTGCAAACACCGACACTGCACGAGCTGTTTAGGAAGGCCGGGAATACGTCGTTGGCAGTTTTGGTTTCCACCGGTCCTTCTTTGACGAAGCAGCTTCCCTTGCTTAAGGAGGTGGCCCCTTATGTGACGATCGTAGCTGTCGATGCCAGTTTCCCTGTACTAAGCCGTTATGACATTCGTCCGGATATCGTAGTTTCGATGGAACGTGTTGTATTAAGCAGCCGTTTTTTCAAGGAAACGGATGAAAAATATCATGAAAGCGTGGTATTCGCGCTTAGCTCTTTGCAACATCCTGAAGTCATTCGAAGCATCAAAGGTGGCACCATTCAGATGAGTATGCGTCCTTTTGGGTTCATGCAGGCATTTGGGCTTGATGCTTGGGGGTATGTAGGCATCGGGATGAGTGCAGCGAATATGGCTTATGAAATCATTTATCATAGTGGTTTTAAACATTGTGTGCTGATCGGGCAAGATCTGGCCTATGCAGAGAGTGGGCATTCCCATGCGCAAGGGCATGTATTCGGTGAAGATGAGGTGAAGTTCAAGCCCAGCGACTTGGAGGTGGTTCGTTATGGCGGAAACGGAACAATAAGAACGAGTCAGATATGGAATGGTTTTAGGAATTTTTTTGAAACCGATATTCGTGAAACATCGGCACGCATGGAGACCATCAATGCTACAGAGGGGGGCGCACGCATTCACGGTGCGGTGGAGATGCCTTTTTCAGAAGCAGTCACGAAATACCGCAATAAAGAGGTCAAAAAGCCGATTGTGCTTCAAGCAACGAAGAAAAGTGACTTAAAGTTGGCATTAAGAAAGGCGCGTGAGGCAAAAAAATCGATAGAGAAAATACTTCTTGAAGTCAAGGCGGCAGCAGAGAAGCACTTTTTAGCGCTTAATCAAATCAAAACAGGGGAGCAGATACAGACGTTACTTGTCGAAGCCGAGCGTTTTGTCCAGACTATGCATGATGCAAAACACCGTCAAATTCTTGAAGAAGCGACGCAGGCGATGATCTTTCATCTGGAGATGCGTATTGCCGAGCTAAGTGTCATGAAGCCGGTGGCACAAGACGATGTTGTCAAGGTGCGTGACGCTCTGACAGAGCTTTATAAAGAGCTGCTGTTCTCTTTTGCAGGCTGTGTCGAAGCAATGCTCGTCGCCATAAAGCGACAGGGGAGTCATTATGATACATGAAATCAAAGAGCGCTGGGTGCAGCTTTGTGGCATACTAGAGTCAGGGCTGCCGCGTGAAGCATTTGAACAACTATTGCAGCAGCAGCTTGGATTTTTCTATGAACACCATGCCATCATGCGCAGTGCAGATAAGGCGCTTTTCAGCTGGACACTTTATGCACTCAGAGCACAGATTGTCAACTTTGTTCATCAAGGTGACTTGATTGACAACAATTATATCAACCTCTTTTTTCTCTTTCGCGGGGTTGATCTGCAGCCTGACCCGCGTATAGACAAGTTGCTACCGATACTCTTGGATGCTTACCATGGATATCATGAAGCACAAAAAGAGAAATACCTGTTTGCTCACCTGATTTTCATTCTGCGCTTCATCAATGGTGATGGGGAAGAAGGTCTGATGTTTTTTCTTTCAGAGCATCTTTTCTTTGATGGAAAGGCCTATAGCACTATGGATCGGGATGCCAAACAGCTTGGCGATTTCTTGGGCGCGCATGAAATCGGCTTTGACACTGTCGCTCCCGCAATCGAACGTGCGCTCAACATTTCAGCCTACACCGTCCGAAGTGAGCATCAGCGCCATACGCTCTTCGTCTGGGTTCTCGGATTTTTCTGGAAGCTTTCGGGCTATGAGAATCATTTACTCTGGAAAGAGAAAATCTATCCAAAGCTTTTAGAATTGTTTAGGGTCTATCTCGGTGATGTGCAGCATATCGAGACAGTGATGCATTTGCATTTTCTGATGAGTCATCTCTATCTGAATGCCTCACAGACACAAGAAGAGTTTGAAGATTTTAATCGGGATGTGGAAATTCCTGCATCCAAATATTATGCTGCGTGGGGCACGATAAATCTGCCGGTACTGCAAAATATGCCTTCGCGAAGCCGAAAGCGGGTAGCTCTGCTCAAAGATCGCATTGTGCTCAATGCTCCGTTTAAAGTCGAGGCTTCGCTTGTATGGGCTCTTAGCGAATTCGAAGTTTTTCCCGCTCAATATGAGCTTCAGGTCTATTCAATGGCTATGGTTGAAAAAAGTCTTGACGATGCAGTGTGTATTAAGGAGTTTGAACGACATGGGGCAGTGGTGATAGAGAGTGCATTCGTATCTTTAAATCTTCAAAGCAGCTATCAAAGTCACCTCGGACGTGCCCTCGCGATTCGTCATGCCATGCAGGAAAACGGAATTGGCTTACTGATCATTGCGAGCAACAATATGCCTATAGGTAATTTTTTGCTCTCCACTCGGAGTGTTGCGCAGCAGTACTTTTGGAGTCACGGAAATTTTGTGTACGATGTCGAGGGCATCGATAAGCGCATCACGCATATCAGGAATCTTAACTATCCGTATCCCTACGAAGTCTTTGATGTGCCAATGCGTATTACATCGTATTACACCCCGCAGGTTGATCCGAAAAAGATCGCCGCAGAACGCTCACGCTATCCCCAAAATGTAACCATTTTGGGTACGATCGGTCGCTTGATAAAAGTGGATCATCAGGGTTATCTTGAGGCAGTGGCGCGTATCATGGAAAAATTTCCCAATACGATTTACATTGCGGCGGGTAGCGGGGAGACGCAGGGCATTCTCAAAAAAGTGCGGGAGTTGGGATTTGAATCGCGCTTTTTTATGCCTGGATTTGTGGACCCACATGTGTATGGTGCGATCATTGAGGTATGGCTCAACACTTTTCCGGCAAGTGGCGGGGAGGCGCTTCAGGAATACATGGCGAAAGGTGGGATATTTGTCCAGAAAACTGAAGATACGGATTATCTCGAGCATGCTAGAGCGTCGCTTGAAACAGATACAAAAGTGAACGTATTTTTCAAGCGCTACGGCTATTGCGAAGCGGATAAGCTCTGTAAAGGCGAGCCACTTGGAGTGCACCGTTACGCAGCGACTGATGAGGAGTATGTGCAACGGGTGTCAGATTTTCTTAGCGACACACAGTTGTGCGAGGCGTATCGGAATCTGAATCGTCAACAAATGGAATTTTTTAATTCTGAGATGCATCTTTCGGGATTCATAGATCTTTTGGGGGAATGATGCATACAAAGAATGGCTGGATTTTGAACCACAACAATATTGATCTGTCAACTCTTCATGGTACAAAGAAATCAAGCAGCTCTTTTCATTTGAGCTTGCCACCAACTGAACTCTTTTTGCATGGGT
>JAFGUB010000060.1 GCA_016938735.1 Campylobacterales bacterium | reverse complement strand
TCCCCGTTGGGAATACCCATGAAAGCCTACATGTAAGGAATATGCAATGATCCCCAAAAGAGATGAAACTACGCAAAAAGAAAAGGCGCTGCGTGATTAGGCTTGACGCGCTCGTGTGTCGCTTTGCGGGACGCACGCTTTTTGGGCCGATTTCGCTTGATCTGCCGCAGCACCTCATCCTCATCGGGCCCAACGGCGCAGGCAAAAGCACGCTGGCCAAAATGCTCTGCGGCCTTGCCCCTTATGAAGGGCACATCGCGTGCGACAACCGGCCTCTTAGCACCCTATCGCCCCATGAACGCGCGGCACTGTTGGCTTATGTGCCGCCTAGGCTGGAGCACTATGACGCCCATTTGCGCGTGTCGGAGTTTGTGTTGCTCGGTGCCTTCGCACAGGCCGATCGGTGGCGCGGATTTGATGCCCTTGAACATGCACGCGCCGGTGAGGTGATGCGTCAAACCGGCATCGCGCATCTCTCAGATCAGACGCTAGGCACGCTTAGCAGCGGCGAAGCGCAACTGGTCATGACGGCCCAAGCCATGATGCAGCGCAGCCGTATGCTGGTTTTTGACGAACCCACGGCGCACCTCGACCCCCTGCACGCACGCCAATTCGTGCGCCATTTTCAGAGCCTAAAAGCCGATCATCACACCCTGCTCATCACGCACGACCTGCAACTCGCCCGCATTCTAGGCGATCCGATCCTCTTTTTAGGCGGAGGGGTCATGCACTATTTTGCAAAGGGCGCAGAGCTCTTTGAGGCGCAGACGCTGGAGCGACTTTATGGCGCCCCTTTTGATCTTATCCCCTTACATGTAAGCATCCGTTATGACTAAAGCCCTCCTCTTACTCTCGCTCTTGGTATTGCTAGGCGCCCCTTTTATAGGCAGTGTCGCGCTGCCACTCGACGCGCTGCTTACTCCTTCCAGTATCGAAGGGCGCATCTGGTGGGAGCTGCGGCTGCCACGCGTAGCGCTGGGTTTTTTTGGGGGGATGATTCTTGCTTTAGGCGGATTGATTTTTCAGACGATTTTTCGCAATGCGCTGATGACCCCCTACACGCTGGGCGTATCGGGCGCCGCGACGCTGGGCAGCGCGGCAGCGATGGCGCTGGGCATCAGCGCCGTGGCCTTGGGGTTTGCCTCCGCCGCCTCATCGGTGCTGCTGCTCTTGCTGCTCTCTAGCCGACTGCGCAGCGCCGAAGCCCTGCTGCTGATGGGCATCGCGCTTTCACTCTTTTACGGCGCGGCGCTGATGGTTTTTTACCACTTTGCCGACGCCCTTCAAGCCTACAGCCTGCTGCGCTACACCATGGGTTCGCTCGCCGCCGATGCTTCAGGCGCACTATGGATCATCGCCGCCGCCGCGTCGGCGCTGCTCTTTTGGGCGTGGCTGTGGCGTCACCGCCTCGCCCTGCTCTCGCTGGGTGCGCAAAGCGCCACCCTGCGGGGCTTACATGTAAAGCGAACCGAAACCGTGCTGCTGCTGCTGGTCTCCTTCGCGGTCGCCGCGCTTATTAGCATCGCGGGGCCTATCGGCTTTGTGGGGCTGGTGGTACCGCATGTGGTGCGTTTTCTCTATCGCCGCAGCGTTGATCGGCTGATTGTCCCTACCGCACTACTAGGCGGCATCTTTCTCACCGCCGCCGACGCGCTGGCCAGAGCCCTCTCGGGCGCTTCGGGAGAGGTGAGCGTGGGGATCATCACCGCCCTTGTCGGTACACCTTTTTTCATCTTTCTTGTACTGCGCCGTGCTTGATGGTATGATGCGCGTATGAAACAGATCAACTGCGCCACCTTTGAAGGGCTCGAAGCCAAGGTTGTCAGCGTCGAAGCCACCATGACCAAAGGGCTGCCCAGCTTTCAGATCGTCGGCATCGCCTCTCAGGCCATCAGCGAGAGCAAAGAGCGGGTCAAATCCGCGCTGCTCACCGGCGGCTTCACCTTCCCGCCCAAACGCATCACCGTCAATCTATCGCCCTCGGAGCTCAAAAAAGAGGGGAGTCATTTCGACCTCGGCATCGCGCTGCTTATCGCACTGTGGGATCACAACGTCGATCTACGCGGGCATTTTATCTTCGGCGAATTGGGGCTTGACGGCAGCGTCAAGGAGAATGCCCTGCTCTTTGCCCTGATCCTCTCGCTGGCCAATCAATGCCTCCTGCACGAAGCCATCGTCCCGACCCAAAGCTTGGAAAAACTGCGCAATATTCCCGATATTCGCTTTATCGGCGTCTCCCATCTGCAAGAGGCAACCGCGCTGCTCAAAGGGGAGCTGGAAGCTGCCGTGACCGCAGAGAGCGCTATCGATGCGGAGTGCTTACATGTAAAGGGTGAAACCTACTATTTTCGCCGTGACTATCCGCTCGATTTTGCCGAAGTACGCGGTCAGGAGCTGGCCAAACGCGCCGCGCTCATAGCCGCTGCCGGGATGCACAATCTGCTGCTAGAAGGAAGTCCCGGATGTGGCAAATCGATGATCGCCAAGCGCCTGCGCTACATTATGGCCCCACTGAGTCGGCGCGATATTCTCGACATCGCCAAGCTGGATAGTTTTGAGGGCAAAACGCCCGCTTTTAATGCGCTACGCCCCTTTAGATCGCCGCATCACAGCTCCACCGCCTCAAGTATCTTCGGCGGCGGCAGCAGCTCCGCGCGCATCGGCGAAGTAGGCTTGGCTCACCTCGGGCTGCTCTTTTTTGACGAACTCCCGCACTTTGGTAAGAACGTCCTTGAAGCCCTGCGTGAACCGCTCGAAGATCGACGCATCCGCATCTCGCGCGTCAACAGCAAGATCGAGTATGCCACCGATTTTCTCTTCGTCGCGGCCATGAACCCCTGCCCTTGCGGCCATCTGCTGAGCACCCACCACACCTGCCGCTGCAGCGACCTCGAAATAGAGCGCTACCGCAACCGCCTCTCTGAGCCATTTTTGGACCGTATCGACCTGTATATCCAGATGCAAAGCGTGGATGCACAGCAAAAATCCACCTTTGACTCACGCAGCCTGCACGACCAAGTCATCAGCGCGTTTGTGCGCCAAATTGAGCGCGGACAGAGTCTGCCCAACGGTCGGCTTGACGAAGCCGACATCGAACGCTATTGCCTGCCAAGCCCGCAAGCCGGCGCCTTGCTCGATCAGGCCACGGAGCGCTTCGGCCTCTCGTTTCGCGCCCGCAACAAAATCCGCAAAGTCGCCCGAACGATCGCCGATCTAAGCGGCGCCGAGCAGATCGAAAAAACCCACCTGCTCGAAGCGCTCAGCTTCCGAAGACGCTAAAAAGAGAAGTGCTCGCCGTCGCCAAGCTGTCTGCCACCGTTTTGAAAAAAACCGAGTGCGCGCAGCTCCTCATCGATAAGGCGGTGATGCTCCGGCTTCTGATGGTAAGTATAGATCAGCAGATCGTCGCGGCGCAGGGGCTCAAGCATCGTGCGCAGCAGTTGCGGGGTGAGATGCATACTCTCAAGTGCGAGCTGCGCCTCCGATGATACAAACGAAACATCGATGATCAAGGTGCCGATCCGCGTATCGGTATTGAGCAGATCGATCAGATCCGGGTTGAGGTAGGTGTCGCCGCTAAGCAGCGCGTAGCGCCCCTGCATCCCGATCAGATAGCCGCAGGTCGGCACCAGATGGCGCGCACGCACCGGCGTCAGTTCGACCCCGCCGATCGCTACGCGCTCGCCATACGCCAGCGGCACATACGCCAGTGCAGGCACGCCGCTAAAGAGATTGATTTTGGTAAAGTCCGGCCAGATGAGATCGTTAAAAATGTGTTTTTGCAAAGCACTGATCGTCTCGGGCAGCGCATGAACGCGCAGCGTTTGGGTACGCAACTCGAAATAACTGCTCAGCAAAAAGGGCAAATCAGCAATATGATCAAAATGGGAGTGCGTCAAGAAAATATTGTTTAACGCCACACAAGAAGCGCCCAGCGGAGAGAGTAGATTACCGGCATCGATCGCCAGCGTGGGAGAGAGTAAAAAAGAGCTGCTACGCCCCTCGGGAGAGACGCTGCCCTGCGCACCTAAAACATGAATCATCCCAGATTGTAACACGTTTTGAGCTTAAAAAGCAGCCACAACCCACTTGGTGATGAAGTACCCGCCAATCATCAGCCACAAAAACATCACCCCCGCCGCATAGACGGGCGCAAGCCCCAGTCCCTTGAACTTGGCAAAGCGTGTCCCCATGCCCAGTGCCGTCATCGCCATGGTAAGCAAGAAAGTGTCGATTTCGTTGATCCACTCTACCGCTAATGGCGGAACGATCTGCAAGGTATTAAACCCCGCAACGCCCACAAAATAGACCGCAAACCACGGGATCACCAACTTGATCGGTCCGCTATCGCCGCCGCTGCGCCGCGCCGCAAACGAGAGGTAGATGCCCAGTAAAATGAGCATCGGCGCGATCAGAATCACCCGCGTCATCTTCACGATCACCGCCGCGTCGCTCGCTTCGGTGCCAAACGCGCCGCCCACGGCCACCACCTGCGCCACCTCATGAATCGTGCCGCCGACGTAAATACCGAACTCCCGCTCGCTCATATCAAAAACCCCTGCGCCGTAAAGGGCGGGGTACAAAAACATCGCAATCGTGCCAAAGAGCACCACCATCGATACGGCAATCGCCGCCTTGTGCTCCTCGGCTTTAAGCACCGGCTCGGTTGCAAGTACCGCCGCCGCGCCGCAGACCGAAGCGCCCGAAGCGTTGAGCATGGAGGTGTCACGATCCAGCCCGAAGAGCTTCTGCCCCGCCCAGGTGCCGATCAGAAACGTAGAAGCCAGCATGATGAGCGAAACCAAAAAGCCATCGATGCCCACTTCGGCAATCTGGGTAAAGGTGATACGAAAACCGTAAAAAACGATGGCGAAGCGCAAAATCTTCTTGGCCGAAAAGGTAATTCCCCCCTCCCATGCGGCGGGAAAGCGGTTGTGCAGGGTGTTGGCATAAAAAATCCCGATGACGATCCCCACCACCAGCGGGGAGATGCCCAGTTTGGCAACGGGCGCGAGCGCGGCGATCCACGTCGCGGCAGCGGCGATAATGGCCACAAAAACGATACCGCTAAAGGTATCTTTGCGTTTGGCCGGAGAGAAAGGCATAAGCACTCCTTACATGTAAGAAAAACGTCATTATACTCTTTTCACTCCTGCGGGTGCAGTTTGAGCGCTGCGCCGATCACCCCCTCACCATCCGCACCGGCCAAACCGTTGGGCTCCAAAAGCAGCTGCGCAGGCGCTACCGAACGCTCTTTGATGAGATAGTCGCGTACGACAAGTGCGCGCTCGCGCGCAAGATACTCCAGTTCCTCCGCGCCCAGCGGCTGCGCATCGATCAGCGTTTGGCGCATCTGTTCATCAAGCAGGTGCGCCTCCTCCGGTTTATAGGCGCGGCGCAGCGCTTCAAGCGCCTCTTGGCCCATCGCCGTAGCGTAGAGCCGCGCTAAAACATCGGCCTGCGCGCCTTGACGCAGCGCCTCGGCATAGAGGGCTTCAAACTTCAAGCGCCGCAGTGAGCGCGCATCCTCTTTGGGCGCATAGCCGCCGCCAATGCCAAGCACCAGCTTGGGACGCTGCAAAAGCGCTTTGGAGAGGGCGTCAAGTTTTTCGCGCTGCGGCGGCGATAGAGCGCTCCTTCCGGCTTCAAACGTCACCGCTTTGAGGGCGTCGCCTTCGATCCCAAGCAAACTTCCAAGCACCGCAAACGGTGCGCTCGCAGCCTTGACAATCAGATTTTTGATCGCACCCCACACCACGGCGCCGTAGCGAAAACGGGGGTTGTCCATATCTCCCTCGACCGGCAGATCGATATCGATCACCCCCTCACGATCTTCAAGCAGCGCCACCGCCAACCCAAGCGGCAGCGGTGTTGTCCCGTCGATCGTATCGCCCAGCTTGATCTTTTTGATGACAATCCGGTTCTCTCCCGCCATCTGCGACTCCACGATTTTGTAGCGCAGATCCAGATCCAGCTTCCCCTCATCGATCACCCGTCCGGCAAATCCGGCCGAATAGGGGCTCATATTGGCCAGCGCAATGTTGCGAAAACTCAACTCAAGATCACTCAACGCGCGCGGATCAAAAAGGTTCACTCCGCCGCCTAGCTTCACCATCCCATAGCGATCGACGACGCCGTTAAACTCCAGACGGGTTTCGCGCGCTATCTGCGAGGAGATGCCATAAAGCGTGCCGCCAAATTCGTTGATGTGGCTATGAAAGCGCAGCGGCAGAGCGTCGTCGCCGAAATCGACCGCCGCGTCGCTCAACCGAAACTGCGCGATCTCAACGCCAAAAGGCTCCTTTTGGGCGGAAGCGGCCTCGGAAACGACGGCCTCGGATTTGCGCAGCGTATTCCAGTTGAGGCTCTTGTTCTCATCGATCTGCACATAGGCATAAGGGGCATGCAGCCCCAGCGTCTCTATCGTGATCCCTTCGGGCTTCAGGTCAAAATCATCGGCACTGAGCGTATCAAAAGCCAGCATCAGCCGCCGATCCGACTCGGCACTGAGCACCAGATCATGCAGCGACGCCCTCCCCGAAAGACGCCCAAAAGCCCCGTAGCTCACATTCGCATCCAGACGCGCAAAACCCCGATCCAGCACCAGTGCGACAGAGGGCGCGATGTAGGGGTTGAGCATCGTCAGCGACAAAGCGTCAAGATGCACCGCCCCCTCCAGCGTCAAAGGAGCCAGAGTAAAACGCCCCGCGCTCTCGAAACGGCCCGTTTCATTGATCTTCATGCGCGTCTCATAGCCGATCGGACGGTTCGCGCCGTTGTGCAGATCGTTTACATGTAAGTCAAAGGCATCAATGCGCAGCTCCGCCTTGGGCGTTACGCTCTCATCCTCAAGACGCGCAAGCCCATCAATGACCTCTATCCTCCCCACGCTCAAGCGCCATGGCGTGGCCGAGCTTGCGGAAGCGTCGCCGCTTGGGGGCATCTCCAGATAACCGCTCCAATCGATCGAGCCGTCTTGAAGCCGTTTGGCAAAGAGCGCCGGTGCCTCAAGCCCTATGCGCTTGATCGATAGATACCGATCCAAGGGCTTGGATTCAATGCCTGAGAGTTCCAGTGATTCAAGCCGCAACAGATCATGCGGCGCATTTTTGGGCTTGATACGTAGATGCTCCAGACGCAGCGCTGCGTCAAAAAGGCGCGTTGCGTTGGCGTCGCCGCTGTCCCAAACAAAAGCGCTGTACGCATGCAGGGCACCGTCGGCCACCTCGAGTGCGAGCATCTCTTGCAAATAACGCCAACCGGTAAACAAGCGACCCGAATCATAGGTCATTTCCCCCTCAAGCCGATACCCCACCCCTTCGGAGAGCCTGACGCGCAGCAGCGCTGCGCCGCCGTCATGCATCTGCGCACGCAGCCGCAGCGCTCCTTCGTGCGCGTAGGTATCAAGCTGCTCTATTTTAAGATCCAAAGGCGTGATCTGAAGCTCAAACGGCGCCCTCTGCGTCGCATCGACCAGCATGATCGCGCCGTTTTCGATCCGGAGTTGTTCGACGATGATGCGCAGCAGCGGGGCCTCCTCTCGCATTGGCGCACTTGCGTTGTGATCGCCGATCAAAAATGCGCCGCTCCAAATCCCCTGCGCGCTCCGACCCAAAGAGAGCCTGGGCGCCTTGAGCCATAACTCCTCAATCTTCAGCTCGCCGCGCGCCAACGCCCAAATACCCAGATTTAGCCGTAGCGACTCCAAACGCAGCAGCGCTGAACCCTGCGGGTCGTCAAGCGCCACACCCTCAAGATAGAGCGTCCCCGAAAAAGGGTTGAATCCCACAAAAGAGAGCGACAAGAGCGCGCCGTTATGGCGCTGAGTCCATTCAGGCGCATAACGCTTGATTGCAAAAGGCAGTGCCACAAAACCGACGATGACATAAATCGTCAAACTTATGAACACTATCCGACGCATAATCCCCCCCCTTTTTAATGGACGCTATCATTTAGATTGTAACCAAAACAGATCACAATGCCGACCGCGCAATCGGCGACGAAACGCCCTTTTCTCACTATTGCTACATTTTTTCCTGTTAAAAAAGCATTTAGATAAGGACACTATCTCAGCTGATTGGCCATCGACTAAAGCGTCCTTATCGTACGATTACATGTAAAGTGAAGCGGGTTACGACCCTTTTCCCTCTACAGGTTGCGTCTGCATCCTCTGATTGAGATGATATAAAGGTTCACCAAACAATGAAAAAGATTATTACCCTTATTGTTGCACTCTTCTGTTCGGTGTCGGCGTATGAAGAGAACTTCAACAGCTACAAAAACGGCACACCGCTCAAAAACCTGACCTCCGAAGGTATCAGCTATAGTGCATCTGGAAGCTGGGAGATTTTTACCGCTCCATTTGCCAGCTTTACGACCCCCGTACTGCTCGAACCGGGCAAAACCTCGGCTCATGCACCTCTCACCCTACGCTTTAGCGCGCCGCAATGCAAGCTGCGCCTCACCTACGCTACCGACGGGGACGACTCTTTGATCGTTACCGGCTCATCAGGCGGAGCAGAAGTCTACCGCTCGAGCTTCAAAGGCAGCTATACCGGCGGTCTATACGTCGGAGAGGTAAATGTAGGCCTCAAAGCGGAAAGCGTTACCCTTACCACTGCCGGAGGCAAAAAACTCCTCATCGATGACATCGCTACCGAAAGCTGCTCGCTAGATACCTTCGCACTGACCGACGGTCTTATCACACATTACCGCTTCGAAGAAGCAACGGCGTCTCAAACACTTGTGTCTAACGGCAAGATTGGCAAAGCCCTAAGCCTCACCGCTCTTGAGGCATCACTCATCCTTGATCACCCTGCCAAAGAGATCCAAAGCATCGCATTTTGGCTCTACATCTCTGACGCCCAAAGTGGTACTACAGTTCTATCAACTGCAGACAATGCCTCTCGTATGCAGCTTGGGATCAACGAATCGCTTGCGCTTGAACTCTCGCTTAGCGAATCTTTTTTCTCGCCTTATATCTCATCTAAGAGCTTGAGTCCGCGACAGTGGCACCATGTCGTGGTCGTGCGCGATGAAGAGATGATCTCTGTATACGTCGACGGCACGCTCTACGATACCTTCACTACCAGTGCGACGCTCCATCAAGCCAATGAAGCGGTCGTTCTCCATCCTGCTTCAGGAATGCTTTTGGATGATCTGCGTATCTATCAAGCCCCCCTTAGCGCATACGAGGTCAACGAACTCTACTATGTCAGAGAGCGCTTTGCCGTACTTGCGGATGAGCGCTTTGAAGAGGGGAAACGATATTGCATGGAGCATCCGGAGGCGTGCGGTCTTCGACCCGGCAGAGGCGAGCTTGATCTTTCCGTCGCCGCAGACGTCGCCGCACTTTCCAATCAGACGCTTAGCTTTGGATGGTACCTCTTTTCATCGCCTGATGGCAGCACCTATCTGGCCGGAGGAGACTTTTCCAACCCAAGTATCTGGCAGCTCGTTCCCGGCACCAGAGAGTGGAAGCCTGTTCATAATGCAGGCGCTTTTGACGGCTTTGAAGAACGCGGAACACTCTTTGAATCCGTCACCATCTCTCAAGACGGAACCCAGATCGTCTTTGGCGCACCCCTCGAGGCCAACCTGAGCGACACTGATCAATAGCGACTCTGCTTTTAAGCTTTTTTTGCCATAATGAGCACCTTATTTTTTTATGGAGTAACGCGCCGTGGACAGAAAAAAAATCTACAATCCCGAATCCAGAGAGCATGTCAACGAGCGTAAAATCTTCGGTGGTAATCCAACGGGTATTTTTGAGCTCAATAATATCAAATACCAATGGGCCTACAACCTTTGGGAGGTCATGCTCAACAACACATGGTTTCCCAAAGAGGTCGATATGACGCGTGACGTCAGCGACTACAAGCACCTCACCGAAACTGAGAAAGCGGCTTATGACAAAGCGCTGGCTCAGCTCATTTTTATGGATTCGCTCCAGACCAATAACCTTATTGATAATGTCAATCCCTATATCACTTCGCCCGAAATCAACCTCATTTTGGTACGCCAATCCTTCGAAGAGGCGCTCCACTCCCAAAGCTACGCAGTGATGGTCGATTCGATCTCTCAAAACAGCGCGGAAATCTACGAGCTATGGCGACGCGACATGATGCTCAAAAGCAAAAATGACGCCATTGCCGCCGTCTATGATCGTCTGGCAAAGGAGCCGACGGACCGTAACTTCGTGCTTGCTTGCTTCGCTAATCAGATTCTTGAAGGAATCTATTTTTACAGCGGTTTTGCCTACATCTACACTTTGGCACGCTCAGGCAAGATGCTCGGCAGCGCACAAATGATCCGTTTTATACAGCGAGACGAAGTGACCCATCTGGCACTCTTTAAAAATATGATTAACACGCTCAAACGCGAACGCGGCGACCTCTTTACTGCGGATCTGGAGGCAGAGGTCTATGAGATGTTCAAAAAAGCGGTCGAGCTTGAGGTAGGCTGGGGACAATACATCACCCAGGGGCAAATCCTCGGTCTTACCAACGACATCGTCCGCCAATACATCCAGTACCTCGCCGATGACCGACTCAAAGGAGTCGGCATGAAACCTCTTTACAACGTTGAGCACCCTATCAAATGGGTCGATGATTTTGCCCGCTTCAACGATCAAAAATCCAACTTCTTCGAAAGCACCGTCACCAACTATTCCAAAGGCAGCCTGAGCTTTGACGACGACTTCTAGGCCGCTGTGTACGCTTTGCTTCGAAAGCGTCAGCGACTACCGCATCAATCTTGATCTTCTTGTCGACGCCCTCTCTCGCGCCCCTAAAGACGCTCTTATTCTGGCCCACGAAGTCTGTCTCACCGGCTTTGACTACGACCAATTCGAAGAGGCCGCAGATTTTGGTGCGGAGGCGCTGAAGGAGTTATGCTTACATGTAAGCGATCAGATCCTTGTCTTCACACTCATAGAACAACGCAACGGCCTCTACTACAATGTAGCCAAAGTGATTACCCACAACCGCGTTGTACATGAACAGGCCAAGGCGATGCTCTTTACTCTGGGCTCTGAAGAGCGCCATTTCGCGCCAGGCACCCAAAGTGATATCGCCATTTTTGAAATCGATGGGATTAAGCTCGGTATTTTGATCTGTTTCGAGCTACGCTTCAAAACCCTCTGGAAGCAACTTGAAGGTGCCGATATCATTCTGATTCCCGCCCGCTGGGGTCATACCCGCGCTCACCATTTTCGCATCCTCACTACCGCTCTGGCGATCATGAATCAGTGCTATCTGCTCTGCGCCGACGGTGCGAATGCCGATGCTACCGCCTTAAGCGGCATTATCGATCCTTTTGGGGAGGAGCAGCGCAACGAAGGGTTACTTTTGACCGCTGCCTTTGAACCTAAAAAAATTGCCGCAATGCGGCGCTATATCAATGTCGGAATCGCTAATGAGCCATAAAATCGTCCAAATGAAAAATGCCAAACTCGCTGACGAAATCGACAAGCTATTTCCCCTCTCCGCAGCCATTAAAGCCGCCATTGCACAAACCAATAGAGAGGCTTTTGTACCAAGCGGTTTTAGACACCACGCCTACAAGTTAGATGCGCTACCCATCAGTGCCCAACAGTGGATCAGCTCGCCGCTCACGGTTGCCAAAATGACCCACTACCTCACACATGAAGGTGCCGATAAAGTTTTGGAGATAGGGTGCGGTAGCGGCTATCAAGCAGCTGTGTTATCGCATCTGTTTCGCGGTGTTTTTACGATAGAACGGATCGAATCTTTAATGCTCGAGGCCAAAAACCGTTTTCGCTCCCTTGGTATCTCCAATATTCACACACGCACCGACGACGGACAAAACGGATGGATTCAGTACGCCCCATATGAGCGCATTCTCTTCTCTGCGTCGCTCAAACAGCTACCCGAACGCATTGTCTCCCAACTCGCCGAAGGGGGCATTTTGGTAGCACCCATTGACACCGGAGGCCAACAGCAGATAATGCGCTACAAAAAAGTCTCCGGCAAACTTATTGGCGAAGCCCTTGAATCGTGCATTTTTGTACCTGTGCTAAGCGGAGTTCAGAAATAACCATGCACAAACCCTGCGTTTCTCTTTTGTTTGTCTGCCTAGGAAACATCTGCCGCTCCCCGCTTGCAGAAGGAATCGCAAAACATAAAGCCCTTCAGATGGGCTTACATGTAGCCATCGATTCAGCAGGAACCGGTCATTGGCACATTGGGGAGGCACCTTGCGAGCGATCAATCGAAATAGCCAGAATAAACGGTGTTGATATATCATCGCTACGCGCTCGGCAGGTAAACAAAGCTGATTTTGCACACTTTGACTACATCATTGCGCTCGATACCAACAACTATAACGATCTCAAAACAGCGGGTGCTACCAAACTCTTTAAATTGGGTGATTTCGGTTATAACGGAAAAGACATACCCGATCCTTATTTCTTTTCCAGTTTTGAGGGCTTTGACAAAGTTTATCGAATGATCGAAGAATGTGTGGAGAGTTTGCTCACTAACTTAATCTGTAGTAATAATATTCATTCAAATAGCTTTAAATGAAGATAGGATACAGTTATTGTTCATCTTTTTTCAAGGGAGAACTATGGTACACGCTTACCTCACCCAAGAAAATATCATCCATGCACTTGCACAGCACGTCATTACTGAGCAGGAAGCAAATAAATTGCTTACTCTGCTTTTTACTTGGACTGAAGCTATCAAGCGCTAAAGGTATTTTCCTGATACTTGAGTGCGCCGCCTAAAATATACAGCGGTGCGCTCAGCGCTGACTCTATCGTATCATATTCACCGACTGCTATCAATGCTTTTTTCTCTTCAAACATTACAGTTATACCCTCTTCCATATCAAGATAACGTAGCTGTTTGTCTTCAACCAAGCGCGTATCACTGACGCTGCTGATTTCAATTTCCAGATCGATCCAATCAAAATCCCGACGTTTATCCTGAACACTTACATGTAAAGAGATCGTTTCCGGATTTTTAATCTCTATGCGGCGCAAAACACCGCCGATCGCATAATCAAAGCGGGCCTCAAAAGACTCCACTTCATGCGCATACAGAGGCCTCAAACTCACTGACAGCCCACACATTCCATAGAACGGTCTTCGATGTCGGTAGCGGTCTCAGGCGATTGTGAACGCAAGTAGTAGGTCGATTTGAGTCCTAATTTCCATGCAAGGGTGTAGATATCATGCAGGTATTTGCCGCTTGCCTTATCTAGAGTTACAAAAATATTGAGACTTTGCCCCTGATCGATCCACTTTTGGCGAATCGCTGCCGCTTTAACCAACACTTTCTGATCCAAATCATACGCAGGCGTATAGTAACTCCATGTGTCCGGATTCAAATTCGGCACTACAACAGGAATCAAGCCGGACAGATTCTCTTCATACCATTTACGTTTATAGACCGGCTCAATGGCCTGCGTGGTACCGATGAGAATAGAAATTGAACTTGTCGGAGCAATCGCCATCAGATAGCCGTTACGCATCCCCTGCTTTCTAATCTTTGCGCGCAAATCGCTCCACTCATAACCGGTTGCGAACAATCCGCCGCGATCAACCAGTTTTTGTACCTCAGTCGATGTGTGATCCATGGGCAAAATGCCTCGGCTCCATTTTGAACCTTCAAACTCAGGATAACACCCCTTCTCTACAGCCAGATCTGATGAAGCGTTAATGGCGTTGTAGCTGATGGCTTCCATCACCTCATCAATCTTGTCAAAATGCGCCTGCGAACCCCAGGCAATACCATGCTCTGCCAGCATCTGAGCCTCACCCATCACGCCAAGGCCGATGGAACGACTGCGCATATTGGTCCGTTTGACCTTCTCTAGTGGGTAGAAATTAAGATCGATCACATTATCCAAAGCGCGAATCGCGATCGGCACGATACGATCAATATCCTCTTGCATATGGATACGTGCCAGATTGACCGAAGCAAGGTTGCACACAGCAGTCGCACCGTCAACTTTCTCTTTCTCAACAATATAGATCTTCCGCCCACCAAGCGTATCGAGTACCGTAATTTTGTTTGCGGACTTCTCTATTCCGCTATCGACACGTATGACCTCGTCCTCTTCAAAAGTGACGAAGTCCCCCTCTTCAAACTTCACCTTAATGAGATAGTGATTAGGCTCCGTATTTTGAAAAATTTCCGTACAAAGGTTAGAGCTTCGGATAACACCGTAGTGATCATTGGGGTTAGCCCTGTTAGCGTTGTCTTTAAAACACAAAAATGGGCTACCGGTTTCAAAGTAGCTCGTAAGTATCTTTTTCCAGAGCACCTTGGCCTTGACGTGCTCTTTGATCACAGAGGGATCTTGTTCAAACTCCAGATAACGCCGTTCAAACGCTTCGCCATAGAGGGTCGTAAGCTCTTTCGTCTCATAAGGATCAAATAGCGTCCACATGCCATCCTCAATCACCCGTTTCATGAAGACGTCGTTGATCCACAGAGCCGGAAAGAGATCGTGCGCCCTGCGACGCTCTTCTCCGGAGTTCTTTTTCAGATCGAGAAAATCGTTGATATCGATATGCCAAGGCTCAAGATAAACCGCGATCGCCCCTTTGCGCGTCCCGAGCTGATCCACGGCGATGGCGATATCATTGGTGATTTTTAAAAACGGAACTGTTCCACCCGCCGCATGTTTATGCCCGTCAATCGGCGATCCCATCGAGCGCACATTCGTCCAATCCCAGCCGATACCCCCGCCGAATTTCGACAGTAATGCCATCTCTTTGTAGGCATCAAAGATCCCTTCGATATTATCCGGGGTAGAGCCAATATAGCATGAGCTGAGCTGGTGGCGCGTCGTTCTGGCATTGGAGAGCGTAGGGGTAGCAAGCATCACTTCAAACTTGGAGATCATGTCATAAAACTTGACCGCCCAACCATGACGGTCTTCTTCGTTTTGCGCCAGGAACATGGCTATCGCCATGAACATATGTTGCGGCAACTCAATCGGCTCACCCTTGCGGTCTTTGATCAGATAGCGATCGTAAAGTGTTTTGATACCAAGGTAATTAAACTGCAGATCGCGCGATGGGTCTAGGTGTTTTTCAAGTCGCTCTAAATCATATTTATCACGTAGCCCAAGCAAAATTCTTCCCTCTTGCTCACCACGTTTAAAATACGCTTCAAGTGTGTTATAGCCTGTAAAACCCGTCACCTTATGATACAGATCATACAAAAAGAGCCGTGCGGCAACGAATGTCCAGTTGGGTCTATCGATATCGATTTTATCAACCGCGGTCTTGATCAATGTTTTTTGAATCTCATCACTGTGAATACCGTCACGAAACTGGATTTGAGCATCTACTTCAAGTTCGCTTTGACTGACGTTTTGCAGCCCCTTGACCGCAGCCTCGGTATATTTTTGAATTTTTGTAATATCGAGCGGTTCGCGGCGGCCGTTCCGCTTAATGACAGAGATCATGGGCAGGTTCCTTCAGCTTGATTTTTGAAAAAATATATTTTATCTTCATTGATTAAAAACCCGTTGAAAGATCCCATCAACGTTTTTGGTGTAGTAATCATAGTTGAAACAGTCACGAATCTGCGCTTCGGACAACTTGGATCGCAACTCTTCGTCTGCAAGCAGATACTGCAAATAAAGGCTCTCTCCGGCATCGTTGATCGCCGCTTTGCCCTGTTGTAAACCCTCCCAAACCTTCATTGCGTTGCGCTGAACGATCTTGTACGCCTCTTCGCGTGAAACCCCCTGAAGCGGTAATTCAAGCAATACGCGCTGCGAAAAGACCAAGCCACCCGTCAGGTTAAGATTCTTCATCATATTTTCAGGGTATACCGTCAAATTCGCAATAACGCTGTTCATACGGTGCAGCATAAAGTCACTCGTAATAAATGCATCGGGCAACCAAAAACGTTCGGTCGAACTGTGTGAGATGTCTCGTTCGTGCCACAGTGCCACATTCTCCATAGCCGGAATCGCATAAGCGCGTACCATGCGTGCCAGACCCGTGATATTCTCAGTCAATATCGGATTGCGCTTATGTGGCATCGCCGAAGAGCCTTTTTGTCCTTTTGCGAAGTACTCTTCACACTCATAAACCTCTGTGCGCTGCCAATGACGTACCTGCACGGCAAACTTCTCGATACTGCTTGCAAGCAACGCCAAAGAGGTCGCTAGGCGTGCATACCGGTCGCGCTGAATCACCTGATTGGAAGCGGGTGCCGCTTGCAGACCCAAAGCTTTACATGTAAGCTCTTCAAGCTCTAACGGTGCATGGGCAAAATTACCCATCGCACCTGAGACTTGCCCGACACAGATCACTTCCATGGTCTGCTCCAGATTCTTCAAATGACGTGCCATCTCGTCATACCAAACCGCAAGAACTAATCCAAAGGTGATCGGCTCCCCGTGAATACCGTGAGAACGCCCGACCATTAAGGTCATTTTATGCTCAAACGCACGCTTTTTTATCGACTCCATCACCATCTTGACATCTTCAATGATTAGCGACAGCGACTCTCTCATCTGAAGTGCTACTGCGGTATCAATCGTATCGGAACTGGTCATTCCGTAGTGGAACCAACGGCTCTCTTCACCTAGCGTATTGGCAACCGACGTCGTAAACGCAATCAAATCATGCTTGGTGACCTTTTCGATTTCATCGATCTCTTCGACATCAAATCCGGCATTTTCAATGATCTTATTCGCATCTTCATCAGGTATCAGACCCAACTGATTCCAAGCTTTCACCACTGCTTTTTCGACATCTAGCCATGCCTGATATTTCGCCTGCATGGTCCATTTTTGACGCATCTCTTCACGCGCGTATCGTTCTACCATTTTGATCCTTTTTGCTTACATGTAAATGCTCTTAGAGCTATGCTACAATGCGGTAAATATAGTAATTTATACTATCTGATTCTCCATAACAACAGGATTAATTCTGCCTTTCGTAATCCAAAAGCTCTATGCACAAGAGCCTCAAAAAGCCTTTCTGTTTCTTATCCGCGAACTCGGTCTTTCCCAAAGAGAAGCACAACGTCTCATTGCCAAAGGGCGCTTACATGTAAACGGTTTGCCGATGACCGACAGCTCGGCTGAAATCAACGGTCCTTTTGAGTTTATCACTTTTGAGCCATGTAGCCGCAATCTTGAACCCATATTTGTCGAAGAGGATTTTGCTGTATACGAAAAGCCTTCAGGACTCCTGATTCATCCACAAAACCGATATACCCCCTACTCTCTGGTCGATGAAATCAAATATCGTTTCGGGAAAGATGCCAACATCGTACACCGCATCGATCAAGAGACCAGCGGCCTCGTTCTAGCCGCACGCAATAAAGTAGCTGAACGCACGCTAAAGATAATGTTTCAAGAGCGCAATGTTCAAAAAGAGTATCTTGCTTTGGTACACGGTCACTTCCAAGCCTCGACAACAGTCGATATACCCTTAACACGCTTGGGGGATGAAAGTGCTGTAGTACGTATGCTGGTCAAGGCAGATCCTAGTGGCAAGCCCTCCCAGACCTCATTATGTCCTATTCGCTATTTCAAAGAATTGGATGCTACACTCATCAGAGCCATCCCATATACGGGTCGACAGCATCAAATTCGCGTCCATTTGTTTCACATGAAACATCCAATCGTTGGAGACCCGATTTATGGACAATCATCCGAGCAAATCGTCAAATACCTAGACCGATTACTCCTTGAAGACGAACGAATCAGGCTAACAGGAGCTAATCGTCTTTTATTACATGCAGATTTTCTTCGCTTCTCGTACAAAAACCAAGATTTTATTATTCAGTCCAAAAGAGACTTCGCAGCAGAAGCTATCGCTGCTCATTACGCCGTCTGCGGTACCTTAGCGTAGATAAAACTTTGTTTCATGTGAAACAAAGTTAGAATAAAAATGGCTAATAAAATCAGTATAAAGTGTACTTGTTCACATGCTACAACACAATGTGAATATAATGCAAACCATCCACTTGAGCGTTGCAGAATATGAAATTGAAACTGCTGTTTGTAAAGCGTAAGAGAAAAAATAGATAAGCAACTACTAAGTAAAGTGTGTTACTATTCTGTACGAAACGGCTTCCCTGGTGTGTTGGCCGTTTTGCCTCTATAGAAGATTTTTTTGCTTCCAAAACTCCGCCAGCTCATTTCTGACACGTCGTAGCACCTCTTCACGCGTTTCACAATTATCAAACGCAAGCATTTTTGCCAATTCTGATGCTGATCGTCGCTCAGTATAGGTGCGTGTGATATGTTTTGCAGCTTTTGGATTAAAACGTTCGGCAATTTCCAGCGACACATCTTTGTCAAAGGCTATTGTTTCTGGATAAGCGTTATTGATTAAAACGAGATAAGCAATAGATCTCATAACGAATGTAACTCTTTTCCTAGTGCATTGTCTATGATGTTGTTAGTGCAATGTTAGCACATCTAAGACGAAAAAGATAGAGATGAATCTCTTATTGACGCAATCTTTATGCCTAATGTACACTCATGATCCCATGACATTTAAACGTTGTGCATGAGTGATGGCTACGGCAATAGCGTCACTAATGTCCAAAGGTTTGATCTCTTTTTTGATTCCCAAAAGCTTTTGTACCATAAAAGCTACCTGCTCTTTGGATGCCTTTGCTCTGCCCGTCAGCGCCTTTTTGATCTGCAAAGGTGTATATTCGGCAAACATACCGAACTCCTGCAAAATTTTAAGCATCAGCGCCCCTCTAAACTGAGCAAGCTTTAAAACGGTCTTTGGATTGTGCGCATAAAACATACTCTCCATTGCCACTTCATCGATTACATGTAAAGCAAAGATCTGCTCCAAACCCTCAATAGCTTGAGGAATTTGAAGCTGTAACTCCTCTGCTTTCATCTTAATCAGACCTGCCTCAAGGAGTTTTAATTTGTGTTCTATCTTTTCAATGACAGCATAACCACAATTTCGCGTACCTGGATCGATGCCCAAAATAATCAATATTCATCCATTTCTTCACGATGTGAATAACTTAGTAATTCACATGATTTTAACACACTTCAGGGCTTCATTGAGTATAATTGGTTAATTTATTCACATAGAGATGTAGGTTCCCTTGAGCGAAAAAAATATTGGCATGCGTGTATTAGAACGTCTTAAAGATGAAATCAGTGAACTTGAGTATACACGGTATATCAAACAACTAGAGTATAGTGAAGAGAAATCCAAAAAGGAGTATGCACTCTTCTTGGCACCCAACCAACTAATCGCCAATTGGGTCAAAACTAAATACACTAAAAAAATTGCCCATCTTTTTGAAATTAGCACAGGAACACATCCTGAAGTTGTCTTTGAGATTAAAACCAATCATAAGCAGCTCAAAAAGAGTCCAAAAAAAGTGCCTAACGAGAAGACCATTCACTCCCTACTCAATCCATCGTACACTTTTGACAATTTCGTCGAAGGCGGATCCAATGAGTTTGCGGTCAAAGCCTCAAAAAGTGTGAGCAAAAAACCAGGAGAGGTCTTCAACCCGCTCTTTATCTACGGCGGTGTAGGACTTGGAAAAACCCACCTGATGCAGGCAGTAGGAAACGTGCTACAGCAAAATGGTAAAAGTGTTATCTACACCTCATCCGAGCAGTTTTTGAACGACTTTATACGCCATTTAGGTAACCACAATACTATGGATCGCTTCAAAGAAAAATATCGTGGGTGTGATGCGTTACTCATTGATGATATTCAATTTCTAAGCGGAAAGAACCAGATACAAGAGGAATTTTTCCACACCTTCGAAGAGCTGCGAAACCATGGCAAACAGATCATTATGACTGCCGACAAGCACCCAAAGCAAATCGCCGGACTACAAGAACGGCTCAAAAACCGCTTCGAATGGGGCTTAGTAGCAGATATACAGCCCCCGGAATTGGAAACCAAAATCGCAATTATCCGCAAAAAGTGCGATATTAATCGTGTTAAACTTGATAATGAGGTCATCAACTACATTGCTACCATCATTGAAAATAACTCACGGGAAATCGAAGGTATTTTGATCAAACTCAACGCTTATGCACAGCTCATGCACGCTGATATAGGGATAGAGTTCGCCAGAAACGTACTTAAAGAGCAGATTCAAGAGAAAAGAGCCAACATTACCTTAGATCTCATTATCACAACTGTTGCTAAAGATCTAAACGTCAAAGCGAGTGAAATCTGCTCAAAAAGTCGTAACCGTAATATCGTCTATGCAAGACGAATCGCTATCTATCTGGCACGTGAACTCACCTCCAATACCATCACACAACTGGCGCAACAGTTCGGAATGCAAGACCACACGGCAGTAAGCCACACGATGAAAAAAATTGCTGAATTAATCAAAGATGACGAAGATTTCAAGCTCAAAATCCAAGAGCTGCGTAATAAAATAACGGTTGGTACCCATTAAGCCTTAAAGAGCCTTCTTGAAGGCCGATAAAAAAACAGGCTATAATTCCATGTGAACAAGTGTGAAGAAAATAGACTAATCTGCTCACCTCCGAAACAACGCTGTTTTGGGTGCTAAGAGGCTTTTCTCACACAATCACGTAGCTTACTACTATTGCTAGCTATTTATTAATAAAGAGAAGAAGGAATACTCATGAAGATTGTGATCGCTAAGGCCATACTTGAAAATATCCTGATACACATTCAGCCCTTCCTGGAAAAAAAAGATACCTCACAGATTACATCTCATATATTGATTGAAGCAAGACAAAATCTACTGGTCCTCAAAGCAACCGATTACGAAATAGGCTTACATGTACAAACAACACAGGCTCATATCGAAGAGGTAGGTAATGTAACAGCCAACGGAAAAAAGTTACTTGATATCGTACGCATTCTAAAAGAGAACGATTTGACACTTGAATCCCAACATGACATCTTGCATGTGCATCAAGGTTCATCAAAATTTAAACTACCTACTTTTCAAAGTAATGAATTTCCAAAATTCCCTTCATTCAGTGAAACTGCTAACATCACTATTGATGCACAAAGTCTTGTCACTTCTCTAAAAAAAATCACTCCGGCTGCAGATACCAATAATCCAAAATTTGAACTTAATGGTGCATTGATAGATATACGTAACAACAACATAAACTTTGTTGCTACCGATACAAGAAGACTAGCTCTGGTCAATATCGATAATAGCAGTAGCCGTGAACTCTCTATAATCATTCCCAAAAAAGCAATCGTAGAGATTCAAAAACTCTTCTTTGATGATATCTCTATCGTCTACGATGAGACATACCTTATCATCAAATCTCAGAACTACAACTTTTTTACTAAACTCATCAATGGAAAATTTCCCGATTACAACCGGATTATTCCAAAAGAGCTCAAGCATACACTTAAACTTTCTAAACCACAAATCATCGACTCCATCAAACAAATCACTACGATTAGTAATGACATGAAATTAACTTTTGAGGCAAACAAAATTACTTTTGAAAGCCTCACTGATGACAATATCGAAGCAAAAACGACAATTGAATGCGATACAAGTTTTTCTGCTCCCTTCCATATCGCCGTTAATAGTCGTTATATTCTTGACTTCCTCTCTCAAATCCAAAGTACCCAATTCACCATTGGCATGAACGAACCCAACCAACCCTTTGTTTTACAAGATAACAACTTCAAAACCATCGTTATGCCCATCGTCATCTAGCATCGCTAGAGGGCACAACGCCCCCTAAACCTTATTTTTAGCTTATTTCAGATAAAATCTAACACTTACTCTTTTAGATGTTGGAGCCTTAGATGGAAAATTACGGCGCAAGTAATATTAAAGTTCTCAAAGGACTTGAAGCGGTTCGCAAACGACCGGGAATGTATATCGGAGATACCGGTCATCGAGGTTTGCACCATCTGATCTATGAAGTCGTTGACAACTCTATCGATGAAGCGATGGCCGGTCACTGCGACACCATTACAGTTACCCTTACCAAAAATGGAACTGCCATCGTCACAGATAACGGGCGCGGCATCCCAACCGATATGCACCCCACTGAAAATATATCGGCAGCTACAGTTGTATTGACCGTACTTCATGCGGGAGGAAAATTTGACAAAGATACCTATAAAGTTTCAGGTGGTCTTCACGGCGTCGGTGTCTCTGTTGTCAATGCCCTCTCAAGTCAACTTAAAATGACCATTTTTAGAGAAGGACACATTCATGAACAAGAGTTTTCACGGGGCATTCCCCTTAAACCTCTTGAAGTAACCGGAACAACCCGCAAACACGGAACCACCATAGAATTTGCTCCGGACCCTTCGATCTTTACCGAAACCATTATTTTTGACTATGACTATCTCTCCAAACGTTTTAAAGAGCTTGCCTATCTTAATCCGCAAATTACCATCATCTTCAAAGACGAACGCAACGGAAGCAGTGAAAGCTACCACTTCGAAGGCGGAATTACGCAATTCGTGCTCGATATGAACAAAAAAACTCAAGTAGCAGCACCCTTTGAATTCAACGCTAAAATCGAAGACATTGAAGTCGATGTCGCTTTGATGTACAACGATACCTATGATGAAAAAGTCTACAGTTTTGTTAATAACATCCGTACACCCAACGGTGGTACCCACGAAGCTGGATTTCGTGCGGGACTCACCCGTGTCATCTCTACCTATAACAAAAATAACAGCAATGCCAAAGAAAAAGATGTCCTAATCTCCGGCGACGATGTCAAAGAGGGTCTGATCGCTGTCGTCTCTACTCGTGTACCAGAACCTCAGTTTGAAGGGCAGACCAAAGGCAAATTAGGCAATACCTATGTACGTCCTTTGGTTCAGAAACTGGCTTATGAACAACTCAGCAAATACTTTGAAGAGAACCCTATCGAAGCCAAAGCAATCGTTCAAAAAGCATTGCTTGCCGCAAGAGGCCGCGAGGCTGCAAAAAAAGCACGCGATCTCACCAGACGCAAGGACGCCATGACCGTAGGTACTTTGCCCGGAAAACTGGCTGATTGCCAAAGCAAAGACCCAACGATTAGTGAACTCTATTTGGTCGAGGGAGATTCAGCAGGCGGTTCGGCTAAACAGGGGCGTGATCGCGTGTTTCAAGCTATATTGCCGCTCAAAGGAAAGATCCTTAACGTCGAAAAGGCACGATTGGATAAAATTCTTAAATCAGACGAAATCACCAATATGATCACAGCCCTGGGTTGCGGTGTGGGTGATGAATTCAACGAAGAGAAGATCCGCTATCACAAAATCATCATCATGACTGACGCCGACGTAGACGGCTCCCATATTCAAACCCTATTGCTGACCTTCTTTTTCCGCTATATGCGCCCCATTGTCGATAACGGCTATCTCTATTTGGCTCAGCCTCCGCTGTATCGTTACAAAAAAGGCAAAAAAGAGATCTATTTTAAAGATGATCGCGTCATGAATGACTTCTTGATCGAAAACGGTATCGAAGTGTTAGGTATCGATACCATCGGTGCTCAAGATCTCGTCTCTTTTTTCAAAATGGTCGATCACTACAAAACCAGTTTGGATTCACTTGAGCGTCGATATGCCCTGATTCATCTGATTCGCCACTTTATTGAACATCCCGATTTGATCGGACTCAAAAGCGAAGCAATGTATGAGGAGATCAAAAACTTCCTTCAAGCGCGCGGCAATAACATACTCTCTCACTATGTAAGCGAAGAGGAAATTCATCTCTTTGTTCAAACCGATGACGGGATGGAAGAGTTGCGGGTCAATGATGAGCTTTTTAGTGCGCCGCACTTCAATGAAGCCAATTATGTCTATCAAAAAATTATGGATTGGAAATTAAATCTACAGGGCGATCTGCTTGAACTGCTTGAGAAAATCAAAGATCACAGCAAAAAAGGCTCTTATATTCAGCGTTACAAAGGTTTGGGTGAAATGAATCCCGAGCAATTGTGGGAGACCACCATGACACCGGAAAACCGAGTGTTATTGCGCGTTACCATCGAAGATGCCGAAAGTGCGAGTGATGCCTTTACCCTCTTTATGGGTGACGAGGTTGAACCCAGACGCAATTACATTGAAACACACGCCAAAGATGTCAAGCACCTTGATGTCTAATTTGCTTTACATGTAGGCTCGATGTATACTGAATCGATCGAGCGGGTACAACGTTTCAAGCTTGCTTTGAGAATGGGAATTCCCGTCTTTATGCTGGCCGGCATCTTACTTTTCTCCGTACTGATGCAATATTTTGAGAAAATTCCCTATCATTTTATTGTGATTGTGGTGGGTGTGTTGGCGGTAGCCGTCTACTTCCAGTTTTATCTAATCTACCGCGGATTTAAAGAGCGGGTAACGGAAAACATCACCCACACCTTTACGCGGGACTATTTTCAAAAGCTTTTTTTACAGCACAAAGCGCGGCATACCTGTACGCTGATTCTCTTCACAATACAAAACTTTGCTGATATCAATGAGCGTTTGGGATACCGTAAAGGTGATCGGATCTTATACACCGCAGCACAACAGATTGACTTTTTTCTCACCGATAGAGGGGTGAAAAAACCCATAATCAGCCACTTTAAAGGTGGTACGTTTTTACTTTTACTTGATGGTAATATTGATGAATATCGCATTTTGTTTGAGCACTTTTTGGTACGTATGGGAAGTGCGGTTTTAGACGGCGTTGAGATCAAAGGCTGCGGAGCGATTATCGATACGGAAACTTCTGGAGAGTTTGAACAATTGGTTGAGCGTCTGTTTGAGTTGCAGGCCTACTCATCACTTGGGAAAATATTGGTCGAAGATGATAAAACCGACTTGAATACTTTAGAGAACGAAGTACTCGATGCTATTCGATCAAGTCGACTTTCTATGCGTGCTCAGGAGATTGATATCACGACAGGCCGCTTTTTTGAACTCACTTTTAAACTTATCGACAGCTCAGGTCATCTGATCCATCAAAACCGTTTTTTTCCCATTGTGTTGCGCTTAGGGCTCATTGCTCCTTACATGCAATCGGTACTTGCCAAAACTTACGAAATAGCCTCGACCTATCCTCAGTACCGTTTTGCTTTAGAGATACCTGCAGAGCTGCTACGTCAACGCGATTTCTCTTATACCGTTACTGCCGATCTTACCTTAAGATCGATTCAAAATTTGATCTTTGTCCTTCAAGAGAAGGAGTATTTCTCGAACATCAAACGCTTTGAGGAGATACTTCAGAGTTATCGTCATATGGGAATCGGTATTGCCTTAGACGGCTATGGCAGCAACCATACCACCCTGCTCTATCTTAAAGATTTACATGTAGACTTTATCCGTTTCGAGGGCTCATTTGGGAAAAAATTTGAAGATGAGCGCTACAGAGCACTTATTGAGGGTTTACATGTAAGTGCCAAACGTTTGGGTGTCAAAACATGGCTACGAATGATCGAAGATCAAAAGAGTGTTCAAGCGGCAAAAGCGATGGGTATTGACCTGTTGAGCGGCAACATTTTGGGTACAATCGCACCCATTGAAACCCTTATAAGGAATGAATCATGAAATACGGAGAGGCGATTATTGAAGCGTTTGATATCGACAAAGATCTCGAAATCTGGCCCAATCCCCACAAGCGCGACTACCTGATCAAAATGACGCTACCCGAATTCACATGTCTCTGTCCACGCAGCGGTTATCCCGATTTTGCTACTTTTTATCTGGAATATACGCCGGATGAGTGGGTTGTTGAGCTTAAAGCGATCAAACTCTATATCAACTCTTTTCGAAACCGCTCTATTTCACATGAAAACAGCGCCAATGAGATCTATGAAGTACTTGAACGCAAACTTAAACCCAAATATATGAAACTGGTTGCAGATTTCAATCCGCGCGGCAACGTCCATACCGTCATCGAGATCGATAGCAGCCGTTTTAGCCGTTAAGCGCGCTATCAAGCCAACGCTGCGCCTCTTCTTGAGTTGAAATAACTCCCTCAAGCTGGGCTTCAAAAGCTTTGTCAAGCACCACAGAGAAGTGTGCTGATGGCGTGACTCCTCTTTTGAGAAGATCACGACCGCGCAGTAGGGGTTCGAGCTTCGTTTCAAGCAAGCTAAGCCCATCGGCATTTAATCGAAGCTGCTCAAACCGATTGATCATACGCGGATCTTCTTCACCTTCACGCAGCATCAACAGTGTCTGAACCGTCATCTTAGAGGCCAGCAGACGAACGGTGTAGGGCGTTACATGTAAACACTTCGAGAGCGTTTGATACCCCTCCCAAAGGCGTTTTACCTCTTCATGTACCTTCTTCTCCTGTGTCAGCGCACCAACCATCCGCTCAAGCGCTGTTGCGTCAAAATCGAGCGCTAACGCAGCTAACATTACACTAAGTGTTCGCTCATTTTTTGAAGCGAGTCGATCTAGCCTTCTATAAAGCCGCGTTCGATCTTCAAAAGTCAAAGTTTCAAGACCCTGCAGCAGTTTGATCGCCTGCATGGATTCAAGCAGCATAAAGCCGATGGATGGGGTAGGGCTAAGCAGAAGTTTTTGTACTTCATAAAAAATACGCTCTTTGGGGAGTTGATCGAGCGCGCCTTGGGCGTGCATGCTACGGCAGAGTTCAATGAGGCGCGGGCTACATGTAAGACCAAAACGGGCCGCAAACTGCACTGCGCGTAGCAGCCGCAAGGGATCTTCAACAAAACGTTCGGGCAGGACACAGTCGAGTCGTCGTTGGTGTAGATCTTCCAGGCCGCCGAAAGGATCGAGCAATTTTTGTGTCAGTAGATCATACCCCATAGCGTTGATCGTAAAATCCCGACGCGAGGCGGCGGTGTGAAAATCCAGATCGGCGTGGGTGCGAATCTCAAATCCCCGATGACCGGCTGCGATTTTGGTTTCGGTTCGGGGTTGCGAGAGATCGATCGCATAGCCTTGATAGGTGAGTTTAACGACGCCAAAGCTTTTGCCGACCAGAACTGCTTTACCAAAGGGCGCAAGCAGCTTTGTGAGGTATTCGAGTGTATCAAGACCGTAGAGTTCCAGATCAATATCATATCCGCAGGTTTGATTCCAGAACCAATCGCGCAGATACCCTCCCACCAGTACGGGCCGAATTCCCTCTGTGATGAGGGTGCGAACGATTTCATCAACGGCCTTGGGCAAGGTCACTTTCATTCGTTTGGTTTGAGCGGGATAATGTCGAAGCTAAAAGTGGAACCGATAGAAGGTTGTGAGTCTATTTGAAGAGCGCTACGGTGAATTTTGAGAATGTATTCAACAATGGCCAGGCCCAATCCCATCGAGTTGTCCCAAGTGTTTTTCTGGACGCGGTAGAACTTAGAGGTGATCTTTTTAATCTCTTTTTCCGAAATTCCGATGCCGTGATCGATCACGCTTAAACGTTGCGGAGTGAGCACGACGCGTACCTCCTCTTGGGAGTATTTGAGGGCGTTATCAATCAGGTTGGTAATCACAAGTTCGATCATGGTTTTGTCGGCGTAGACGGTGACGGGCACCCCTTCAAATCGGATCACGCGGTCATGATGCTTGTTTTTGAGGTTATCGACTATCTCAAACACGCTGTCGCTTAAAACAAAGTTTGAGGGTTTGATCGAGAGGTCGTTGTTTTCGAGTTTAACTGAAAGCGCAAGTCGATCCAGCATGGTGGAAATTTTGAGTGCATTGGAGATGATTTTTTTGAGAAATTTCTCCCGAATTTCGCTCGAAGCGTTAGGATCATCGCAAAGCGTTTCGGCGTAGCCGGTGATGGAAGCGATGGGATTTTTAAATTCGTGGCTGATCGCCGAGAGCAAGTCACTGCGCTGTTTGTTGATCAAACGGAGTTTGGCCGCATGTTTGCGCTTTTGTTTGGCACGGTTGCTGAGCTTTTTGGCCAGACTTTTGAGCATGACCGAAATCTGCAAAAACTCGTTGAAGTAGCGGGTTTGCAAGACGGCATGGTAGTTTTTATCCGAGAGCTCTTCGAGGTAGCGGATGATTTGGTCGATGTCGTAACGAATTTTTTTGCTCATTTGATAGGGGATGATCATCGAGAGCAAAATAAAAAAACCGACCGCGATGATCATCCGGTACCAGAAGATATGAAAAGATTCAAAAACCTTCTCCAAGCTCATCGCCAGCCGCAAATAGTAGGTTTGATGATTGATCTTGAGCGCCTTGGCTACATAGAGAAAGTCGTTTTTGACGGTGCTAGAGTAGCGTATGGCCATACCAAAGGGTTCGGCCAGGGCCAGAAGGATCTCTTTGCGTGAGCCGTGGTTTTCCATTGTCTCTATATCGTGGTCGCTTTCGGCTATAACCGTTCCGTTTTGGTCGATCAAAGTAAAGCGAAAGCCCGTACGCTCCTTGACCTCTTGTGCCAATGCCGCGTAGTCGAGGCGTTTTTCGAGCTGAAGCGCGAGCAGATTGATCGTACTTTGAAGTTGATGTTTGTTATTGACAATCACGATATCTTTGAGCGTGAGATAGCTGATGAAGGAGGCCAGCAGCAAGGTGCCGGCAAAAATACCCATGAACTTGATGAAAAAGAGGTGGTGAATCCCTAGCACAAGGTGTAGCCCACTCCGCGCACGGTTTTGATGTACTCTTTGGACTTGTCGGGGTCGATCTTCTCTTTAAGTCGATTGATGGCGACGTTGACGGTGCGGTCTTGAAAGATCTCGTCGGTACCCCAGACATGGTCAAGCAGGTATTCGCGGCTCAGTACGATGTTTTGGTTGTTAATAAGGGTGCAGAGCAGATCGAACTCCAACTTCGTCAAATCAATCGGTGTCTCTTCGATATGCACTTCGCGTGAACCCAAATTGAGCGTGATGTCGCGGTAGCGAAGGCACCCTTCGGTAGTGTTGGTCTGCGTGCGTTTGAGCAGGGCTTTGATGCGCAGCATCAACTCCTTGATGTTAAAGGGCTTGGTGATGTAGTCATCCCCTCCGGAGACGAATCCCTCTTCGATGTCGCTCTCCTTGTTTTTGGCGGTGAGGTAGATGACGGGGGTGTTAATTCCTTTGGCGCGTAACGCGGCGACGAATTCGCTTCCTTCCGTACCGGGTAGGTTGCGGTCCATAATAAGCAGATCGATCTTCTCCTCTTCTAGGACGCTTGAGAGGTTTTTGGTGCTTAAAAAGCCAATGCTTTCATAGCCCTCTTTTTCTAAGTGATACTCGATCAGCTCTAAAATATCCTCTTCGTCTTCGACGACGGCAATGGTCGCATTCATCGTGGTTTCTCCCTCTTTTTGTCGCGGTTATTGTAGCTCATCTTGTGTTATAATAAAATCACAAGGGGTGTTATGCATATTATTGAGCTGCTGATATTGATTATTGCGTTTTCAGTAGTTCTTGGTTTGTTGATTTTTTTATACGTTTACAAGCCTGCCCAAAAACGCAAAGCGGCGATGAGGCTGCAAGCTGAAGCGATTAAAAGCACACCGCAAAGGTCTGAGATCCCGACGTTCGATACCTTGCTTTTAAAGATCAAAAACCGCTACAGTGACGAAGCTACACTGCGTGAGGCGGCTGAGCTGATGTTGCGCTATTACGGTACGATTGAGCCAAAACACGGCGTGGTGCCTAACAAAGATTTCAGACGCTACGGTGAAGCGATTTACGCGATCAGCGCCCATCCTAATACAACCAAAGAGTTGGTGGTGATGTTTGATCGGGAGCTCAGCCGCCGTAACCCAAGCTACGCTAGGGAGATTGAGGAGATGCTTAATCGGGGTCTTTCGGCCCGCGTGTAGGGTCGTCGCCGTTTTTGTAGTCGAAGTGGTACCACAAAAAAGCCATCATCAAAAAGAGCGCCAACAAAAAGAGAAAGTTGGGCAAAAGTGCGGGGTTGATGATGCTTTGGGCGGTGGCGTTGTGTTCCACGGTTACTCCTTTTTACTCCAGGTGCGGTAGCCTCTGATATCCCCAAAAAGCAGCACATCCTTGAGCAGCGCCTCTTCGACCAGCAGCGCATCATCCATACGGACCCAGAGCTCTCCTTTGTCGCTTTTGAAGATATTTTGGTTGATTAGCACTGTCGCCAGATGGCCCTCTTTATTGCTCATGGACGCAAGCAGGTTGTCGCGCTTTTCACCGCCCGGATTGCCCAGCAAAACCTCCCCTTTTTTATTGCTACCCCCCATCGCATGAACCAGCTTGGTCTCTCCCTCTTTGAGCGTCGCGATGAGCGATTGGACGTTGAAAAAGAGCGAGAGCAGATCGTTTTGGGCGTAATAATCAAGTGGTTTGAGTTTGATGCTTTTGGTGGTGTAGGGGGTAGAGATGATACGAAATGTTTTAGCGTCGAAATGGTTTTTGGTACCGTACTTTTCATTCATGCGGTGCTCTTCGGCGCGGCGCTCTTGCGGGTAGAAGACAAAAAAGCTCTGATTGTAGTAGTGATCACTGCTGCGGGTCACTTTGTAAAGCTCAGGCACGAGCATTCCCTCTTTGATGACTCCGAAGCTCTCATGCAGTTCGCCGCGATTGGCACCGATGGCAGCGGCTTCTCCGGTGAGCCGTCCTTCTGCGGTGATGACGTAGCGGTTGTCGAAGCGCTCATAGCGCACGACGGCTTCGCCGATCTTGCCAAAGACCGAAAAGGTAACGTCGTACCCGGCGGAGACACTCTGCGCGCTGACGATGGTACTCAAAAGCAGAAGCAAAACATAAGCCATAATCTTCTCTTAAAACGTTTGCGTGATCATAGCGTGATTCGTTATGATACGCCATTACATGTAAGGAGAACAGGTGCGCGTAGAGATCGATTCGGTGCGTACGGCACCGCTTGAAACGCCGCAGTATGTGCGTCCCCTACGGATTCACTACCGTCAAAACGGCCAAGAGCGCTCATGGGAGGCGGTGCACAGTTTCGACAGTGTCGCGGTGTTGCTCTATCACGCCGACAAACAGGCGTTTTTGCTGGTCAAACAGTTTCGCCCTCCGGTTTATCTTAGCGACACCGATCATCTTTTCACCTATGAGCTGTGCGCGGGCATCGTCGATAAGCCCCATGGGCTGGAGCAGATCGCGCTTGAAGAGATAGAGGAGGAGTGTGGCTATTGCGTCGCAATCGAGAGGATCGAAAAGATCACCTCGTTTTTTACCAATGTCGGAATCTCGGGTGCCAAGCAGCATCTCTTTTTTGCCCTTATCGACGAGACGATGCGCTGCGGTAAAGGCGGCGGAATACATACGGAGTATATCGAGCTTGAATGGGTCGGCATCCATGCGGCGCGCAGTTTCGTGTATGATGAGTCCAAGGCCAAAACACCCGGACTCATGTTCGCGTTTTACTGGTTTTTTGAGCGTTACGGGCAATGAAGATCGGTTACATGTAAGGCTACGCCATCACCGTAATGCAATCTTCGCCTTTGGGCACGAGGCACAAAAAGGTGTAGGCCTCATCGCCGATCGTCTCATAAGCGTGGGGTTCGTTGGCCGGAATGTAGAGGATATCGCCGGCTTTGGCTTCAAACTGCGCCGATCCTACGGTGACGTTCGCGCGACCTGAAATGACATACTGCTCATGTTCGATCGTGTTGGTGTGCAGTGGCATGTGGCCGCCCGCTTCGATGCTAAAACAGCGCATGGCAAAGTTGGCCGCCTCCTGCGGCGAGAGCAGCATTTTCATGCTCACCCCCGCTCCGGCTTTTTGGGGTGCGGCTTCGATGCTTTCGAGCGTTTTGTGCAGATACATTCATACTCCTTGTAAGTGATTGGATGTGAGACGATAGCATAGGATCCGGCGTGCTTTTACTGAAAGCGTTTCCACGATGCCTTACATGTAAGCAACGGGCAAGGAAAATGGGGCATGCAAGATGTTATGATTCGCTCTAATTGAACCCTAAAGGTAGCTTGATGAATCTTGACCGAGCACACAGGGCGCTGGATCGTCATTTTGTGGCCGTTGAGAGGATTATTCTCTCCAGACAGGACGCCGTGACGGGCCTGTTGCCTGCAAGTACTGCCGTTAACGCGCACGGCGACTACACCGACGCTTGGGTGCGTGACAATGTTTACAGCATTCTCTGCGTCTGGGGCTTGGCGCTCTCTTACCGCAAATTTCACCCCGATCACCACCGCACTTATCTGCTTTCGCAAAGTGTTGTGAAGCTGATGCGGGGCTTGCTAGGCTCCATGATGCGCCAAAGCGACCGCGTGGAGCGCTTCAAGCATAGCCTCCAGCCCGCCGATGCCCTGCATGCCAAATACGGCACGAAGACGGCTCTGGCCGTGGTAGGCGATCATGAGTGGGGGCATTTGCAGCTTGACGCCACCTCGCTCTATCTGCTCATGATCGCTCAGATGACTGCTTCGGGGCTACGGCTCATCTATACCCTCGATGAGGTGCAGTTTGTGCAAAATCTGGTGCACTACATCAGCCGAACCTACTGCACCCCCGATTACGGTATCTGGGAGCGTGGCAACAAGATCAACCACGGCACAACCGAGATCAACTGTTCATCGGTGGGGATGGCCAAGGCGGCGCTTGAGGCGCTGGACGGCTTTAACCTCTTTGGTAATGTCGCTTCGCAAGAGGCGGTGATTCACGTCATCCCCAACGACATCGCCCGTTCTCGTTTCACGCTCACCGGCTTATTGCCCCGCGAGTCAAGCTCCAAAGAGAGTGACGCGGCGCTACTGAGCATCATCGGTTATCCTGCATACGCGGTTGAGGATGCTGAGCTGGTGGAGCGTACGCGCGGCAAGATCATCAAAAAACTGGCCGGACGCTATGGCTGCAAACGCTTTTTGCTCGATGGGCATCAAAGCGTGATCGAAGATACGTCGCGTCTGCACTACGAAGCGCATGAGTTGCGGGCCTTTGAGCATATCGAGTCGGAGTGGCCGCTCTTTTTCACCTACTTGCTGCTTGATGCGCTGATGCGGGGTGATGCACAGGCGATCATCGAGTGGCGGCAGCGTCTGGAGCCGCTTTTTGTGGAGCAAGAGGGGTTGATGCTGCTGCCGGAGCTCTACTTCGTGCCGCATGAGGCGCTAGATGCCGAGCGGGAGCGTCCGGGTTCGCAGACGCGTTTGCCCAATGAGAACCTACCGCTCGTTTGGGCACAGAGCCTTTTTATCCTCTCTGAGATGATGCTCGATGGGATCTTGCACCCCTCTGACATCGATCCGTTGCATCGGCACAGCCGTCTTGGCTATCAGCGCCAAACCGTGCCGCTTGTGGCAGTGTTGGCCGAAAACCCTCAGGTGAAGCGCACACTGCTCGATCTGGGATTTGAGAGCGAAACGCCTGAGGAGCTTGCCCCTTTGCGTATTTTGCACGCTTCGGAGCTATCAGCGGTCCATACCTTGCTGGGCAAAAACACCAAACTGGGCTTGAGCGGTCGCCCCTTTTTGGTCTCGCGTACTATCAGTTCTTCGAGGCTTTATCTGCTTGGCGGCGAGGAGATCGTCTTTTTGCCCTACTATTTTGATCCCAAGAGCTTTTATCTCAGCTATGACAACAAGCTGCTGGTGCAGCATTTTCGCTCATCCCTGCGCTTTTTACAACGCCACTGGGATCAGCCCGGGCAGCCGCTGATCACCTTTTTGGTGCGTGAAGAGATGCTGCACGAGGAGGAACGCGCGGTAGTTTTGGGGCTCTTGCACGATCTGCAACGGGGTGAATCACAGGGAATCGTGATCCGCACCCATCCGATGCGTCAACTGCTCACCACTGCATCGACCGAGCGGATCGATAATCTGCACGGGTTTATCTTCAAGGGGTTGCAGCCCAAGCGCATCGGGCGAAGCTATTGCCGGTGGCCCGGCAACAACCGCTCAATGTCCTCTTTACATGTAGAGGCCCTCAGTGCGCTTGAGCATGCGTCCGATGAACACCTTTGGGGCCTTTTGATCGGTGAGGAGCAGACGATGCTGCGCTTGCGCGCTTTGGAGCTGTTGTGGTTGCGCAGGGGAAGCGAGGGCTCCTTTTGGATCGATTCGGATCATGTCACATTAGGTGCCATAGCCGATCAGATCTACGAGTCGGCGTCGCACTGTCAGGATTGGGCTGTTTTGCGCAGGGTGGCGCAACTGACGGGTAAATATGATGACCGCCTTGAAGATGCGCTGCTTGATATCGTGATCCGGCAAAAGCGCTTGGCGGTAGGGCGCGCTTACTGCGAGCAGGGCACCTTTTCAAAACCGGTCAAAAGCACCGATATCGTCCGTCTCATCGAGACCTATTGCGGCAACAATACCGCCGAGGCTGTGCTGACTCAGGAGGTGGTGCTGCATCTTGGGCATCTGATTCGCAGTGAACCTGAGCTCTTTGATCACATGCTCACGCTGCGTACTTGGTATTTTATTCAACTTTTGGTGGGGCAGATCAGCCGTGAGTACGGTTGCGGTATGGGTGAGGCGTATGAGCGGCTTCTGGGCTGTTCGCCCCATTCAATCTATGAGCGGCTGCGCGCCGTCTTTTTGGACTTTGGCTGGGAGATAGCGCAGATGCGCCACCGTGAGCATCTGCACGGAAGCGGCTTTGAGAGCATTGATGCGATCAAAACGGCGCCGCTTTTGGGGGTTGATGCGGATGTGGAGGACTGGGCGCAGTGGCGCAGTCATGCAGGTATGATTGGACGGCTGCCGTCTGGTTTTTACAAAGACATTTGGCACTTGCTGCAGCGCTGTAAGGGACTCGTGATCGGCGACAAATACAGCGCTCAGACCCGCATCGGCTCTGAGCTCACTCTTGATGCCACTGCCGGCGAGCGCAGTTTCGAGCTGCGCATTGACACGCTGCTTCAGGGGATCGAGGCACCTGAATACCGTCAGCTCAACATCGAAGTGATCGGAAGCTTGGCGCGATTGCTACGCCATAACCCCGACATTCGGATCGAAAACGATCTGGTGCTGGATGTACTGATCGGCCATGCGGTGCGTATCGCGTGGCATGGGCGTGCGCATGAAGGGACGTACGACGAGGAGCGTTCTAGGGCATGGGAGGCGATTTATCGCCTCTCGCCGCCGGAGGTGGAAAAGGCGTTTGTTGAGGCGTTTATGTTTTTGCTCAAACCCCAAGAGGATTTCGCGTGAAGGGGGCAGGGATGATACTGGCAGGCGATATCGGCGGCACCAAAACCAATTTGGCGCTTTATGAGGCGGGAGAGATAGGATATACGCTTGTCGCGCAATCGCAGTTTGCCAGCCGCGACTACCCTACGTTTGATGGGGTGATTGAGGCTTTTAGGACATCTGCGCCTGACGTGGCAATTGATGCGGCCTGTTTTGGGGTGGCTGGCGCGGTGATCGAGGGGCGCTGTCGTACCACCAATTTGCCGTGGGCTCTTGATGAGGTCGATTTGGCACGCACGCTTGGATCGGCTAAAGTGCGTCTGCTCAATGATCTCGAAGCGACGGCTTACGGTATGCTCTATCTGCAAGCGGATGAGTGGGTCGATCTAAACCCCGATGCCACAAAGCGACAGGGAAACCGAGCAGTGCTTGCTGCGGGTACGGGTCTGGGAGAGGCGATGCTCTTTTTTGACGGCAATGGGTTTCATCCCAGCGGAAGCGAAGGGGGACATTGCGATTTTGCCCCGCTGGATGCGCAGCAAGATGCGCTTTTGGCGTGGCTGAGAGAGCGATACCCTTTACATGTAAGCTATGAACGCATCGTATCGGGGCCGGGTATCACGACGCTCTATACGTTTTTGCTGGAGACGGGGTTTGCCCCGGAGCCGCCAATGTTGCGCACGCTGCCACCCGAAGCCGACCAAAGCGCCGCGATCAGCCGCTGTGCGCTGGAGATGGATGATCCGTTGTGTTGCGAAGCTTTGAGGCTCTTTGTATCGATCTATGCAGCAGAAGCCGGCAACTGGGCACTGAAGGCCATGGCGCTTGGCGGCGTCTACATCGGTGGAGGCATCGCGCCTAAGATTCTGCCCTTGTTGCACAAGCATTTCATGGCTTCGTTCGTCACCAAAGGGCGCTTCGAATCACTGCTGCGTACTTTGCCGGTCAAAGTGTCGCTTAATCCCGAAACGGCGCTGCTAGGAGCAATGCATTTTGCGGTTGATAAAGTGATAGGGAAGCAAATTTAGAGGATATAAAAGTTGAAAAATGTAAACGGTGGTGGAGCATAGCGGGATCGAACCGCTGACCTCTTGCATGCCATGCAAGCGCTCTCCCAGCTGAGCTAATGCCCCACTTGCTGAAGGAAGGTTGGAATTATAAAGACTTTAACCTTAAAGTTTTACTACTATACAAAAAGACTATTGTAGCTTTTGGGCTACTTTTTCGGTCATGTCGAGACATTCGAGGTAGATATTGTGCTCTTTTTGGGTTTTTGCCCGGATAGCATCAAAGAGTTCGGACGCACTCTCGCCGTCGATGGGGTAGCTGACGGTTACGGAGCGGACATAGACGTTGAAAAACTCTTCAAACATATTTTTGACGACCGTTGCCCCGTATTTATCGGTGTAGGGGAGTACAAAAAAGTAGTAGCGGTCGAAATGGACGATAGAATCCGAAGAACGCAAAATTCCCTGCAAGCTCTCTTTGATACTTTCGGCGGTAGCATCCGAAAAGTCACAAAAGAGAATCGTCATGCTCTCTGCACGGTTTTCGTCAAGCCGTTCGGCAATACCTATATTGAGTGAAACCAGACTGGGGAATTCGGCGAACGAGAAGTGGATACCTGCCATAAGAGCCTCCTAAGATCAGAGCGTAGATGTAAAAGTATACACCACGCTAGACGAAATAGCGCTCAAAGCCCTCACGGGAGGGAAATGGAGATGCTTCGATGCGCTCGCTGCCGATGGTAAGCGGATAGGTACTTTGATCGGAGGTTTTGCAGTAGGTCAGAATCAGCCGCGCGGCGAGCAGGCGATCGGCTTGGGTTGCGTTTGCGCTGAGGAGCGAATCGGGGCCCATCAAGGGAGCAACGCTGATAGAGAGGTATTTGTCATTGCGGATAGTGAGGATTTTGGCATTCTCCTCCTGGTTGCGTCCGATGACGAGTTTGGCGCCCTCAGGCAGACGAAGCTGACGGCCGTATTTGACGACGGGGATGTCGTCGATGTCAAAAGTGTCATGTGCGATGAAGTCGCGCATACGCCGCGCGAAGTGCTCATCAGTGAGCAGACAGCCGCCGCCGGGGGTCTCAAAATCACGCAGGCCGTAGTGTTGCGCCAGCTCCATCTGGCGCTCACGGTTGCGCCCTACGATGCCTTCAAGACGGTCGCGATCAACCCAACCGCGCTCTTCGGCGATCGTTGGCTTGAGCGCTTTGGCGCTGAGCGGGCGCAGCAGCAATCCGTCTACGTCGCCTTCGGCCAAAACCCTCTCCAGTGCCTCGCCGTTTTGGCTCATAGGGCGCTGACCGAGCACCTCGCCGCTGATCAGGAAGCTCGCCCCCTCTTCATCCATCAGCCGCTTGGCGACGGCAAACATTTTGGCATGACAATCGATGCAGGGGTTGAAGTGCTTGCCGTAGCCGTGTTTGGGGGTAAAAAGCACGTCGCGCAGATATTCGCTTCGGATGTCCACGATGCGAAGCTTGGCGCCGACCTGATCGCACATGCTGCGCATATGCGCTTCACGCTCTTTGGTGGCACCAAAGCCGGTGTGAATATTGCAGGCGAGGACTTCGACGCCTTGATCGATGACGAGTTTCATCGCCAGCGTTGAATCGAGTCCGCCGCTAAAGAGGGCGATTGCTTTCAATAATCTACTTTACATGTACGACCTTATCCATCAAAACTGACCAGTTCGCCGCGCTCAAGGCGGCTGATTTTGTCGCGGTAGGTGCGGATCAAAAACGCTTTTTTTTCGAATTTTAGCGTATTTTCGCTCGTCACCGTTTTGAGGCGGCGCAGGTAAAAGGTGCGCAAAAAGGTGCGCATCTCCGCCTTGAGTTCCGTGTCGTTTTCAAAGGCTCTGATCTGCGGATCGATCCGCAGCGCCATCAGTCTGGGATCATCAAGACGCCCTTGCAGCGCCAGTGCAAACTCCGCGCCATGGTGTGTCAGCATTGAGCCGTCGATAAAATCAAGAATCTGATCCACAAAACGCGGATGCTCCAGCATGGTTTTGATCAGCCCCAGCTCGCCGATGTCGCGCACCCCCAAAAAGGGTTGTACCTGCACGGCGGCGGTTGTGCCTGAGAGTTTGATGAGCGCGGGGCTGATCCCAAGTCTGGAGGCGATGTGGCCGCGGTACTCCTCTTGCATGAGCGGCGAGAGGGTTTTAAGATAGCCGATACATTCATGCAGCGCCTGCTCCTTTTGGAGCGGCTCTTGAAGCCTATAGGCGCTTAAAATGCGCTCCAGCACAAAAGGGATAAAGGGCTGCGGTTGGCGAAAAAGGGTACCCAGCGCTTCTATCTGGCCCGATTTGACCATATCGGCGGGGTCAAGACCCCCTTCAAAAAGCACGACCCCGCCGTCGATCTTTTTGGTACTGAGTAATTTCGCTGCTTTGAGCGCCGCGTTTTGGCCCGCATCATCCCCGTCATAAGCCATAATGACGCGGGGTTCTCCTTTTTGCAGCAAAGGAAGGTGCTCGGCGGTCAGCGCGGTGCCCAGCGTCGCAACCGCCTGCGTAAAACCCGCCTGATGCAGCATTACCACATCGAGGTAGCCCTCGGTGATGATGATCTCTTTTTTGCGGTGGATGCTCTCTCTGGCGTGGTGGTAGGCGTAGAGCAGGCGCGATTTGTTGAAGATTTCGCTTTGGGGAGAGTTGACATATTTGGCCGCGTGGCCGCTGATGGTGCGCCCGCCAAAGCCCACAAGCGCGCCGCTGGGGCTGTGAATGGGAAAGGTGATGCGCTCGATAAAACGGGCATACAGACCGTTTTCGCCCTTGCCGACCACACCCAGATCAACCGCCTCATCCATCCGAAACATCTGGGATTTGATGAAGCCCAGCGTCTGCTGAGAAGCGGGGGCGTAACCGATGCCGAAGTGCTCGATGCTCGATTCAAAGACGCCGCGCTCGTGAAGATAGGCTTTGGCCTGAGTGTTTTTTTCAAGGCAGGAGCTGTAAAAATCGCTCAGCCGATCCATCAGCTTGGAGCGCTCTTTTTTCACCCCTTTGTCGTCGTAGTGAAGGGTGAAATTGAGGCTTTGTGCCAGTTTTTCAAGGGCTTCGGGGTAGCTGAGCTTCTCATACTCCATCACAAACTTGATCGCGTCTCCGCCTGCGCCGCAACCGAAGCAGTGGTAGATCTGCTTTTGGGGGTTGACGTTGAAGCTGGGCGATTTTTCATCGTGAAAGGGGCAGCGCGCCTTGAAGTTGGCGCCGTTCTTGCGCAGCTCGATGTAGTTGCCGATCACATCGACGATGTCAAGACGCGCTTTGAGCGCTTCGATGGAGTCTTGGGTTATCATGGCGTGATTGTACGGCCTTTACATGTAAGATTGCATAAAGCCACTTCTTTGGCTATAATGCGCGTCCACAAAAATTTTAAAGAAAGTAGGTGATGTGAATGCCAGGGATTATCCTCCGACACGATGATAATTTCGACGCCGCGTACCGCCGCTTCAAAAAGCAAACCGATCGCAATCTTATTGTAACCGAAGCTCGCGCCCGCCGTTTCCACGAAACAGCGACCGAGATCCGCAAAAAAGAGAAGATCGCAGCGCGTAAGAAGATGCTCAAACGTCTTTATATGATGCGTCGTTACGAATCACGTCTCTAAGCGTTTGCCTTCGGGCAGCGTTTAGCCTCTCATTTCTTCGTCACTTTCAGTTTTATTTCCACCCTTTTCTCCTAAAATACCCATCTATTCGTCTACATGTAAGGGTTCATCATGTCCATATTCGGCTCCAAAGATTGCAGTGCGCAAACCAAACCGCTGGAACAAAAGATCAAAGAGTTGGAGCGAGAGCTTCAGCGCTATAAAGAGGCCTTTGCTTTTTCACAAGAGGAGATCCGTATTATTGTCTCGGATAGCGCAGAGATTGTCGCGCGTAACGATATGGCAGAACGAAGTATCCAAAACCCCGACGGCCTATTGCGCGCACTGGCATCGGGCAGCGAGGAGCTCTCGATGGATGGATGTACGGGGAAATTCAAAAGCCGAAAGCTTAGCGACGGATCGATGCTCTATTCGATCATCAAAACCGATATCCGAAACGCCAAAGATTCGGATATTCTGACCCTACATCAAGATGCCATCCGCCACGCGCTGCAAGATTCACAAAAGACCTTCACCAGTATGCTAGAGCAGCTTGACATGATGAATACGGAGTCGCAGCAGATCGCGGTAGAGTCGCGCGAAGGGCTCTCCCTCATCACTTCCACCTCCAAAAATATGGACCGCCTCTATCAGGATATGCAGGTGACGATGGAGGGGGCGCGGATGCTTAGTGAGCGCTCCACCGAGATCACCAACGTCGTCAATCTTATCGAAGATATTGCCGATCAGATCAACCTGTTCGCGCTTAACGCCGCGATCGAAGCGGCGCGCGCCGGAGAGCACGGACGCGGATTTGCGGTGGTGGCCGATGAGGTACGAAAACTGGCAGAGAAGACTCAGACCGCGACCAAAGATATCTCCGTTGTGGTGCGCGCCATGCAGCAAGAGGCATCCAACGCAGAGACCAACACCGATACCGCGGGCAAGGTGGTGCATGAGAGCAAGGGGCAGATTGACCGGCTTTATGAGAAGATTGTTTCGTTTGAGAAAAATGCTTCACGTTCGGTCTATGAAGTGAAGTATATCAGCGACAAAATCTTCTCTTCGCTGGCCAAAATCGACCACGTCATCTACAAGCACAATGTTTATGCCCTCCTATTTGGCGAGAAGAACGACTTCAAAGAGACCGACCATCACAGTTGCCGACTTGGCAACTGGTATGAGCGCGGCAAAGGTAAAGTGGAGTTCGCGCAGACCGCAGCCTACGCCGCACTTGACAAGCCGCACGCCATCGTCCATACCTAGGCCAATCGTTTGGCCAAAGAGTGTGCGGGCAATAAGGCGATCTGCTCCAAAGAGACGATAGAACAGATGGTGCATGACATTGAAGCGGCCAGTGCCGAGGTATTCAAGGTGCTTGACGAGATGGTCGAGCAGAAGTCGCACGGTGTGATGAAAGAGGCCGTAAGCACGCTTTTTGAAAAGACAAAGGGGCATAAATGAATCCAGTCAGCATAGCCATTATTGATGATGAAAAGGATATTTTAGAGATGCTTTCGCGCTATCTCTCCAAACAGCCGGGTTATAAGGTGGTAACCTACCAAAATCCGCTGACGGCGCTTTCGTCGCTGGAGCGCTCGACTGATGTCGTGTTGCTCGACATTATGATGCCTCAAATCGGTGGACTGGAGCTGCTACCAAAGTTGCAGCAGAAATTTCCACAAACCAAGGTGATCATGATGACCGCTTATTCGACGCTTGATAAGGTGCTCGATGCCCACCGCAACGGTGCGGTTCACTATGTCATGAAGCCCTTTGAATCGCTTGCCGCACTTGAGAAAAAGCTCAAAGAGGTAGCCGCAGAAGCCTGAGATGCGCCGAGCTCTTACCTATCGTCTGGCACTGCTGGCATCCATCCTTTCGTTTGTCGCCTTTGCCTTTTACGTGCACTTTGTGCAACAAGAGGTGGTAGCACTCTATGAGCAGAGTGTCGATCTTGACGTCTATGTAAAGAGGCTCGCCGAGCTGATCGATTTTGCGTTGATGGTCGCTTTCGTGCTGATGTTGGCGCTGTTTATTACGTTGCTTCGTTTTATTGCGAGTAGAGATCGTGAGCATCTTTCGTACAGGCAAAACCACCGTCTCTTTCTTGAAAACCGCTTTTTTTTCGAACACGCAACGGTAGGGTTTTTGGTGTGTGATGCGGAGTACCGGATCGTACGCGTCAATGAGACCGTTGTGAGGATGTTGGGTACTGACCAAGGGGAGCTGATTGGAGCAGAGCCGCACACGCTCTTTGTCGATAGTGTGGCGTTTGCTCAGTGGAGTCAGCAGGCACAGGGCGGAAGGGAACGCTTCTTGATGCACCAAAAAGGGAGAGCTCCGTTGTGGGTGGAGGTCTCCGGCGTCAGAATGCATGAGCAGGACGGGGTATGGGATAGGGGCGTATTATGGAGTGTCGTTGATGTCAGCGACGAGATGCATAACCGCAACGTAGTCGAAGCGCTCAATCGAGAGTTGCAAGAGAGCGTCATCTTTTTACGCAGCATGATCAACATTGCCCCTGTTCCGATCTATGTCAAGGATGAACAGCTCCGTTACCGCGAGTGCAATGCCGCTTTTTTGAATCTACTGGAGCTCAAAAAAGGCGAAGTGATCGGAAGGCGCGTCGATGAGATTCACCGTAGCGAGATTGCTGAGTCGATCAACCGCGCCGATTTGATGATGCGTTTTGAGCCTTATCAGCACTATATCGAGCGTTTTAATTTTAAAAGCAAGCAGCTCTTTTTGGAGTTTCACAAGGTTGCTATCAACCACGAAAAGCAGTTTAAGGGGATTGTGGGAGTCATTATCGACGTGACGCACCACGAAACGCGTGAGATCTATCTGCAGCAGCGCGTCGAAGAGGAGATGATGCAAAAGTCCGCACTTGAGCAAAAGCATATGGAAGAACGGCTCTATGACGCCAAATTTGCAGCGATCGGAAAGCTCGCTGCCGGTATCACCCATGAGATCAACACGCCGCTGACTTACATCAAAGGTAATGCAGAGATGCTGGCGCTGGAGATGGATGATATTGAAAACAGTGCGGTTCGCAGCGGGGTCGAGCGCTGTCATCGCCAGATCCTTGAGGGGGTGATGCGTATCGAGAACATTGTCGCCTCGATGCGCGAGGTAGCCAGCAGCAGCAACGAGGCGAAGGTGCGGCTCAACCTCTTCGAGACGCTGATGACGGCGCTCGTGATGGGCTATAACCGCATCAAGCATATCGTAGGGGTGAAGATACAAGATCAGCTCTTTACGCCGAGCATAGCGCGTAACCTCTGCGTCATTGAAGTGAACGCGCAGCGTCAGCGGCTGGAACAGGTGTGGATCATCATCATCAACAACGCGCTGGATGTCTTAGAGCAGCGCGGCGCGTTTGATACCAACCGTCTGGAGCTTACATGTAGCGCTTTGAATGGGCGCGTGACCGTCCGTTTCAAAGACAACGGCGGGGGGATTGACGAGAAGATGTTCGCGCATCTCTTTGACCCTTTTGTCTCGGGCAAGACCCACGGCGGTATCGGGATTGGGCTCAATATCGCGCAGCGGATTATCCATGAGCATGAGGGGACGATTCGGGCGTACAACGAAGAGGACGGCGCCGTTTTTGAGGTGAGCTTGCCGCTCGCCTAAAGCGCACAATGCTACAATAACGAACTTCTCATATAAGGTTTGACCATGCAATTTACCGCTCCACTCCAACCCAGCGCTACCAAAATCATGCTGCTGGGTTCAGGCGAACTGGGCAAAGAGGTGGCCATCGAGGCGCAGCGACTCGGTCTTGAGGTGATCGCCGTAGACCGCTACGACCATGCTCCCGCGATGCACGTCGCGCACCGCAGCTATGCCATCAACATGCAAGATGAGCAGGTCTTGCTCGATCTGATCCGCGCCGAACGGCCGACCTATATTTTGCCTGAGATCGAAGCGATTAGCATCTCTGCGCTCTTTGCCGCCGAAGCCGAGGGTTTTTGCGTGATCCCCAATGCCGAAGCGGTGAATAAAACGATGAACCGTAAAAACATCCGTAAATTCGCCGCCGAAGAGCTGGGGCTCAAAACGGGGCCCTACCGCTTCGTGAGCAGCTATGTAGGGCTCTGCGACGCGGCCGAAGCGATGGGCTTTCCCTGCGTCATTAAGCCGGTGATGAGCAGCTCCGGCCACGGCCAGAGCGTGGCGCGCGCTCCTGAGGATCTGGAGCGCTCCTGGGAGATGGCCAAAGAGGCGCGCGGCGATGCCAGCGAGCTGATCGTGGAGGCTTTTATCGATTTTGACTATGAGATCACGCTGCTTAGCGCGCGTAACGGCGTAGAAACGATCTTTTGCGAACCGATCGGGCATATTCAGCGTGATGGCGATTACGTCTTTAGCTGGCAGCCGATGCGCATGAGCGAGACGGCCAAAGCGCGCGCGCAGGAGATCGCCAAGCGCATTACCGACGGTCTAGGCGGTCGGGGGATTTTTGGGGTAGAACTCTTTGTCAAAGGCGATGAGGTCTATTTTAGCGAAGTCTCTCCGCGTCCGCACGATACGGGCATGGTGACGCTCATCACCCAAAGCCAGAGCGAATTTGCCTTACATGTAAGGGCGGTGCTGGGTTTGCCGCTGGGCTTTAGCTTTTATAGCGAAGGAGCGAGCGCGGCGTACAAGGCCAAAAACGAGGCGCACGATCCGATCGTGGATGTGCCCGAAAGCCTTTTTACCCCCAACACTTTTGTGCGGATCTTCGGCAAACCCGAATCGCACGTCGGCCGGCGCATGGCGGTGCTGCTGGTTGCGGGCAAAGCCGAAGAGGCGCTGGAGCAGGCCAAAGCGATGATCGAGCGGATGGGCGATCATTAAGACGCTCATGCGCATCGCGGCGCTGCTGTTGCTCTTACATGTAACGCTCGGCGCGGCGCTTTGGGTCGATAGAGAGTTTCAAAGCGCTCTGCTTGGATCTGAGGTAGAGCTGCTCGTCAGTGACGCGCGCGACCCGTTTGCCGTGCGCGACGGGGGCTTTGAGCCCAATCCCAACGCTTATCTCTATTTCCATTTTAGCGACCGGGTCTACTGGTTGCGTCTGAAGGTCGAGGCGCAGCAAGCTCAGGAGCTTTTCAACAAAATCCAGACCGCGTGGATCGATCAGGTCGATTTTTATGTGCTGCAAGAGGGGCGGCTTGTCACGCATCAGCGAGGCGGCGACCATGTAGGGCTTGAGGATTTTGCCTACCACAGCGGCGGCATCACCTTTAGTCATGCCATTGCGGCGGGGGTGCCGCAGGAGCTCTATTGGCGCATCGAGGGTAAAGACGCACTGCAGATTCCGCTCTATCTCTACAGTCAAAAGGGTTTTGTCAAAGCGCAGCAGGCTCAAAGCATTATGCACGGCTTGATGTTCGGTGCCATGCTGCTGCTCGCTTTGTACGCCTTTTCGTTTTTTTATCTGCTGCGCCGCAAGCTCTATCTCTATTACGGCTTGTATGTGCTGCTCTTTGGGCTGCTCAATTTCTCGATCAACGGTTATGCCAGACTCTACCTCTGGGGCGATCGGATCGTCTTTAACGAACTCATGTACAACCTGCTGATGTGCGGTTATATGGCTTTTGTGGCGCTCTTTGCCCGCACTTTTTTAGAGACGAAGCGCTACCACTTGGGGCTTGACCGCGTCTTACGGTTTGCCGCTTATGCTTATGGGGCGATTGCCCTCTCGACGGTGGTGCTGCCGTATCATTCGGTGATGGAGGCGGGCGTTTACGCGGCGGCGCTGCTGCCCTTTGTGATGATCATTCCGGGGGTGATGGTCTGGCGTAGAGGCAACCGCTTTGCCCTCTTTTTTATCGCGGGATGGGTTCCCTACGCCCTTTTTTACATTCTCTGGGCTGTCGCCTTTTTCGGCTATCTTCCCTTCAACCTCTTTACCGCTAATGCCAATATGTTCGGCGCCGTCATCGAGTTTGTGATCTTTTCGTTTGCGCTCTCATTCCGGATTCACCGCATCAAAATCGAAAAACAGCGCATCGAGAACGAGCTGGAGCACAGCAAGGCGCTGCTGGGCAAAGACCCCCTCAGCGGATTGTGGAACCGTCTGCATTTCGATTCGCTTTTTCAGAAGATGCGCGAGGAGTATCAGGCGCGCCGCCAGAGTTTTGCCTTTTTGATCGCGGATATCGACGATTTCAAGGCGATCAACGACACCTGGGGACACCAGCACGGCGATAGAGTGATTCAGGCCATCTCCGGGGTGCTGATCGAGCAGTTCCGGCGCGAGTGCGACCGTGTCTTTCGGCTTGGGGGAGAGGAGTTCGGGGTGATCGTCTGTGCCAAAAACCCGCAGGAGGCCGTGGCGTCGGCGCAGCGTATGATCGAGGCGGTGGCGGCGTTGCGTCTGCCGCATCCCCATAACGTCTTTGTGAGTATCTCGGCGGGCGTCGTGGTGTGTGATCAAAGCTATCCCGATGCCTACACTCTCTACGCGCTGGCCGATCGGCAGCTCTATGAGGCCAAAAAGTCGGGGAAAAACCGCGTTGCCCATTTGATCGTCTAATCCCACGTTACATGTAAGGAGTCTTATGCAGATTGTTATACTCGACGCTCTCACCTACGGCGACACCTCTTTGGAGGGGTTCAAAACTTTGGGCGAGGTGCGCACCTACGCGACGACTACGCCGGAGCAGATGCTAGAGCGTATCATAGAGGCCGATGTGGTCGTCACCAACAAGGTTGTTATCACCGAATCACACATGGCTACATGTAAGCGGCTTAAACTCATCTGCGTCGCCGCGACGGGGATGAACAACGTCGATCTCGAAGCGGCCAAAGCGCGCGGAATCGCCGTGCGCAACGTTGCCGGATACTCCAGCGATTCGGTGGTGCAGCACACCTTTTCGATGCTCTTTTATCTGCTTGGGCAGAGCCGCTATTACGACGACTACGTCAAAAGCGGCGCATGGCAGCAAAGCCCGATTTTTACCCATGTGGGGCGTCCTTTTTGGGAGCTGGCGGGCAAACGCTGGGGGATTATCGGGCTGGGGGCGATTGGGCGCAAGGTGGCCCATGCGGCGCAGGCGTTTGGGGCTGAGGTGTGTTACGCCTCGACTTCGGGGGTGGTGCGTGAAGAGCCCTTTGCGCGCGTCGGCCTTGAAGAGCTGCTGCGCACCTGTGACGTCATCTCGATCCATGCGCCGCTGAGTACCGCCACCAAAAACCTCCTTGGTTACGCGCAGCTCGCTACATGTAAAGAGGGTGCCGTGGTGCTCAACCTAGGGCGCGGCGGCATCGTCGATGAGGCAGCGGTGGCGCGGATCGTGGATGAGCGCGCACTCTATTTCGGCCTCGACGTACTCGAAGTCGAACCCATGAAAAGCCCCCATCCGCTCTTATATGTAGGCCACGGCGAGCGGCTCTACATCACCCCGCACATCGCGTGGACGTCGATCGAAGCCAGAGGGCGGCTCATTGCCTTGAGCATCCAAAATATAAAGGAGTTTTATGCGCTTTCTTGATGACGATTTGGCCAAGCTGATCTTGCGGCTCGGCGTGGGCGGTTTGATGCTCTTTCACGGTTTTTACAAGGTGATCCACGGAATCGGCGGGGTGAAGGCTCTGGTGGTGAAAGCGGGTCTGCCGGAGGTGGTGGCTTATGGGGTGTATGCGGGCGAGCTGATTGCTCCGCTGCTGCTTATTTTGGGGATCTACAGCCGCGCTTCGGCGGGAATTGTGGCGTTTACGATGGCGGGGGCGATCTACTTCGCCCACGCAGATGCGCTTTTGGCGCTGGGCAAACATGGCGCACCAGTGATCGAGCTGCCGCTACTGTATCTGCTGGGCGCGCTGTGCATCATGCTGCTGGGGCCCGGATGCTACGGAATCAACGCCCGCTAGGCTATTTGACCGCAATCGAGCGGGTGTTGGTTTTGTCCGCGAGTTTGGGGATCACCACCTCTAACACGCCGTTATCGCACGCGGCGTCGATGTTTTCGACATCGGCGTTTTCGGGCAGGGCGAAACTGCGGCTGAATTTGCCGAAGCTGGTTTCGACCTTGTAGTAATCCTCCTCTTTCACTTCGGCTTTGAAGTTACGCTCGCCGCTCACGGTGAGTTTGCCCTCTTTCACATCCACCTTGATATCCTCTTTGGCCACGCCGGGCAGATCGACGTCCACATGGTAGGCAAACTCCCCCTCACGGATGTTCACACTCGGCGTAAAGCCGGCAATGGCTCCCTCTTTTTCGGGGGCACTATAGGTTCTCAAAAAACGGTTCTCCAGTTCACGCAATTCGCGGAAGGGATCAAAACGGGTGACTAACATGGCTAACTCCTTGAATCAATTTTGTTTTTTCAGGCGTTATTGTTACATGTAAGGCGAAGGGTGTCTGCCACTTAAGTGGCACAGGGCGGTATTCGTATCATTAACCATAATAGTTTGTAAGTGTATAATTCAATATATTTGTAATGTACATGGAGTCACCATCTTGAAACTGACTGATGTTTTTAAAAAAGTTGCCGTTAAGCGTCTTTCCCGCGTGGAAATTGGCAAAAAGGTATCGCACCAGCATGAAATCAATGGCGTCAAAGAATTGGTGAATATCTTTGGTATTCCAAATGGAAAGCAACGCTTTCAGGCAACTGCATTGTACCTTTCGGATGTCAAATTAGCTGGTTTTCCTGCATCTAGCGAAACATTACCTCCACAAGAGGATTTTGTTACTTGGTATGATGCCCGTGAAAAACATGAAAGTCGGACGGAATATCGGCTTTATTATTCATCATCGCTTTTTCTTGAGAATGCCTATGAAAATGATCTACTTATTGTCGGTTTTGATGGTCGACAAGTGTGGCTTATTGCTGTAGAACAAAGCTCAACTATTGAAAGTCAGCTTTTGTGGATTTTCGGTTTTCAGGATAGACAAGGCGATATTAGTGGAAACTTTCAGATTGCCGATGTTCATGACAAGGGCATTATGCTTCATGAGATTGAAAATCTTATTCTTGAGCAGTTGGGATTAGAGATTGAGGCTGACGCAGGCATTGATTATGAGAAAATGCTATCTGCATTCAATGGTCATTTCCCGACAACAAAAGAGTTTTCGACTTATGCTAGAGCGGATTCAGGGATTGCCACTTCTCTAGGTGCTCCGGATGATACCCTGCTGTATTGGTGGAATCATGAAGAGAGGCTCTTCAGGGCACTAGAAAAACATATTGTCGAAGAGCATCTTGCCGCAGGAAAATTTGCCGATGTCGATGAATTTATCGAATATGCAAAAAGCGTTATGAACCGCAGATATTCTAGAGCAGGACACGCTTTTGAAAATCATCTGGAGCAGGTTTTTGTCGATCACAATCTTGCCTATGCTAGGGGTAAGACGACCGAAGGCAAGTCTAGGCCTGATTTTATCTTTCCTTCTGCCGAACGCTATTATGCGGCTCGCGAAAATCCCGAGCTTGTACCCTCTTTGACCGTACTTGGGGCAAAAACCACCTGCAAAGATCGATGGCGACAAATCACGAAGGAGGCGGCTCTTGTAGATATTAAACATCTAGTCACATTAGAGCCGTCTATTAGTTTTGATCAGACAGAAGAGATGAAAACCCATAGAGTGCAATTAGTGGTACCACGCCCCATAGCCGCATCATATCGATAGAGGCAGCGAGAATGGTTAATGGATATCGAAGGCTTCATCGCACTCCTTAAGCGTAGAGCCGACAAGCAATATCTATCATTTTAGGGATCATAGCGTCTGCTTATACAGTAAAGTGAGAGGACAATTGTATCTTTCGTGAGAGTGTAGATAAAATAAAAGGTTGCATGTATCGAGCGACTTCCTTAATGACTGGCACTACGACCGAGTTTCCAAACTGTCGATAAGCTTGGGTGTCGGAAACAGGAATAGCAAAGTCGGGATTACGGGTTGCATCAAAGCCCATCAGTCGTGCACATTCTCGTGGTGTAAGTCGGCGCGGAATAGCGCCTTCTTGGCGGATGAGAATTTCTGAACCATCTTTGTAATAGCGGGCGGAAAGGGTACGCGCTGTGTCATTTGGTCCGACTAGGCCAAATCCAAATCCATTACCCTTTTGGCGGTGTTTCTCTGCATAAGCTTGAAGATAATCCCAAAGTTTTTCTGAAAGGGTGTATTTTGGGTTAACACGCAATGCTTTAGTGATGGGATCGCGCAAAGTATAAGGTAGTTCAGATGCTTCGGACTCGTTATGTAAAATAGTTTTTAATTTTGGGCTTTGTATCGATTTCTGGAAGGAAAAATTGGAAAATTTAAAGTCTATATTGTCCCTGAAGCCGGCAATGAAAATACGTTCACGGTGCTGAGGTACAAGGGTTTTTGCATCAAGAACAATTGAGTCGATATTGTAGCCAAGCTCTTCAGTTAGGGTTTTTTTGATTATTTCAAAAGTGCGCCCATTATCGTGACTTTGGAGGTTTTTGACATTTTCAAGCAAAAAAACTTTTGGCTTATGATGTTCTATAATGCGAGCTACATCAAAAAATAGCGTACCTTGGGTGTCGCATTTAAATCCATGTTCGCGCCCTAAGCTGTTTTTTTTTGAAACTCCGGCAAGTGAAAAGGGTTGGCAGGGAAAACCAGCCAACAAAACATCATGTGCGGGAATATCAGCGGCAGCAATTTTGGTGATATCTCCCGCAATGGGATGATCATCATGGAAATTCGCACGGTAGGTGATTTGTGAATATTTGTCCCATTCGCTAGTAAAAATGCATTTTCCTCCGATAGATTCAAAGCCCATCCGAAGGCCCCCAATTCCTGCGAAAAGATCAATGAATGTGAAGGTGGGTACATGATGGAGGGTTTTTTTTGCATTAACTATATCTTGCAATTTCTGGACAACAAGCGTATCGGGCATTGTTGCCCCACCCTCCCATCGATAGATGGTGCGTTCGCTCTTATGTACTAAAGTAGCAACTTCTTCTATGCTGAGCCCTGAGCGCTCGCGCAGTTGGGAAAAAGAATGCATAGACTACCTCCTCTAGGTTGAATAGTGACATTATGTCAAAAAATATCCCAGACATTAAATCTATTGCAAAGTGACATAAAATTCATTATGTAGTGCAAAAAAGCATGTTATTGGAGATGATAGAAGTTTGTAGATGAATTAGAGTTTGGGCTTTACAACCGATCCAGCAACTTCTTCAAACTCTTAAGCCGCAGATGTTTGCGCGAGAGTTCGATGACCCCCTCCTCTTTGAGCTGCTGCAAGGCGCGGTTGACCACTTTGCGCACGGAGCCGACCAGTGCGGCGAGCTCTTCGTGGCTGAGGTTGCCGATAAGCCGCAGGCTGCCGTCACTACGGGCGTAGCGGCCAAAGAGGTTGAGTAGCCGATCATAGACGTCGCGCAGCGAAAGATCGGAGGCGAGTTGCTCCATCTGGCGCAGTTGCGCGGCCATGTAGGGGAAGAAAAAGCGCTTGAACTCCACGTCGTGCTCTAGCAGGGTGCGCACCTGCGCCATCTCCACTTCGACCAGCTCCGCGCGCTCCAGCACCTGCGCGACATATTCGTGCTCCGCACCGTCAAGCAGGCTGATCACGTCAAACATATCGCCGCGTGAGAGCAGGTAGAGGGTCTGTTCGCGGCCATTTTTGGGATTGATCTGCGAAATTTTGATGACGCCGTCCATGATGAAGTAGAAGTGCTTTTGGGTGTCGGTGCCATCAAAAGGGGTAGCGCCCGCTTCAAAGACGAGACGGCGCTTTTGGGGTAGGGCGGGGGCTAAACGCTCCAGTGCGGCGGGGGTGAGTTCGGTCGATTTCATGGCTTACATGTAAGGCTAGTTGCCAAAGAGCCGCGACCAAAAACCCTTGCCCTGCGCCTTCTCGATCATGGCGATATAGCGGCCTATGGAGGCGGCACCGAGCTCATAATCCTTGACCATTTTATCAGTCCCGATACTGACGCAAAAAGGGACGCTGCGGATCTCGTATTTTTGCGCCAGACGCGGGTTACGCGAGACATCGACCTTGCACACTAAAGCTGTGTCGCCAAAATGCGCCGCGATAGGAGCGAGCATCCCCAGCACGCTCTGGCAGGGGCCGCAGGTGGGGGAGTAGAAGTCGATGAAGAGCGCCTTGTCGGTGGAGGCGATGAGGTCGCTGTAGGTGTCATCGTTGAGTTCTTGTACCATTTAAAATCCTTTCAACATCCATTTTGAAAAAAGCACGCAAGCAGAAGATGGAGTGATATAAAACGCTTATCGGATTTTAGCCGTTCATTCCAGATTTTGAAAGCTCAAGATGAAACACAGAGCGCAGCTCAGCAGTAAGGTGTAAAAACGTCTTATCGTAGCAACCAACATCATCAAGCCGGGGTAGTCGCGGCATCACCGACGATTAGGATCGACGCCAATTGCATTTTACGTTATCTGCTCGATTTCTCCAACTGAAGAAAATAGGCGCGAGGCTACTCTTAAACCTAAACCTTACATGTAAAACCTCTTATCATGCAGCTTATCAGCTCACATATTTAAAGTAGCATCGTCCCCATTTTTTGTGCAGGTGGCGATTTTATTTACCGACCATTTAAAGTAGCCTGTCTCCATTTCTCTGTCCCCATTTCTCGTTTCCTGCAAAAGTAGCCTCGTTTCTGTTTGACACCATTTTCTAAGGTGTGATTCAACCACTAACCCTTATAATCGATATTCAATTTTAGGTAATAGAAGTTTAGAGATTTTATTCTTAGATATATTCTTAAGCTGTTTCAACAGAGTGATCGCGTCTAAACATAACAAGAGTTTGGGTGTTAACTATTTCAACCTCTTATCTAAAAATTTAAAGACAATAGGAGTCATACTATGAAGTTAATAGCTGGGATCGTTCTTTTTCTAGCAATTGTTTCTTCTTCACAAGCAAAAGATGCTTGGTCTAAGTGTTTCGAGGAAGGCTTTTTATATGGAAAGTGCTCATATAATAGTATGCAAGGTTTACCTTGTCAACAAGGCACAGATATAGCAATATCTCTTAGTTGCCGTGAGCACAGTGCTACTACAAAAGGAATTAAATCTGGTATGGAAACTGCTGAAGAAGAATTAATTCGATTTATCAATAACTATAATAAATGAAAATATCATTATTTTTATCAATAGCCTTTTGTTTGGCTGCGGGAGGAGTGATTCCACAAGGGTATTTATTTTGCAAAAATGAAGATACTATGTTAAAAATATTGACTCTTGGCGACAGTAGAGAATTGTCTTCATTTCAAGAATTTTATACTTTTCAATCAGATATGAAGACAAAAAGAATTTGCGGAGAACTACACGTAAATGTTAATATTGATTGGTTTGAAAGAACAGATAAAAAGAATGGAATTACTCAACTAAAAGACGAAAAAGGTTCAATTTATGTCATTACCAGAGAGATTGAAGAATAGTCACCAATAAGGAAAAATGACGAATGCCGATAAAGGGGATAAAGGGGACAGGCTACTTTAAACAAACGGTAAATAAAAAGCCAAAGGAACTATTTTGTCATTACAATGCTTACATGTAAGCATTACAGATTGTGAAGGAGCCAAGCCGCG
>JAFGUB010000059.1 GCA_016938735.1 Campylobacterales bacterium | reverse complement strand
TAACCTGTTATTTTATCGCCTTTTTTCGGCTGTTATCAGTTGATCCCGTTTTTTCGCGCCGGGTACCGGTATTTCTGTCGGGTTACATTTTTGTCATTTTCCTTACTCTTCTTCTTGCTGGTTGAGTATCTGGAAACCGATAGTTGAGACTGCGGACGCCACAACCCAAAGGCCTCCATCAGCAGCCTCTTGAGCTCTGCTTTTTCGTCCTCAATAGGCCTCAGTCGCGTTGTCTACGACACCTCATTTCAGCCCGAATAGACTGTGCTAGGAACCCTAAGCGTTGTTCCTCCCCCCTATCGCGTCTCGCCTTCCGCAAGCCGGAAACCTTTACGGAGTTCGCCTTTCACCCCGAACCCAAAGAATTGGACATGAAGCGGACGTTAATCGCGTTTGCATACTTCTTGTTCGTAGTGACGGATACGAGGCGACATGCGATGCCCGATTGCTGTTTGGGGATTTGGGGCATCACCAATATCTCAAAAGCTCGACACACTCATCAGCTCTGAGCGATAGGCGAACGGGTCATCTGACAGGCCGCACCCTAGATGAAGCTTACTCCCGCAGTAGCTACTCGAGCCACTCTCCCCCCGCGACCTTTGAGGGTTTTGATCCCTACGTCGGAGAAGCTATCGGCCCGCATCGCGAGGCAGAGCAATCGGCTCGGCCTCGTCATCGCACTCATTACGCTGGCACTCACAACGAGGCGTACATACTTCGACGTCAGCTCATAACCACATCAAAGAGAGACAACTGCTGCCGACGCAGCCAATGGAACCGCTGAGATTTATCCCAGTCTTGCGCCCTAGCTCGCATGTCTTCAAGAAATCTATCAGAGAGCCGCTTACTCGTAAAACTGCGCGCCTCATAAGATAAAATCTCCTCATTGGAGATTCCCTTGAGCTGACCCACAACAAAGCCCGAAAGCTTTGGCCCCGTTTGAATCTCATCAGACAAGCAAAGCGTTCGCAGTGTGCGGACTAGTGCGCCAACAGCGTTCGGGTTGTCTTCCAGTACGAGTTCCAAATACTTCTGAGACAGATCAGAAAAATAATTTTGACCGTAGTGAAGCGAACCAGATCGCCAGTCATATAGAATAGCGTCCCAATTGAAGAAGGTGGTTTCGAGAAGAGACAACGGACTGCGAGCTTCGACGAAACCCTCTGCAAAGGCCCAAGTTCGCGAGACTTCCCATACGTCAAAGCTCCACCTTCCAAAACGAACACGATGTCCGCCAAACTTGTTCTGCACAGCTTCGTACTGCCCCAAGATGTCCATGAAGACTTCCCTATCGTGCACATGAACAACGGTATCTACATCGCTGGCAAAGCTTGGAGCGCCAAGAAGTGAAATGTCTCTGAGCGCTCCACCGAAGACAAAAACATCTGTACAAACAGATACTTCGTCAATGAAATGGCCCACAGCCCTACGCTCAGCCATTGGCTCGTCAAAGAAGCGACGTATACGCTTCTTTGCGGCTTTCTGATCAAGTGCAGGTTTCATCTCTCTCCTCAGCAGCGAAGCTCTCTAAGTTCACGCTCGAAGCTTAATGCGAAGCTATCTGTCATACCAGAGATCATGTCTGCGAGCAATTGACAGCGGCGATAACCCAGCGGCAGGTCTTCGTTCGGACTTTCGAAAACTCGCCGGTAATTCTCTGAGATGCGTCCGTAGGCGTACTTCTCAAAAGGAGTTCCGGGATGACCTTTGGTCTCCTTCTGGGGGTCGCCACGGCTGACGATGGCAGGCCAAAGCATGTCCATAATTGAATGGATAACCTTGCGGGCGCCTGATCGGCCGCAGCAAGGGCCGGATGAACACCAAGCTGCACGCTGTGACCGACACATGCGGTTGCCCGATCCGGTTCTTCATGTCTGCGGGCCACGGTGACTACACCGGCGCGGCGGCACATCTGGGCACTCTGCAGGCTGCGCAGCGGCTACTCGCTGACCGAGGCAATGATGCCGATTGGTTTTGCGAAGCCTTACCTCACAGGACAAGGGATCAGGCCTGCATCCCTAGCCACAAGACACGCAAGATCTCCACCAAAAACTACAAGCGCCGCTACAAACGGCGCGACCGGATCGAGATCATGTTCGACAGGCTCAAGGACTAGCGACGCGTAGCGACCCGCTACGACAGATATCCGAAGGCCTTCCTCGCAGCCGTAGCTCTCGTCGCTACTTTTCTGTTCTGGTTATGTGTCCCGAGCCTAGAGCTGCAAACAAACGCCTGCCTAGGGCCGAAAGCGGCTTTCGAACCCGCCCTGTTAGATGAAAGGGAGACGCCGAGCTCAGATGCAAACCGCCGCGCTGCGACGACCGTCCACTTCCGACCATCCTGTAGCCCCCTGTGAAAAACCAACGACAGTTCGCGGCGATGTCTGGAACTCAACCGCGTCCGAATCGGCATGCACCTTCTGCCCCCAACCGAAAGCCCTCAATCTTTCGAAAGATCGATTGATTCGAAATTTCAACGCACGGGGGGAAAACCTCTTTGGCAAGAGATTTTGAAAAGGCGCCATCCGAGGCGAGACAAGTTTGCCCGCACTCGCAACGATGCGATTTATTTTTATTTGAAAACAAATGATTGCAGGCATTTTTGAGTGCGGGCATCGGTGGTGCCCCCCCCCTATTCTGACAGACGGTCTACCTGAAAAGGCATGCCAGAACGCTAATTCCTGTAACAAAATCTTCGACGTCTCACCGAGACTTACGCTTCAAGCTCAGATGACTGAGCCAAACGCAAAAAAGACCTACAAGTAGCTGATAGCTATTCTGACCGCTGCCCGCAATTTGCCCGCAGTTCAGAATGCTGTTTTTAGTGACAAAGCTATTTTTGCGTGCTTCTCTAACACAACAAGTTCGAGCCCTCACCTAAGTTGCTGAAAAGCAAATATTTCTACCTTGTCATATTTTCTTACACACCATCACAGCGGCAACACGTCTCTAGCAACGCATCATCTTGCATCCGAGCTGCGAACGCATAATCCGCTACTCGGGCAAATGGCGACAAAATGCCACATATTTGCAAAATGCAAAAAAATAAGCCGTTGATTTTATTGATATTTTAAGTGGTGCCCGGAGGCGGACTCGAACCACCGACACGCGAATTTTCAATCCGCTGCTCTACCAACTGAGCTATCCGGGCACTTCGACCTGACGGTCTTGGTGGAGCGGTTACTAGACGAGGGCGCGG
>JAFGUB010000058.1 GCA_016938735.1 Campylobacterales bacterium | reverse complement strand
GGGACGACGCTGTTCATCCAGAAGTCTGATCGTGACACTGGAGTAAAGCGCGGCGTCGGCAACGAGGATACTGGCAGCGGTCGCATTAAAAATGGTGACAGGCTACTTTACGATACAATGCCTTACATGTAACCCCAAAAAAGAGTCCCAATGCTCCGAGCTCTATCTCCCAAACCAATAGCGGTTCTTTGCAATCACAAAGTTACTCGGTGCTTTGAGAAATTATGAATTTACATAGTATAATGGTAAATATTTTACCTCAACAGTGAATAAATGAAAAAAAGAACCCTCGAATCAACGCTGCACATAGCACTCAACACCTTCCCTGTCGTGCTCCTAAACGGTGCAAGGCAAGTAGGCAAATCCACGCTGGCACTTGAACATTTCAAAAACTATCTTACTTTTGATGATGGTGAACTGCGTCTGTATGCCAAAGAGAACCCAAAAGGTTTTTTAAAAAATCTCGAACTTCCTATCTGTCTTGATGAGATACAAAAAGTACCCACGCTTTTAGAGTATCTTAAAATGCACATCGATGCCCATAGAGTCAATGGAGATTTTTTACTTACCGGCAGTTCAAACGTACTCGATCACAAAGAGAGTAAAGAGACCTTGGCAGGGCGACTTTGCGAACTCAGACTTCATCCGCTCAGCTCAAAAGAGAAAAACAACAAACCGGATGAAAACGTCATCGAAAAATTGCTCAATCGTGACTTTAAACTCCCTAAAAAAGAGTATAGCAATGAAGTCTATCAGCATGTTTTGGATGGCGGATATCCTGAGATTTTAGCGCTTGAAGGGCTGGCAAAAGAGTTATGGTTCAAATCATATATTGCGACTTATATTGAAAGAGATGCAAGAGATTTGGCCGACATAAGAGACTTGGACAGTTTTATAAAATTTGTACATGTACTCGCTTCCCGAAGCGGCACAATACTCAACAAATCAAGCCTGAGTAATGATATAGGCATCAAAGATATCACGACAGAAAACTATCTCTCTATTATCAGCCGTATCTATCAGGCGACACTTCTAAAACCCTACTTTGTCAACATTGGCAAGCAGTTTGTCAAATCACCCAAAGTTTTTTTTAATGATACCGGAGTGCTTTGCAGTTTGCTTCGCATTAACTCAAAAGAGCAACTTTTAAGCTCGCCGTACAGCGGGCAAGTCTTTGAAACTTATATATTTTGTGAACTTCAAAAGCATCTTTCATATCTACAAAAATTATCCGAAATGTTTCACTACAGAACCAATGATAAAAAAGAGATCGATTTTATTATAGAAGTTGAAAATGAGCTTATAGCCATAGAAGTAAAACAAAGCAGCAGTGTCAAAAAAGAGGATTTTAAACACATTATCGATCTGCAAAACAGATATGAGAAAAAGTGCCTCGGCGTGGTGTTTTACAACGGTGATATGGTGGTAGCGTTTAGTGATGATTTGGTAGGCATTCCGTTTGGGGTGTTTTTGTGAGATATTTTGCAAGTCTGAAGACACTCCATTGAAACCCTACCGCTCTATCATATACCCCATCGAACGGATATTCAAAATAAAATCCTCTTTGAGCGACTTTTTAAGCCGGTTGACTTCGGCGCGGATGGTGGCGTTATCGATGATGGCGTCGTCCCACACATAGGTGCGAAACATCTCAAAATCAACCACACGGGCAATATTACGAGAGAGTATGTCGATGATCTGAAGCTGTTTTTTGCTGAGCACCTGAGGCTGTTTTTCGAAGTAAAGAATCTGGTTTTGGGTGTCGTAGGTGTAGTTTTTGGAGAGCGTTACATGTAAGGTGGGTCGGCTGGCCGTTTGCATCATCTTCTCGATTCTAAGCGCCAGCTCTTTAAGGTGAAACGGCTTTTTGAGGTAGTCATAACAGCCCAGCGCAAAGGCGCGGGAGATGTCCTCGATGTCGGCTAGAGCGCTGATGTAGATGGCGGGGATGTAAATTTTCTTTACATGTAAGGTTTCAAGCAGGCTCAGGCCGTCGATCTGCGGGACGTTGATATCAAGTATAAGCAGATCGAAGCTCTGAGCGTCGATGCACTCCAGCGCGTCACGCCCGTCGTACACGGCGCACACCAGATGCCCTCCGGCCTCCAGATACTCCGCGATGGCAGCGCTGAGCGAAAGCTCATCTTCAAGCAGCAGAATTTTCACACACAAACCTGTAGATAAATTGGGTGCGCGTCTCATCGGAGTGGATCTCGATCTCGATCCCCTCTTCGTCGCAGATTGACTTGACCAGATCCAGCCCCAGCCCAAACCCCTCGGCAAAACGCGCTTCGCGGTAGTATGCCTCAAAGATTTTGCGCGTATCCTTAATGACCTGCGAGCGGCTCTCGAAGCTGAGCTGCGCCACCGCGCCCGCACACCCTAGGCTCACCATGATCGGCTCGCCGCGCAGGGTATATTTGATGGCGTTGGTGAGGTTGTTGTCGATGATGCGCTGCAGCTTGGTCTCGTTCATATGTACATGTAAACTCCCCTCAAAGCGCGGCTCAAAGTAGAGTTCGTGTGAGGCCATCTGCGATACCTCCTCAAAAAAACGCAGTCGCGACGCCGTGAACTCACCCAGATCGATCCGTTTTTTGGGGTACTCCACCAGATCCTTTTTGACCAGATAGCTCAGATCATCATAGATATTAAACACCTGCTTGATCGATGCCTCGATCTTGGCCAGATAGCGGTTGCGCCCGTGTTTGAGTACGTAGAGTTCGATATTGGCCATCATCACCGCCAGAGGTGTATTGGTCTCGTGGATGGCGTGGCGGATAAAGCGTTTTTGGGCTTCAAAGAGGTTTTGCAGCATCTGCGTCTTGTTGCGCACCCGCTCTTCGAGTGAAGCATTAAGCGTTTCGAGTTCGTGCTTTTGACGGCTGATGGTCTGCATCATCGCGTTGGCGCTGTGCGACATGGAACGAAACTCATCAAAAAAGATCTCCTCGCTCTTCATCTCCACCCGCCCCTCTTTGGCTTGGGCAAAAAAGGCCAAAAAGGCGTCGATGTCGCGCTCGATAAGGGTACTGAGCACCTTAGTAATCGCCCAGATGAAGCCAAAGAGGATAAACGAGAGCGTCACCACCTCCAGCACCAGTTTGATGAGCCGCGATCTCAGTTCGTGTTCCTGACGCTGCATCTGCGCCTCAAAAGGCTCAAGCAGGTGCGAGAGCAGCAGATGATAACCGCCGATGAGCGGACGATGCAGCAACAACAACGATTCATTGCGTCCATGAATCAAAAGTTCATGCTGACTGATCTGCTCGCTCGTTACATGTAAGAGCTTGGCACCCTCGCCGTCAAATCGATCCCGCGGCAAAGCGGGGGAAAGCGCCGCGTCATAAAGCATCACCCACTGATGGCGCTGCGTCTCAAAGCTCTCCACCAGCGCATAAAAATCCGCCCCAAAATCTCCTCCGCTGCGCGCATACGCAAAGGCAAAAATCCGCTCCATGCGGTGCGCCGCCGCACGCATCGTCTCATGCTCCCGCTCGATGTAACGCTCCCGCTCAATCTCAATCGTAGAGCGAAACTGCTTGTACTCCTCATGAATCACCAGCAGCGAAAAGAGCAGCGTAAAGGAGAGCATAAACCAGATAGAGAGGTAGTTGATACGGTGCAGCCGCGTGCGCGAAAAACGCTGATAAAGCCAGTGATCAAGCGGGTTTTGGGGCATGGAGTTCCTCTAGCAGATTAAATGTTGATTATACAACCCGCTTAAAGTTTAGGCAACTATAATACCGCCAAAACTTCACAAGGATCTCTATGTTCGGCAAAAAAGAACTCAAAACCTACAGCTACTCCAAAGAGGAGATGGCACAGTTTCAATGGGCCAAAATGAGCACCTCCAAAGGTGATATGTGGCTCAAACTCTATGTGGATGAAACCCCTAATACCGTCGCCAACTTCGCCACGCTCGCCAAAGAGGGATTTTATAACGGCAAAAATTTCCACCGCGTCATCAAGGGCTTCATGGCCCAAGGCGGCTGCCCGCACGGCACGGGCACGGGCGGTCCTGGCTGGTCGATCCCCTGCGAAACCGCGCTCAACAAGCACAAACACGTCAAAGGCACCCTCTCCATGGCCCACGCCGGCCCCAACACGGGCGGCAGCCAGTTTTTCATCTGTTTTGTGAGCTGCCCCCATCTTGACGGTGTCCACACCGTATTTGGCGGCATCGAGAGCGACGACAAAGCGTCGATGAAGGTTCTTGACAGCCTTGAGATGCGCGACAGCATCGAGAGCGTCGAGATTTTGGCGGAAAAAGCCTAAGCAGCCCTACCCCACTGGGCCTGCTATCAACCAAGCGCCTCTTTCTGCGTACATCAAAAGTGACTAGAGCTTACATGTAAACACTTTATAGTCACATAAAAGCATTTTTTCGCTAATTTATGCCCAAAAAACAAGGGCCTTTATGACTTTTGAACAAATTCTGCTAAAACTACTTCCCTTTACCTACATCGACAGTGCCACAGAGGAGATACGCTTTAGTCTTTGGAGTTCACTCTACGCTCAACAGAAAAGTGCACTGCTTTTTAAAATGCCCGATCAATCTACGACAAAGAATCTACGAAGCAAGTGAGTTACAATCACTGGAGCAGCATAGATCACTGCTGTTTTCACAGACCCATTCTCATCCTGCTAAATATTCGTGGCAGGAGAAGAGTCTGGATCAGATGAATCACTATCTTGGAACTAGATATAGAAAAGATGATATCTACATCGATGAAGATAAGGCACGTTTTGATGCGTATGCGAAGCAACACACCTATCGATACAGCTAGTAGCCATGCGAAGAGTCTCTTGACTTTACGATAAAATAGGCGATGATTTCCAGCAAAGGAGTTCGCATGATAACGAAAAAAATCAAAATTGTACAAGGTGCACTAATTGGAGTCCGTCATGGTTCGTGAAATTATCAAACCTACCAGTGAGCACTACGATCTACATATTCCAAAAGAGTATCTCAATCAAGAGATCGAGATCTTAATTCTGCCTTTTTCCTATCCGCAGCAAGAGGAGTCCTCCTCTTCGATTCTCAAGGAGACGGCGGGCATGTTGCGCACAAAAGGTATCGACCCAGTGGTCTGGCAACGCGCCATCCGAGATGACTATGAGCGATAAAAGGTTTCTGATTGATTCCAATATCATCATCTACCATCTCAACGGGGAGCTTGTGGCGACAGAATTTCTGGCTCAGAATATCAATCATTGCGCCGTCTCTCGCTTAAGTTTCATCGAAATACTCTCTTTTGATTTTACGCCTACTGAAAAAGTGATGGTCGAGAACCTCTTAGAGCGTTTTGCAATTTTAGATACATCAGGTTCAATTGCCAAGCAGGCTTTGCAAAACCGTGCCAATAAAAAAATCAAAATTGCAGACAATATCATTGCCGCTACAGCACAAGTGCATGGCCTGACACTTGTGACACGCAATATTAGAGATTTTCAGACACTCTCTGTTGGGCTGTTAAATCCGTTTGAAAAGCAAGAGCAATAAGATCCATTCATGTTCTCTAAACTCCTCAACAATAAATCCATCTAAGAAAACCCATAAACAGGCACTTTTGCATAGAATTTGTCACCCCTGCCCTCTCACACGAACCGCCACAGCTTTGATGACTCACACCAAAGAGCGATTTGTTCAAAAAGGGTACGCCGCATCTTTGACCAAGAAGGTACCGAGCGAATTTGGTACCAATGTGATCGCCATTAAAGGCCATGAGGTGATTGCAGTAACTTTTTGGATTCGCTCTTCTAGCTAACACACCAGCATCAAAACACGCTAAAATTCCCCACCAACAATAGGGGTATTGCACATGCTCGTCCACATCTGCTGCAGCGTCGATTCGCACTTCTTTTTAGAGAAGCTGCAGCGTGATTACCCCGCTGAAAAACTCACCGGCTTCTTTTATGACCCCAACATCCACCCCTACGGCGAATACCGCCTGCGTTTGCTCGATGTACAGCGCTCGTGCCAAAAGCTCGGCATTGAGCTGATCGAAGGCGACTATGACTACACCACATGGCTTGAAGCGGTGCGCGGATTGGAAAGAGAGAGCGAAAAAGGGGAACGCTGCGCCGTCTGCTTTGATCGGCGCTTTGAAGTCAGTGCGCACAAAGCACTCGCTTTGGGCGAACGGAGCTTTACGACTACCTTGCTGGTGAGTCCGCTCAAAAGCCAAGAGCAACTCAAACGCAGCGGCGCGGAGTTTGAAGCGGCGCACAGCGTGCGTTTTGTCGCCCCCGATTACCGCAGCAACGGCGGCACGCAGGATCAATCGCGTGTCACCAAAGAGCAGCAGCTCTACCGCCAAGACTACTGCGGTTGTCTCTTTGGACTCTCCATGCAGCGTGACGCACAAGAGCGGCTAATGGATGAGATGTTCTCCCCGATTCACGGCGGCGTTTTGCCCGCCTCCATCGAAGAGCGGCTTGCATTGTATGAGCGGCGCATGGAGCTTGAAGAACAAGGTATAGCGTATCGCATCGTCAAAGAGAAATTTCTGAACTACCGACTCTTTACATGTACACTCACACTGGGCAAAAACAGCTCTCTAAGCGTCCACGCACTGCCCTACTCCACACTGCCGCGCGGCCGTGCGCAGGGCAAGATCGAGCAGATCATCAACGATATCGGCTATCTGAACCGCGAAGAGGTGCGCTTCATCACCCTGGCGCACTACAATACTTTGGCAGGTAACTCTTTCTTACATGTAGAAGATCTTATCTTCCATCCGCCCACGCAGGAGCAGGAGCTAAACGTTCGCCAAAAGCTTACATGTAACCCTTATGATCTCACCCCGATCATGGTAGTGGATCACCTCTTTTCAGAGGCTTGCACGCTCACACTTGATGCCAAAATTTACGAAGACACCCGCGAAAAGCTGATCACGCTTTAGCGAAACAGATGCGGATTGAGCGTCTCGACGCGCTCTCCGGGCATCCCCCGCGCATCTTTGCAACACAGCCACTCCACCTGCGCTATCGCCTCGCTTTTGAGCCCCTCAACCTCCAGCCGTAACGCCTCTTTATAACATACCTGCACCCGTTCCAAAACATTCGGATCGGGTTTTTTACGCACGGCAATAAAACCGCTGAGATGATTCTCTTCAAACTTGGGGGGTCACATGCACGACGACCCAGTAAAATTTTCCGTCTTTGCGCAAATTTTTGACATAGCCCTGCCACACCTGCCCTTCACGCAGCGTCTCCCACATGTGTTTAAAACAGGCATGCGGCATATCGGGATGACGCACGATGCTGTGTGCCTGTCCGATCAACTCATCCCGCTCAAATCCCGACATTTCGATAAACTTTCGGTTGACATAGACGATGCGCCCGTTGGCATCAGTCTCGGTAATCATCGCGGCTCCGTCGTAAAATATCTCTTGATCTTCCATTATTGACCCCTCACCTACGATTTTGAATCTAAAAAAAACAATCGTACAATGAATTTATTATTTTTTTATCACATTTGCATTTTTTATTTTTATTATTACAATCTTGGTAAAAATTTGAAAGACAAACCGAAAAGAGTGTTTTTCCCGCTATAATGACGCAATTTCAGCGTGTTTTCGATCACGCGACTGACTTCGTTTTTTCTGCTTCGCACACTAAACAACACTTTTTTTAGCCTGGATCGACCCAAGATCACCATCATGGCAGGCTCGTCTCAAAGGGACACATTTTATGCAATTTAACCAACTCGGCCTTTCACAGCCCATCTTACGCGCCGTCGAAGAAGAGGGCTACACTACCCCCACACCCATCCAACTTCAGGCGATTCCCGTCATTCTCTCCGGCAAAGACATCCTCGCCGGCGCCCAAACCGGCACCGGCAAAACCGCAGGTTTCACCCTGCCGCTGCTGGAGCTGCTTTGCCGCAGCAAAACCAAAAGCACCAAACCGCGCGTCTTGATCCTCGCCCCCACCCGTGAGCTTGCCGCGCAAGTGGGTGAGAGCGTGCGCACCTATGGCCGCCACCTTAATTTTCGCTCCGCCATCATCTTTGGCGGAGTCAATCTGCGCCCGCAAGTTAATGCGCTGCGCCAAGGTGTGGATATCGTCATCGCCACACCCGGACGCCTGCTCGATCACGTCGGACAAAAAAATATCGATCTCTCCGCCATCGAGATTTTGGTACTCGATGAAGCCGACCGAATGCTTGATATGGGCTTTATCAACGACATCAAGAAGATTCTCGCTTTGTTGCCCAAAAAACGCCAGAATCTACTCTTTTCAGCCACCTTTTCCGATCCGATCAAAAAGCTCTCCGAGTCCTTGCTCAATGCCCCCGTACTCGTCGAAGTAGCCCGCCGCAACGCCGCATCGACTCAGGTGACGCAGATTGTGCATCCGGTCGATCGTGAACGTAAACGCGAACTACTTTCGCACCTTATCACCAGCGAAAAATGGCAACAGGCCCTTGTCTTCACCCGCACCAAACATGGTGCCAACCGCCTCAGCGAACAGCTCGCCAAAGACGGCATCACCTCCGCCGCCATCCACGGTAACAAAAGCCAAGGGGCGCGCACCAAGGCGCTCAGTGACTTCAAAGAGGGTAAAGTGCGCATCCTTGTCGCCACCGATATTGCCGCGCGCGGCATCGACATCGACATGCTCAGCCACGTCGTCAACTATGAGCTGCCCAATGTCCCCGAAGATTACGTCCATCGTATCGGACGCACCGGACGCGCGGGCAACGAAGGCGCGGCGATTTCACTGGTGTGCATCGACGAACACGATCTACTGCGCAACATCGAAAAACTGCTCAAACGCGATATCGACAAAAGTACCATCAAAGCCTTTACCCCGGACCCCTCCATCAAAGCCGAGCCGATCCGCCAAAAAAGCAACCAACCCCGCCAAACGCAACGCACCCCGCAGCGTAGCACCCAACGCAACACACACGGCGGCAACCGCCACCGCTAAGGCTTACATGTAAGCCTTAGCAGCCTCACGCCAAAAACGCTCTAGCGAAGCTGCGTCCATCGCTTTGGCAAAATGCCACCCCTGCATTTTGGTGATCCCTATACGAGAGAGCACCTGCACCACCGATTCGTTTTCGACATATTCGGCAATGCTCTGCATTCCGTATGCCTCAGCGATCTCGGTGATCGCCTTGAGTACGACCATATCCGTATGCGAATGGGTCGCTTCTTTGACGAACGAACCGTCGATCTTGACAAAATCGAACGCCAGACGCTTGAGATTATCCAAAGAGGAGAAACCCACCCCAAAATCATCGAGCGCGAACCGAAACCCCTGTGCTTTGAGGGCATTAACGGTATTTGCCGCCTCATCACCCACCACAAAAGCCTGTCGCTCCGTGACTTCAAAAACAATCCTATGTGGATCAACCGCATAGCGTGCGGCCAGCGAAGCGACCTCGTCGCACAGACTTGAACGCATCAGATCGTCACCCGACAGATTGATGGAGAGCTCCACCTCCAGGCCCTCAATATCCCACATCTGCTGCTGGGCAAAAGCGCGTTCGATGACCCGTATCGTCACCTCGCCGATGAGTCCAAAACTCTCCGCAGCCAGAATCAGACGCTCATGCAGCGAAAAATTGCCCTGAGCGTCGATAAGGCGCAACAGTGCCTCGCACTTTCTCTGCTTGGGCTGAAGCACATCGACAATCGGTTGGTAATAGAGCGTAAAGCAGTTTTCGTCTTCGATCAAATCGACGATTTGGTGGTGCAGATAGATCTTCTCTCGAATCACCCTGGTGTGCTCTTCGTCGTAAAAATGAAAAGAGTTACCCCACCGTTTTTTCGATACATGTAAGGCGATGTCTGCGCGACTGATCAGATCAAGGGGGCTTTGCGTTTTGTCATACCACGCGATACCGATCGAGAGGGTGAAGCGGTAGCGGTGGGTTTTGCCAAACGTGGCGTTGAGATGCTCGATCACCTCATAGATCCGCTCTACTATCTTTTTAGAGCGCGACGGATCACTGCAGTGCCCTAGAAGTCCAAACGTATTGCCGCCCAAACGACCCAAAGTCACGTCAGGAGTGAATTGGGCTTCAAGCGCACGCGCCAGCAGTCTTAAAAACTCATCTCCAAGCTCCGTGCCGAAGATATCGTTGAAGTAGTGAAAACGGTCGATATCGACCAAAGTCACAAATGTCTTCTGCATGAGTTCAGATGCTACCAGCAGACTTTTAAATTTCCCTTGGGTATAGAGACCCGTCAATGTATCGTACTCCAACAGATGGCGCTGCTGGGCCAAACTCTGTTCAAGTGCATTTTGAGCCTGCTTGCGCTCAGTGATGTCCCTACCGATACCGATCAACCCCACAAAGGCGCCGCTTTCGTCATATGAGGGTACCTTAAACACTTCGTAATAGTGGATATTCCCCTGCGGATCGCGCGCCCTCTCCTCTGAAACCCCTATCGTTCCCGAAGATTTTGCGCGCTCGTCACTTGCCATACAATCGGGTGCGAACTCCGGTGGCAGAAGCTGATCTTCCGTTTTTCCGATGTAGTCGTTTGGGGGAATGTTGTAGAGATTGAGAATCACCGGATTACCGTAAATCCAACGAAGCTCCTCATCTTTCATAAAGACGGGATCCGGCAAAGCGTCCAGTAGTCCCCGAAACTGTCCAAGCAATTTCTGATATCTTGCACGCTCATTCTCACGTTCCAATTCGCTCGCGATGATATCTTTAGAGGGCATGCAAAGCTCCTTTAAGAGGCAAATATAAGATTCTATCACTTTACATGTAAAGAGCAAAGAAGATGGGCGCTAATCGAGAATTAACCCCTTTTCAGTTAGAATTGGGCGATTTTATTACTTCAAGGTTACCCAGCAATGATAGATGTCGTAGAGATACAAAAAATTCTTCCTCATAGATTTCCTTTTCTATTGATCGATAAAGTGACCGACGTTGTAGAAGGCGAGCGCCTTACCGGTTACAAAAACGTCACCATCGGAGAACATATTTTTCAAGGCCATTTTCCGGGTCATCCGATCTATCCCGGTGTCATGATTTTAGAAGGTATGGCGCAAGCCGGCGGTATTCTGGCATTTAAAAGCATGGGTATCGGCCCGGATGAAATTGCCAACAAAGTAGTCTATTTTATGAGCATCGATAAAGCCAAATTCCGCAATCCCGTTCGTCCCGGAGACCGCCTCGAATACCGTGTACACGTACTAAAGCACAAAGGCAGCATCTGGGTTTTACAAGGCGAAGCCTACGTCGATGATGTTTTGGTCTCCGAAGCCGAACTCAAAGCCATGATCGTAGACAAATGAGCATGATTTCACCTCTCGCCGTCATCGAAGACGGCGCAACCATCGGCGAAAATGTCCAGATTGCTCCTTACTGTTTTGTCTCCAAAGAAGCCGTCATCGGTGAAGGCACGACCATCGCTCAAGGTGCCTGCATTTATGGCAAAACCACCATCGGCAAATACAACCAAATCTTCTCCCACGCCGTACTGGGCTCCATCCCACAAGATTTGAAATACAACGGCGAAGAGGTGGAGCTGATCATCGGCGACCATAACCGCATACGCGAATTTACCCTCTTCAATCCCGGCACCAAAGGCGGCGGCGGTAAAACGATCGTCGGTTCTCACAATCTCTTTATGGGCTATGTCCATCTAGGGCATGACGTCACCATCGGTAACCACTGCATCCTCGCCAACGCCGCCACGCTTGCAGGCCACGTCGAGATGGGTGACTACGCCGTTATCGGCGGTATGACGCCGATTCACCAATTTGTACGCATCGGCACCTACGCCATGATCGGGGGCGCCTCCGCAGTGGCTCAGGATATTCCGCCTTATTGTCTGGCAGAGGGCAACCGCGCCGTAATTCGCGGCCTCAACCTCACAGGGCTACGCCGTCACATCGAACGTGACGATATCGATACCCTCAAAAGCGCTTATCGCGACCTTTTTGAATCCGGCCAACCCTTCAAAGAGAGCGCGACGGCACTGCTTGAACGTAGTTCGAGCCACTTTGTGCGTACACTCTGCGATTTTATTTTAAACACCAAACGCGGCATTCCGTTTGAAAGGAAAACCACCCATGATCTATAGAACCTGCAGCTTTTGCGACGCGCAAGAGAGCGACGACAATCCGCTGATTGCAGGCAACGGTGTCTACATCTGTAAGAACTGCGTCTTTTCAGCCCACAAAATTATGTTCGGTGACCTTCACGAACACCGTAAAGCGCTCGAAGGCAACGCAGAGTTGATGACGCCTAAGCAGCTCAACGACTTTTTGGGTCAATACGTCATCGGTCAGGAGAAGGCCAGAAGGCTCCTTTCCGTAGCCGTCTATAACCATTACAAACGCATCTTCAAAAGCCACAGCATCGAAGGGGATGAGACCGAAATCGCCAAATCCAACGTCCTGCTCATCGGCCCCACCGGCAGCGGCAAAACCCTTATGGCCCAAACCATCGCCCGTGTACTTAACGTCCCTCTGGCCATCGCCGATGCGACCAGTCTCACCGAAGCGGGCTATGTCGGCGAAGATGTCGAAAATATCCTGACCAAACTGCTTCAATCAGCCGACGGCGACGTCGAACGCGCCCAGCAAGGTATCGTATTTATCGACGAGATCGACAAAATCGCCCGCATGAGCGAAAACCGTTCCATCACCCGCGACGTCTCGGGCGAAGGGGTACAGCAGGCGCTGCTTAAGATCATCGAAGGCTCCATCGTCAACATTCCACCCAAAGGGGGGCGCAAACACCCCAACCAAGAGTTTATCCAGATCGACACCTCCGGTATCCTCTTCATCTGTGGCGGTGCCTTTGACGGCCTAGACAAGATTTTGGAAAAGAAACAGGGCAACAACATCATGGGATTTGGTCATGACAAAAAGAGCAAATCGGAGAAAAAGGTCTCTTTTGAAGTCGTCGAACCCGACGATCTGGTTCACTACGGCCTGATCCCTGAGCTAATCGGCCGTCTGCCCATTATCGCTTCACTCAATGAGATCAGCGAAAATGATATGATGCGCATCCTCACCGAACCCAAAAACTCGCTGATCCGACAATACGTCAAACTCTTTGCCATCGACAACGTCACGCTGAGCTTTGAGGAGGAGGCTCTACGCGCCATCGCCCACAAAGCGATCGAACGCAAAACAGGCGCACGCGGGCTGCGCGCTATTTTAGAAGAGAACATGATCGATATTATGTACGAACTACCCGACTTCGACGGTTATGAGATCATCATCACGCCTGAAGTGATCAACACCAAAGATAAACCGATCTTTGTCAAACAAACCCACAAAAAAAGTGCCTAAGGAGGGTTCATGATCTTCAACAAACTAATCGGTCTCTTCTCCAACGACCTTTCCATCGACCTTGGAACGGCCAATACCCTCGTCATCGCCAAAGGGCGCGGCATCATTATTAATGAGCCTTCCGTCGTCGCAGTCAAAACGGAGCGCTTCGGTCATCAGCGCGTCCTCGCCGTCGGACATGAAGCCAAAGAGATGGTGGGCAAAACACCCGGCAACATCAAAGCGATCCGTCCCATGAAAGACGGCGTCATCGCCGATTTCGACATGACCGAAAAAATGATCCGTAAATTTATCGAAAAAGCGCACGGGCGCAGCGCGCTGATTAGCCCGCGCATCATCATCTGCGTTCCTTATGGCCTGACACAGGTCGAACGCAAAGCAGTGAGCGACTCCGCTCGCTCCGCCGGAGCCCGTGAAGTCTACCTTATCGAAGAGCCAATGGCAGCCGCTATCGGCGCGGGGATTAACATCCGCGAACCTCAGGGCAACCTCGTCGTCGATATCGGCGGCGGTACGACAGAGATCGGCGTGGTTTCGCTAGGCGGTCTGGTGCTCTCCAAATCGATCCGTATCGCCGGAGACAAGATCGACCTGGCCATCAGCAACTATGTGCGCAAAAAGTACAACCTCCTCATCGGCGAGCGCGTCGCCGAAGAGATCAAGATCAACATCGGTACCGCCATGACGCTCGAAAAAGAGCTCACCATGACGATCACCGGACGCGATCAGGTCGAAGGGCTGCTCAGCTCGGTCGAACTCACCAGCGAAGATGCCCGCGAAGCGATGAAAGAGCCGCTCAAAGAGATCGCCGAAGCACTGCGCGACGTTTTAGAGCAGATGCCGCCCGATCTGGCAGGTGACATCGTCAATCACGGTATCATTCTTACCGGAGGCGGTGCACTCATTCGAATGCTTGATCGCTATCTCTCTGAGATCGTGAAGATTCCGGTTTATGTAGCCGACGAACCGTTGCTCGCGGTTGCCAAAGGCACCGGACGCGCCCTCGAAGAGATCGATCTGCTCCAAGAACTCTTCGAACATGAGTAAAGAGCGCTTTAGCCTCTTACTCTTTTTGGCGCTGATGATCAGCGCCATCGTCTACTCCCCTACCCTACAGTCTCCCTTTATCGATCTGGGACTATCAATCAAAAACCACTATCACACCGCAGTAGAATTTATCCAAGAGCAGTGGGAAAATCATATTCATCAGAGCCGAACCATTGAGCAACAGCGCCAAGAGCTCGAGCGCTATCGCCAAAGCCATCTGCTCGCACATCAGTTCGCCACCGAACTCAGCGCCCTTTTTAATGCATCCAGCACCACGATGGAGCACCACAGCGAAGTGGCATTGGTGCGTACCCTCTCCTATGTCAAATTTGGCGATATGGGCAAACTGTGGCTCAACTTTCCCGATTTCAACCGCTCCAAAGTCTACGGCCTTGTCTACAACGACCAAAGTGCCGGCATCGTGATCGAACGCAACGACAAACCGATGGCCCTGCTCAACAGCGACCGCAAATGTGCCTATGCTGTCTCCATCGGCGTGGGCAAAGCGCCGGGTATTGTACATGGAAGCGGTACCCGGGAGGTGATCGCGGAGTACATCCCCAATTACCTACCCGTCAAAGTCGGCGACGAAGTGGTCACCTCGGGACTCGATCATCTCTTCTTTGAAGGGCTCAAGGTTGGCCGCGTTACCTCCGTCGTTCAATCCCAAGGGTATCAAAGCGCCGTCGTCACCCCCTATTATGATGCCCTGCTACCGGGCTATTTTCACGTGATCAAGCAGGTACGATGAGACTCCTTGTACTGATCATGGTGCCGCTTTTGGCATCGGCACAGAGCCTATCGGTGGGTGCCGGCCCTTATCTTCAAACGCAGCCCTACCCTAAAGCTGACCCCTTGGTGCTGCCCAGCCCCGTTATTTTTCTGGAGTACGGCGTGCTCTACGTGCGATGGTCGCGTTTGGGGGTCTATTTTGCGGGAGGAGAGCAGTGGGGCGCTTCGCTGATGCTACAGCCACGTACCTTTGGCTATGAGGCAAACGACGCCCCGATGCTTGAAGGAATGCACCAACGTAAGCGTACTTGGGAGGGCGGCCTCTCGCTGGCAGCAAAAAACGACGACGGATTTATCGAGCTGTGCTACCTGCATGATCTGCTCAACAGCACTGAGCGCAGCCTTGCGCGGCTTGAAGCAGGCAATACCTACACCTACGGCGCATGGAGTGTTACCCTCACGGCGATGCTGCTGTTGTTTTCTGCTCCCTATAACGACTACTACTACGGCGTCCGTCCAAGCGAAGCGCGTGATGGCCGAGAAGCTTACAAAGCCAACGACGGCATCAACGTTGCCGTGCAGAGCTATGTCAGCTATACACTCTCTAAAGAGTACAGCCTTCTACTCAACCTGCGCGCCGATCTGCTCTCCCCCACAATCACCCGAAGTCCCATCGTCGATGATGCCCTCATCTACTCCGGGATGATCTCGCTGCTTTACCATCTTGAGTGGTAGAGAGGCCGCGCTTACATGTAACCCCGTTTTAAGTGCGTTGTAAGTAAAATACCGAAATTTTCAAGACAAGGAAACGCATGCCCAAACGCGACGATATCAAAACGATTCTCCTCATAGGTTCAGGACCCATTGTTATCGGACAGGCGTGCGAATTCGACTATTCGGGCACACAGGCGGTCAAAACACTCAAAGAGCTGGGCTACCGCGTCGTACTGATCAACTCCAATCCCGCAACCATCATGACCGACCCGGAGTTTGCCGACCGTACCTACGTCGAGCCCATCAAACCCGAAGTGATCGCCCAGATCATCAAAGATGAAAAAGTCGATGCAATCCTGCCCACTATGGGAGGACAGACCGCCCTCAACGCTGCCATGAAGATGCACGAAATGGGTCTGCTTGAAGGGGTTGTCTTTTTGGGTGCCAAACCCGAAGCGATCAAAAAAGGGGAAGACCGTCAGGCATTTAAAGAGGCCATGATCCGCATCGGTATGGATCTGCCTATCTCGCGCTACGCCTACAACATCGACGAAGCGATGGCTGCCGCCGAAGCGATCGGCTTTCCGATCATTATCCGCGCATCATTCACACTCGCAGGCGGCGGAAGCGGCGTAGCGTACAACATCGACGAGTTCAAGATGCTGGCCCAGCGCGGTCTGGATGAGAGCCCTATCAACGAAATCCTTATTGAAGAGTCTTTGCTAGGCTGGAAAGAGTACGAGATGGAGGTGATCCGCGACCGCGCCGACAACTGCATTATCGTCTGCTCTATCGAAAACTTCGATCCTATGGGCGTTCACACCGGAGACTCCATCACCATCGCCCCCGCGCTCACCCTCACCGACAAAGAGTATCAGCGTATGCGCGACGCCTCTTTTGCCATCTTGCGTGAGATCGGCGTCGATACGGGAGGATCGAATGTACAGTTCTCCGTCGATCCCAAAACGGGTCGTATGATCGTTATCGAGATGAATCCGCGTGTCTCGCGTTCTTCAGCGCTCGCTTCCAAAGCTACGGGCTATCCGATTGCCAAAGTCGCTACTTTGCTCGCCGTTGGCTTCACCCTCGATGAGATCCAAAACGATATCACGGGCACCCCCGCTGCATTTGAGCCAGTCATCGACTACATCGTCACGAAGCTGCCGCGCTTCACCTTCGAGAAGTTCCCCGAAGCCGAATCGACCCTCACCACCGGTATGAAGTCTGTTGGTGAAGCCATGGCCATCGGACGTACCTTCAAAGAGTCGATGCAAAAAGCGCTCTGCTCACTCGAAACCGGACTGTGCGGTTTTGACCGCATGAGCGGGGATGACGAGTTCATCCGCTACGAAATCCGCCGCCCCAATGCCGAACGGATGCTCTTTGTTGCCGAAGGGTTCCGCCGGGGCCTGAGTGTGGAGGAGATTTTCGAGCTCTCCAAAATCGATCCGTGGTTTTTGTATCAGATCGAAGAGCTCGTAGCCTATGAGTCAAGCGTCGATCTGGAGATCCTCAGCGACGCGCTGCGCCTACGCGAAGCGAAAACCTACGGCTTTTCGGACAAAAAAATCTCTGAGCTCATCGCCCTCAATTCAGGCCACAAACTCAGCGAAAACGAAATCTACATGGCGCGCAAAAATCTTGGCATCCATCTTGAATACAACGAAGTCGATACTTGTGCGGCGGAGTTTGAAGCCCTCACACCGTATCTCTATTCAACCACCAATATCACCAAACACCCCAACCTGCCCAACCGCGTCAGCGATACGCGCAAGGTGATGATCCTCGGCGGCGGCCCCAACCGGATCGGTCAGGGCATCGAGTTTGACTACTGCTGCGTCCATGCTGCCTTTGCCCTGCGTGAAATGGGCATCGAATCGATCATGGTCAACTGTAACCCCGAAACGGTCTCAACCGACTATGACACTTCAGACGTCCTTTACTTCGAGCCGATCGATCTGGAGCATGTACGCAGCATTATCGAATACGAGCAACCCGACGGTATCATCGTCCACTTCGGCGGCCAGACGCCGCTCAAGCTGGCCAACGCCCTCACTGCCATCGGCGCCAAGATCGCCGGAACCCCCGCGCGCGTGATCGATCTGGCGGAAGACCGCGAAAAGTTCGCCGCGTTTGTCACCGAGCACAAGCTCAAGCAGCCCGCCAACGGCATCGCCACCAACAAAGAGCAAGCCGTCGCCGTCGCTCAAATTTTGGGCTATCCCGTCCTTGTGCGCCCCTCATTCGTCCTGGGCGGCCGTGCGATGCGGATCGTTTACAGCGAAGCGGAGTTGCGACAGTATATGGACGCCGCCGTATCGGTAAGTAATGACGCCCCCGTACTGGTCGATAAATTCCTCGATCAGGCGATGGAACTGGACGTCGATGCCATCACGGATGGCAAAGAGGTCTACATCGGCTCTATCATGCAGCACATCGAAGAGGCGGGTATCCACTCCGGCGACAGCGCCTGTTCGCTCCCGCCTGTGAGCCTCAGCGACGCGCTCAAAGCAGAGGTGGAACAGCAGACCAAAACCATCGCGCTGGGCCTTGGGGTCGTGGGTCTGCTCAATATCCAGTACGCCATTCACCAAAATGAAATTTACCTTATCGAGGTCAATCCCCGTGCTTCGCGCACCGTGCCGTTCGTCTCCAAAGCGACCGGAATGCCGCTGGCCAAAGTGGCTACCCGCGTTATGGTGGGCGAGAGCCTGCGCGACGCGCTGGCCTATTACGACCGCTACAACATCGTTATGGAGGGAGAGGGTCTGCTCAAACCGCGCCTCAAAAATCACGTCGCGCTTAAAGAAGCGGTCTTTCCTTTTAACAAGCTCTACGGTGCCTCGCCCGTCCTCTCTCCAGAGATGAAATCGACCGGCGAAGTAATGGGGATCAGCTCCAACTTCGGCATCAGCTTCGCCAAAAGCCAGATGGCGGCGGGCAATAATATCCCAACCAAGGGCACCTGCTTTCTCTCCTTTATCGAAAGCGACAAAACGCAGGGAGTAGAGATCGCGCGCGGCCTGCATGAGCACGGGTTCCGGTTGATTGCTACGCGTGGCACTCAAAAAGCGATTGCCGATGCGGGTATCCCGTGTGAAGGCGTGCTTAAAATCTCCGAAGGACGCCCCAATATCGAAGATACGATGAAAAATGGCGAGGTCGCTATGGCGATCAACACTTCCGACAACAACACTTCAAAAAAAGATGCCGAGGTAATCCGCCAGATCGTCTTGCGTCGCAACATCCCCTACTTCACCACGCTCAGCGCCGCCCGCGCCGCTATCGACGCCCTGACACAGATGCGCGATCCCAACTGGAACCGTCCGCGCGCACTTCAGGACTTTCTCGCGCAGTCATGAGCGAAGAGGCCGTCTATCTGATCCAAACCGATACGACGGTCGGTTTTCTTTCGCGTAGCAGTGCCCGTCTGGCTGAGGCCAAATCGAGACCGCCGCAAAAACCTTTTTTGAAAGTCTGCGACTCCTTTAAAACCCTCAATCGTTTTATACGCGTTCCAAACGCGCACAAAAACCTTGTACGCCGTGCCCAAGCCTGCACCTTTGTCTACAAAGATCAAGCCCTACGGGTCGTCCATGATCCGATCCATCTGCGCTTCGTGCGGCGTCTTGAGTGGTGCTACTCCACCTCTGCCAATGCTTCAGGCACGCGCTACGACGCCGAATTTGCGCACGCTTGCGCCGACGTGGTCGTGACCGATGGGCGCGGGCTTAGTGAACGCACCCCATCACGCATCATACGTTTGGGCCACACCCGCGCCAAGAGGCTACGATGATCCGTTTGCTGCAAGCGCTGCTCACCGGTGCCTTTTTCACGATGATTCTTGATTTTCTCACCCTGCTCGCCATCAAGCTGCACTATCTTGAACGCTACGGCATCAGCGAGTACTACAACACCTTTTTTGCAGAACACCAAAACCCTTACCTTCTTCTCGCGCTGACGCTGCTACTGGGCGTGGTCGCCGTCTATGTGCGTAGTCAAAAACTCACCGTCACTCTCTATGGCTTATTTTTTATTCCCGTACTGCTGCTATTGATCCCATCTTTTGGTGAAACGGCAGGAAAAGCGCTTTTGCAACGCGACAATGTACGTTTTAGCGATGGTCGTCATGTATACTACGGCACACTTTTTTATGAGGGACGCCATCAGGTCACGCTCTTTGATGATGAGCTGGGGCGTCTGATCACTTTAGACAAAAAGGATCTCAAACCATGAAACATATCAACACCATCGGTTCGGCTTCGCTGGGAAGTGTCGGCGTGGTCGTCATGAGTCTACTTGGAGGCTGCGCGACTGAGCAGCAAGAGCCGCAAAATCGCTTTTTGGTGATCGAACAAGAACCCAACGGCGGTTACAAGGTGGTTGAGGAGATGCCCACTGAGGACCCCAACCGCGCCATCATCCGCGAGCGCGACGCTCAGGGCAACGTCACTGAACGCATCATGAGCGAAGAGGAGATGAAGGCGCTGGCCCAACAGGAGTATGAGAAGGTACAAGCGGGCCAATCCGAACTCAACGCACCGCCAAGTGACGCGGGTATGGGACTGGCAGGTACAATTCTCGCCGTTGCCGCAGGGTCGCTGCTGGGCAATATGATCGGTAATGCACTCATGAACAACAGCAATTTTAAACGTAATCAAGACAGCGTCAACCGCTCCGCCTACCACGCGAGCAAAACGGGCGCTGCCCCCGCAGGCAGCAACACCCAGAAAAAAAGCTACTTCGGCGATACCAAGCAATCCCCTTCCAAAACCTCTCCCACCACCTACGGAGCCTAAATCATGCTGAGTTTTGAATCGATCCGCCCTATTGATGATGCAACCCTTGAAGCGCTTGGGTTTGCATGGCACACCGACAACGATCAGAGCAAATATATCGCCGATAAACTCTTACATGTAAGCGACGCTGAGGCCGAAGCGTACTACGAAGCGGCCAATACCCTTTATGATATGTATGTCGAAGCGGCGCAGTATGTCATCGACAACAACCTCTTTTTTGAGCTGGGGATCCCTTTTAATCTGATCGAGCCGATCAAAAAGAGCTGGGAAAATGATGTGCATTGGCACCTCTACGGACGCTTCGACCTCAGTGGCGGTATCGACGGCGCACCGATCAAACTCATCGAGTTCAACGCCGACACCCCAACGTCGCTCTTTGAAACCGCCGTGCTACAGTGGGCGCTGCTCAAACACAACGGCATGGATGAGGAACGACAGTTCAACAACGTCTATCAGGCGCTTAGCGATAACTTTCGTCGCCTTATCACCCTTTTTGACGATCCGCAGGAGTTTGAAAAACTCTATGACGGCTGGAAAATTCTCTTCTCCAGCGTCGAGGGCAATGCCGAAGAGGAGACCACCACAAGGCTGCTGCGCCAGATTGCCACCGACGCGGGATTCAACACCGGATTTGAATTTCTCGATCGTGTCCGCTTCGATGAAGAGGGGATCTGCGATGCGCACGACAACCCCTATGAGTACTGGTTCAAGCTCTATCCTTGGGAAGAGATCGGCTCAGCCGAACCGGAGTTGGCGATGCTGTTAGAGCAGATCATGCTCAACCAAAAAGCGATCATCCTCAACCCCGCCTACACCCTGCTGTTCCAATCCAAAGGGATGATGAAGATCCTCTGCGACCTCTTTCCCGAATCGCCCTATCTGCTGCACACCTCCTTTGAACCGCTCAAAGGGCTTGGCCATGTCGAAAAGCGCTGTTTCGGACGAGAAGGGGCCAACACCCGTATCTTTGATGCCAACGGCGCGATAATCGCCGAGCGCGACGGCCCTTATGGCAACTACAAAGCACTCTATCAGGAGTATGTCGAATTCGTCAAAGACCGCGAAGGTCACGCTTACCAAGCGGGTGTCTTTTTTGCCTATGAAGCGTGTGGGCTGGGCTTTCGTCGCGGCGGAACGATCATGGACAACATGAGCAAATTCGTCGCTCACATCCTCGTCTAAGCCTTACATGTAACGCTTAGCGCTGCGGTGCTGACGCTTCTTCACCACTGCCTAGCATCACGGCGATCCACGCTGTTTGGTTCCACCCTTCACAAGCAATTTTGGCCATGATGGTCAGCGGAATGGAGAGCAGCATCCCCACAGGCCCCAGCAGCCAGCCCCAGAAGATGAGCGACAAAAAGACCACCAAGGTTGAAAGTCCCAGCCCTTTGCCTATCACTTTCGTCTCGATCACCGATCCGATCACCGTATTGATCGCCACATAAGCCAGTGCGATCCAGATGGCGTGGGCGAACCCTAGCTGTACCACCGCCAAAAGCACTGCGGGCACCGCCGCAAGGAGTGAGCCGATATTGGGTACAAAGTTGAGAAAAAAGGCCAGAACGCCCCAAAGCACCGCATAATCAAGCCCAAAAAGCCAGAGCGTCACCCACACCAGCGCGCCCGTTGCCGCCGACATCAGACTCTTGAGCACCATATAGTGCTTGATCTTGTGCGCCACCTCCATCATCCGCGCCCAGCGCGCTTCATGCGCATCGATCAGCCGGATCTTCTGTGTGAAATGGGTCGCTTCAAGTAACATAAAGATGACCATAAACAAAATCACCAAGGAGTCGGCCACAACCGAACCCAAACCCTTAAGCCCCACCGAAGCGAGCGCCATCATCTTTTGGCTGTCGGCGGCCAAAGGTGCCTGGGGCAGTGCCACGCCCCACTCCTGCATCTGCGCTCCAAGACCCGCAAAACGCCCCTCCAGACGCGACTGATAAAACGTAAGATGGCTGCTAAAGTCTTGAATGCTTGAAGCGATCAACATGCCAAGCCCAAGCACCACAATCAACACCACAGCGATCACCAGCGTCAAAGCCATAGCCGCACCGACGCCTTTGGCCTGAAGCCACTGCAACATCGGCGCAATAATGACCGCCAAAAAGAGCGAAAGCAAAAAAGGCTCGATGATTGATGCGGCAGCCTTGACACCAGCAAGGATCACCACCAAAGCGGCAAGCGTCACAACGGTATGAGAAAGCGTGTGAGATTGTGGCATCAGATTCTCCGTATCTTAAAGTTGCAGTTCCTTGCGGTTGGTGCGCTGCTGAAGGTAATTTGAGAGATTCATGAGTGAAAGCGTCACCAAAAAGATCATCAAACCCGGAAAGAAGCTAACCCACCACGCAATATCGATCACCTCTTTGCCGCCGCTGAGAATGGTGCCCCAGCTCATTTGCGGCGCAACGATCCCCAGCCCCAAAAAGCTTAGCCCCGACTCCGCCAAAATGGCGCCACCCACCCCGAAGGTGAAACTCACCAACACAATCGGCGCAAGCAGTGGTGTATAGTATTTGAAGATAATTTTACTACGCGACACTCCGGCGATACTCAAAATTTTGATGTAGGGTCGCTGCGTGATGGCAAAACTCTCGGAGCGGATCAGCCGCGCCGTCGTCATCCAGCCCGTCACGGAGATGATAAAAATCAGTACCCACACCGAAGCGTTCATGTAGCTCGCCAAAGCCAGCAGCAAAAAGAAGGTCGGAAAGGTCAAAAAAAGATCCACCGCTACGACAAACAGTTTATCGACCGTACCTCGAAAATAGCCCGCCGTAGCCCCCAAAACGAGACCTGTCAGTGAAGAGACCAAGGCGCTGCCGATCCCGATCAGCAGCGATACCCTTCCCCCTTCGATCACCCTTGCGAGCAGATCGCGCCCCAATCGATCGGTACCAAACGGATGTTCCCACGAGGGCGGCAGCAAAATCGCATCGGCATCAAAAGTATAAGAAGAATGCGGCCAAAAAAGAGCGCCGAACACGACCGCAAGCACGATTGAGAGCAGCAGTGCAATACTGAAGCGGGGCATAATCTATTGCTTGATGCCCAGTAGTGTCGTCATCATCTGATCGACGGTGCTGATCACCTTCGCTGCGGCTCCGTATGAGGTCTGATAGCGAATAAGGTTGGTAAGCTCCTCATCGAGGCTCACCTTGGAGACCGACTCATACTCCATCGTAATGCTGTTAAACTGTGCCAGCAGCGCATCGTTACGGATGATTTCCGCATTGGTTTTAGTGCCGACTGAGGTGACGATGGAATCGAAAAAACCATACACCGAATCGTTCATGGTGCCGCCATCACTGTAAAAGGTGATATCCTGAAACTGCATATCGACCATCTGCGTAGCGATCTGGTTGTCTCCGGCAACCGGTACGGCAGCGGCAGAAATTTTTGAAGTATCTGTAGCAAGCGTATAATCCAATCCGATCGTTCGTGCATCGTTGCCCTCAAAAAAGCGGTGCATCCCCAGAGCTCCGGCGAAATTGCTCCCCTCATCGACGATTGAGAAGCGATACCCCTGCGCCGCCAGATCATCTTGCAAGGAGAGCGAAAAATAGCCGCCGTTGAACTCCGCATGGATCAAGTCGTCAATATCGTTAATACCGCTTCCGTCTTGATTGTCATCGGCAAGTGCCGCAATTTGGCCGATGATGCTGCCCGGCGTAAGCGCGTCCCCAAAAGCGGTCGAACTGTCGATGGTGATGGAGCGTACCGCTACGACCATGCCGCTGTTGTCATACACTTTCAGATCAAAACTGCCGTTGTTGATGTTCAAACCGCTATTGCGCAGCGGTACAGTCTGATCAAACCCCTGCTGATCCGAACGCATCGAGGCGGTGGCACTACCGGCATAAATATTGTTGGTGTGCTCAATGAGTCCTGTTGCGAAGCTGTCAAGCATCTTGACCGTATCGTGCAAAATGCCGTTTTCGGCTTCACCGGTCAGGGTATTGCGATCCGTACCGCGCAGCTCAAGAATCGCCCCTATTTTGCCCCCTTTGATGCTCTGCTCAAACGGGATCTGCACGCCGTCTTGGCGCTCGTAGTAAAGGTCATGAAAGCCCCCCGCATCGCTAACGGTGGTGACACCGATAGGATGAAAACTCCCGCCGTCTACGATGTTAAAACCCGCTACATGTAAAGAGTAGCTGCCGCTTTTGATGGCGATATTGGGATCGACGGGGGTATTGGTCTCAATCAGTCCCTCAAAAGAATCTGCGCCGATCAAATCGGCCATACTCTTCTCAAGCAGGTTACGTCGATCACGCAGGTCGTTGGCGTTGTCGGTGCTGGTACTCTCAATCTCATTGATAGAGACATTGAGCGCGGCGATCTCTTTGGCGATCTTATTGACCTCATCAACCAGCGTTACCATCTGCTCATCGAGCGTGCTTTGCTGCGTTACCACCTTTTCACGGGTCTGAAAGATGTTTTGAGAGAGGGTTTGGGTCTGTTGTGCAAGCGCAATCTTCATCGCTTCGTTGTCGGGATTGTCGGCAAAAGATTGCCACAGATCGAAGTAGCGGTTGAGATCCGCTTTGATCCCCACTCCGTCGATCTCGGGAAAATAGCTTGAGAGGGTCTCTAGGGTGTTGCGTTTGAAGTCAGAGTTGGTCTTGCTCTCGCTGACGGAGACGTAGCGGTCATAAACGTAATGGTCAAAAACCCGCGCAATTTCGGTGATGCTCACCCCATTGCCGCTGATACCCGTGGTGAGCGAACTGGGTCTGGACGCCTGAGTCACGACGCGCTGTCTGGTATAGCCTTCGGTCTCGGCGTTGGCGATGTTATGCCCGGTGACATTGATGCCAACCTGCGCCGCATTAAGGCCGCTGTAGCCGATATGCAGCGCGTTAAAAATCGAAGCCATCACACCCTCACTTTCAAAAAGGAGGCCTCTTTGGAGACCACTTTTTTATATCCTTGCATCTCAGTCGGCACCACGCGTTCGAGCAGGGCGTTATAAAAAGCACCGACACTCGCCACCATCTTGGCGTAGTGTTGATTCACCTCGCGCAGGGCCGCAAGATTGCTTTTGAGCTTTTCAAGTGCCTGCTGTTCTTGAGGAGTGAGCAGTTCTGCAAGGCCCATGTTCGGGTTGGCACTCATCTTTTTGGAGATCTCATGATCGATCATCGCTTTTTTGGCTTCAAAACTTTTGAGCCTCTCGGCTTTCATCTCAAGCCGGGCGAATTGATCGTCGTGGCGCGCCAAACGTATATCTTCAATGTCGCTTTGGGAAATGGCGATCAGGTCTTGAAGATCCTTGACGGCGCTGTGAAGATGGTGCTCTAACATCATAAACTCCTCAGTGGTATGTGCCTAGGGCATCAGCTCTTCGGCAATTTTTTTGGCCAGCGCGTCGAGATCGACGCGGTAAGCCCCTTTTTCGATCTCGGCCTTGATCGTTTCGATCCGACCGGTCTCACCTTGTTTGCTCACACTGTTACTTTTCTGAACGTTTTTGGTGCTCTCCTGATAAAGAGCATTTGCTGCCGATGCGGTGACTTGAGAAATCATCTCAGATCCTTCCAATGCCCTTAAAACAGGCATTTTATGAGTTTATGATTGATACCCACAATATCGGCAAAGCAACACAAGACTTTAGTCTCGTTTCTCACTTAGATAACCAAAGAGCAGCTCCGAAAACCCGAAACTCCCTGCGCTCGCTTTGGCCAACTCTTCGCGGTACATCGACTTATAGATGCGGTCCCCTGGGTCTTTGCTGCCAAAGAGTCCCTTGTCGGTCTCTTCAAGGGCGTTGTCAAGCATCATTTTGATAATGATCGACTCGAACTGATCGCTCTTCTCTTTAAGCTGCGCCAAATCCTTCGTGCGCTCTGAAGGGCTGATGGACGGCGCATCCTTACTAAAGAGTGCCTGTGAGATCGCATCCATCAGATCACCTCCAATTCAGCCGAAATGGCCCCGGCGCTCTTCATCGCCTCTAAGATGGAGATGATATCTTTAGGCGACGCGCCCATCTTTTTAAGCGACCGTGTGATGTTAGCAACGGTGGTTGTCCCTTTTTTGGTGTAGAGCTCATTTTCGTTGAGTCCTATGGCCATATCGGGATCGATCTTTACGACTCCCTCTAGCTCGGGCAGTGCTTCTTCGGAGCGAATCTTGATCGTAATGTCGCCGTGGGTGATGACGATGGGCTTGACCTCGATGTCGATCCCCGAAACAATGGTGCCGGTGCGCTCGTTGATAACGATCTTTAATGGAATTTGATAGTCGATGGAAGTGGCTTCGACCTCTGCCAAAAATTCTACCATCGAGAGCGCTTGAGGTCGGTTGCAGACGATGGTACGCGGATCGATGGCCGTGGCGATCTCTGCCTTATAGCGCTTGTTAAGGCTCTGCTGCACCGCCACGGCATTGGCGAAGTTGGCCTCTTTGAGCGAGAGGGTGATGCGCTCTTGATGGTGCAGATCGTGCGCGATTTCGCGCTCGACCACACCGCCGCCAAAGACCACGCCCGCCGTCGGATGACTCTCGGCACCGCCACGATCGTTCTTGCCGCCGATGCTCACCTGCCCCTGCCCCAGCGCGTAAATCTTGCCATCCACCCCTTTAAGCGGGGTCATCAGCAAGGTGCCGCCTTCGAGCGATTTGGCGTCTCCGATAGAGGAGACGATAATGTCGAATTTATCGCCCTGACGCGAAAAAGCGCCGAGCTTGGCCGTCACCACCACCGCCGCGACGTTTTTGGATTTGATGTCTGCGGGCGCCATGTCAATATTCATGGCGCGCAACATGTTGGAGATCGATTGCAGGGTAAATTGCGAGGTGGTGCCGTCGCCGGTCTTTTTCAGACCCACCACCAGCGAATAGCCAATCAACTGGTTGTCACGCATCCCGACCACATTGGCGACGTCGCTGATCTTTGCGGCATAAACCGACACGACCGCCAAAAGGAAAAAGCCTAAAACTCTCATCTGCCGTCCTTGAACTGTTATCCGTCCAAAGCAAAGGGCGTTCCAGATAGCTTACATGTAATAGCTCAGCGACGTTTTTCCGAAGCGTTTGGATTTGCTACATGTAAAGCCGCCGATCTGCGCGTCAAGTTCCAGCGTACTCATGTGTTCAATGATGATAAGACGCACCACTTCACGCGGTAAAGCAGCGATGAGCGCAATCGTCTGATCATAGATCGCTTCCATCCCTTCGCGGTAAGCAAAAGGCGGATCGATGTAAAAGTAGGCCTTCTCACCGCGTCGCTGCAGCGCTTTGATCACTCCGGAGATGTTCTCAAACGTATCGCCCCGAATCACCTCCGTGCGCGAGGGGTCGGTTTGATCGATGTTTTTATAGAGCACTTTAAGCGCTTCGCTATCTTTTTCCATAAAAATGACGCGCCCCGCGCCACGGCTGAGCGCCTCAAGACCGACCGAACCGCTGCCGCTAAAGAGCTCCACAAAGGTGGCATCGATGATCTCAAACTGAATCGTGTTCAAGAGCGATTCCAGCACGATTGCCTTGGAACTGCGGGTAGTCTCTTTGGAGGGGAGATAGATCTTTTTGCCCTTGTAGGCTCCGGCAATGATGGTTTTATAGATCCCTTTAGTGCTGCCCATAATGCTCCCTAATCAGTTGAATCAACTCATTTTGGTAGTTCTGCGTCAAACGCACGATCCGCGCTTCAAGCGCGCCGAGCCGATCCGTCGCGGCAGGTTCAAACGCCTCATCCATCGATGAAAGCGCTACATGTACCTCATTGCGTCCGATGAACTGCTCTAGTGCCAGCAGCAGTTGCGATTTGGAAAAAGGCTTGCTTAATTGTGCGTCTGCGCCTTGGGCAATCACAAACTGAGGATGGCTAACATCGCTGCTCAAACGGTCTCGAATGACCACGTCACACTGCTTGAGCGAACTTAGTCGATCTTTTAAAAAGAGTTCCAAACTGCGCTGCAACAGCGGCGAAACGCATTGAATGGCTACTTTCACACTGACTCCTTACCTTAGGTTTTCACGCACGTAACGCTCAAGGCTATAGCGCAGATCCTCATCCAGATCGCGCGCATTCTCCAGCATCCAGTGTAGATAACCGGGCTCTTGCAAAGCGATTGCTTCGATGCGCTCACCTTTGTATTTGCCAAAGGCGAAGCGTTCAATCACTACCGGCTGAGCGCTGAGCGCCGCCAAATCACTTCTCATCGAAGCGAGATAATCATAAAGCATCTTTACATGTAAGGCATCGCTGAGTGCACTATGGGCACCCAGCGTCACACCCAGATGCCGGGCCAAAGCCTGCTCATCACGATACAAGCGCAGCTCATAACGCAAAAACTGCAGCGCGTAGCGTTCGCACCCCTCGATCAGTGCGCGGGCACACCTCAGCGTATCGACAACCGCTCCTTGCCAGACTAGCCCTTCATGCTCAAGCATCCGCAGATCAAAAGCGCTGTGGTGGGCCACCAGCGTATGCTCACTGCGGTTGAGCGCCCGCAGCCGCGTCGCGCTTTGCGACGCGCCAAACGCAGGCTCATCCGCGACCGCTTCGTTCGTGATATGGTGCTTGCTCGAAGCGCCGGGGCGGATTTTGCGCGGCGGTTTAATGCGCTCCGCCCAACACTCTACCCTCTCCTCATCCCAGACGATCACGCCTACCTCGCAGATGCGATCATCATGCTCCAAGCCCGTCGTCTCGAGATCTAAAAAGATCAGCATTGCGTCACCAAAATACACTTGCAACGCCCAAGCAGCACCAAAAGTGCCGCAAAAGCGCCCAAAGCGCTCATCGCGCCCAGCACCGATGGACGTAACAACGCCGTGGCCGACATGCCGCCCCAAAGCGACGTCACGCCCACAAGCAACAGCACCTCAACGGCCACAATCCAAACAATAAGCATCAAAAATCGCCGCCATACCGGCAGCACATCTCCCAAACCGACGGGATAGATCCGCTCATCGCCTTTACATGTAAGCAAAATCAGGCGCCGGCCTCCCAAACAGCAGGCAAAAAGACGGCGCGTCACCATCAAATGCGCCCACAGCAGCGCAGCGCACCAAAGCGGCACAAAGACCACGCGCGCAATCGCTTCTAGCGCTCCATAAACATCGGCATCCAACGCCGGCGCTCCCTTGAGCACATAGATGACGCCGACAAGCACCGCAGCCGTCGCAGCGGCGACCGCGACGCTGTACAGAAGTACCCACCAAAGCCAGTAGAGCCAGAGCCGTAACGCAAATCCCATCACGCCTCTTGCAGGTGCGCATCCAAAAGCGCATTGTAGTGCTCCAGCGTACGAAAGCTCTTCTCGAAACGCCATGAAAGCACAAAGGAGACCACCTCGGCTTTTCGCTTGGGATCAATCTTTTCAGCGCGTCCGAAATAGCCCAACGAGCGGTTACGGTTTTTCACCACCGCCTGCGCGTCGTAGCTGATGGCGATCATCTGCACATAACGCCCCTCATGGATCGAACCCAGCCCCTCAGGCGTCAGCGACACCCCCGTGAGGTTGATCGCTTTGAAATCAAAAATGGCTTCAAACGGCTCCACCTTTTCGCCGATTCCCAACTCCTCAAAAAGCCGCTCAAGCCGCTTGTAGTTCTCTTTTCGGGTCAGCTCGTAGCTTGAAATTTTGGAGGTCAGATCTTTGAGTCGATCAAGTGCGGATGCCACGGCGTCTCCTTTTTTTAGCGCCCTATTATAGCAGCCGCTCTATAATGTCGCCATATCTTTTCACAGGACTCCTATGGATTATCTACGCATCGAAGGCCCTTGCACCCTATCAGGCAGTGTGCCCATCTCAGGAGCCAAAAACGCCGCTCTGCCACTCATTGCCATGACTTTGCTGGCCAAAAACGACGTCACCCTCAACCGCCTGCCCGCCGTCAAAGACATTAAAACCCTGCTCAAACTACTTGAGCACCTCGGCGCTACCTACACGATGGGCGATCACAGCGTCACGATCAACACCCAAAACATCATCCACACCCGCGCGATTTATGAGATCGTCAAGACGATGCGCGCCTCGATCTTGGCGCTTGGCCCTCTACTCGCACGCGAAGGGCACTGCGAAGTCTCACTGCCCGGCGGCTGCGCCATCGGACAGCGCCCGATCGATCTGCACCTCAAAGCACTTGAGATGATGGGGGCGCAGATCACCATCAAAGGCGGCTACGTCTATGCCGAAGCCCGCCAGGGACTCAAAGGCGCGCATATCATCTTTGACAAAATCACCGTCACCGGCACTGCCAACATCGTGATGGCCGCCGCGCTGGCCAAAGGCAAAACCATTATCACCAACGCCGCGCGCGAACCTGAAGTGGTGCAGCTTTGCGAAGTGCTGCGCCGCAGCGGCGTGGGCATCGAAGGGATCGGTACCCAAGAGCTGGTGATTTACGGGACGGATCGCAGACTCATCGAGATCGAGCCTTTCGAGATCATCCCTGATCGTATCGAAGCAGGCACTTATCTCTGCGCCGCCGCCATCACCCGCAGCCGCGTCACCCTCACGCAGGTACGTCCTGAGCATCTTGACGCAGTGATCGCCAAACTGCGCACGATGGGCTTTGGTTTTGAGACAAGCGCCGATACAATCACTATTCTCCCGACGCAACAGATCAAACCCGCTTCCATCGTCACACAAGAGTACCCCGCTTTTCCCACCGATATGCAAGCGCAGTTTCTCGCGCTTTCCACACAGGCTGAGGGCACTTCGACTATCGAAGAGCGGCTCTTTGAAAACCGCTTCATGCACGTCAGCGAACTGCAGCGTCTGGGCGCTGAAATCAGACTAAACGGCAACGTTGCCACCGTCGTCGGCCCCGCGCCGCTTTACGGTGCCGACGTGATGGCAACCGATCTGCGCGCCTCAAGTGCGCTGGTACTCGCCGCACTCGCGGCTGAGGGCACCACCGACGTCCACCGCATCTACCATCTTGATCGCGGTTATGAAGGGCTAGAGCTCAAACTCAAAGCGTTAGGCGCCAATATCACCAGACTTCAAGAGTAGCAAGAGCGCTTCGACGCGGTTTACCTCTTGTTTTGGCGCTTTAAAGCACCCTCTTACCGCCGCTCCCATGCGAACAAGCGGCCACTTGCTTATTTTTTCGGTTCTTCAAAAATAATCATCTCATAGACGCTTTTCTTGGTCACCAGCGCCTTCTCCGGCGGCACGCTCTTGGCATTTTTGGCAACGCTCAGCGCATGGCGCAGCTCCGCCATCTCCATCTCCATCATCTCCATCTGATCTTTGAGACGCAGCACCACATCCACGCCAGCCAGATTGACCCCCATATCGCGCGTCAAGCGCAAGATGAGCTTGATCTTATCGATGTCGCGCTGGGAGTAGAGGCGGATACGCCCGTTGGAGCGCGAGGGCTGAATGAGGTTTTCGCGCTCGTACTGGCGCAAAGTCTGAGGGTGAATCTCCAAAATCTTGGCAACGATGCTGATCAGATAGACCGGTTCGTCATAGTGGTGATGGTTCATCATCTACTCCTTGGGAAGTCTGTTTTTCATCATTTCGACAAGCTCAAAATCCAGCGAATCGACGTTTGGTAAAACGATATTAACCTTGAGATAGAGATCACCGCGCTGATGGCTTTGGCGGCTGGGTACGCCCATCTCCTTAACCCTGAAACGCTGACCGTTTTTGCTGTTTTGCGGGATCTTTAGCGTGATCTCCTTCTCCAGCGTCATCACATTAACCTTACCACCAAAGAGGGCTACATGTAAGGGAACGTCAAAAGTCTTGACCAGATCGTCGCCCTCTCGGGCGTAGTCCGTGCTGGGGGCAATGTCGATCTTGAGGTAGAGATCCCCCACGCGGCCTTGCATACTTTTGCCCTTACCGCGCACCCGCATCTTTTCGCCCGACTTGATACCTGCGGGGATCTTGATGTCGAAGCTCTCGCCGTTCAGACTCACCGCATGTTTGCCGCCAAGCACCGCGACGCTAAAGGGGACGACGATGTTCGCCTCGATGTCAAGATTGACCCCTTGCTGCGAAAAACCGCCGCCGAAACCCGACGCACCGAATCCTCCAAAACCGCCCGATGCAAAACCGCCGCCACCGCCGAAAATATTACGCAGTATGTCATCCAGATCAACGTTGGCCCCCTGCCCTCTCGCAAAATCGTGAAAATTCTGCCCACCGAACATCTGATCCCCAAAACGGTCATACTTCGCCCGCTTCTCCTTGTCGCTCAGCACTTCATAGGCGGCATTGACCTCTTTGAACTTCTCCTCAGCCCCCGGCTCTTTGTTCACGTCTGGGTGATATTGCCGTGCCAGCTTGCGGTACGCCTTTTTGATATCCGCTTCAGATGCCGAAGCATCCAAACCTAACGTTTCATATAAACTCTTGCTCATCGCTTTTTCTCAAATCATGTAAGTTTTATAAAAATCATATCAAAAAGTTGAGTCGAAGTCAATCAAGTTGCATCTAAAACTTTCCCAAAAATTTAATCTAAATTCAGTTTCATACCGCTATACTTCCAGCCCTGATCGGGATGTAGCTCAGTTTGGCTAGAGTGCTACCTTGGGGTGGTAGAGGTCGCGCGTTCGAGTCGCGTCATTCCGACCATCAGGAAACCCTATTTTTCGGGCTTTTCAAGCCTTTAATCTATTTAAGAATTATTTCAGATAATCCGGCTTTCCCCAAACTTTCCCCGAAATATATCTACACTAGCATCTATCTTGAGATGTTCATTGTGCACATACCCCGCATAATGATCAATGATTGTCTCCACCGTAGTATGCCCTACGAGCTTCGCGATATCTAGTAATTTGAATTTTCCGCTATTTAGCATGGCCGTGATAAACGTATGCCTTGTGGCATAAATCTTTCTGTATCGAATATCTAATGACTCAAGCAGCTTATGCCACTTTCGCTTTCGTAATACGCTCACATCCCATAGTGGCTGACCGTCAATGTTAAACAGATAGAGTGACATAGAATCTGACATCTGATCCTGCAGATAAGGTCTAACTGCATCAAACATCGGTATAACGCGAACACTTTCTTCCGTTTTAGGCTTCGATATCACACCTTTTGAGACCGAACGATTGATGGCTATTGTTCCTGCTTTAAAATCGATGTCATGCCGCATCAAACCAAGCACTTCACCCGACCTCATTCCTGTATAAAATGAAATGCCTAAAAAGTTCTTCAATATTCCATCTGCATGGCTCAAAATCCTTTCAACTTCTGCCTGAGAGAACGGATCTGCTTGAGCACGCTCATTTTTGCCTGTGCCTATGCCTACCGCCACGTTTCGCACAATAGTCTCATCATCCAGCGACAAATCCAAAATGCCTCTAATGGTAGTGAGATATAATGCTTTCGATTGCGATTTAATAGGCAGTGAGCCAAGATATCGTTTAACATCAAGTCTTGTAATTTCATCAACTCTTTGTTCACCAAAAAAATCTATCACTTTTTTTCGTGTAGCAAGCTTCATAAAGTAGGACTTTTCACCTTCTTTATTTTTCAAAAATTCTGCGCCATATTCTCTGAATTTAGGCGCTTTCCGCCTTTCAACTTCACCAGTGGCTATAGCATGTAACAGTTTTGGGATAATCTGTTTTTCTACTATTTTCCTATTTTGTGGCGTGTCATCCAAACCTGTTGATTTGACTTTTCTTTGCCCGTCAAGTTCATAATTGATGTAGAGCTTGCAGGAACCATTTTTTTTTGTGATTTTTGCCATCATGTCCTCGACATTCGGCAGATTGGCACGACTCATGATACCCATTTGCTGATGAGTTCGTCATAATGGTCGTCCATTTCCTCCCCGTCAAACCAACGCTCAATCGCCTCGATGCTCCAGATTATGACACCACCGTTTTCTCGTTGCTTGTAGTGTTGACCACGCCTGAAAGTTCCATTTTGCTTTCGCTCATCAAACCAATCTCGAGATAACCCAAAGTAAGCTGCAGTATCTATTGTTGTTTTGTACATTGATCAACATCATCCTCTTCGGCAGTTTCGCAGTTCGGCTGTTTTTTCAGCGTATAAAAAACTAGAGCATTTTTCAAAGCTCTTTGGGCAGCCCAGCATATGCCTATATTTTTATGCATTATTGATCTAAACTGCTTTTCCCCTATGTGTAATGAAGCACGCATGGTTCTTGTCTCATGCTCCAGTTCACTTAGATTGAGCCCACCACAGGAAGAAATAAGACCAATCATATGATCTATTAATTTTCGTTCACTTTCAGTTTTTGATGATGCCGAGTATTCTATCTCTCGCTCGATCATTCTAGAATCAGGATTCACATAAAATGCTCTCGGCAGAACGCCGTACCGGCTTTGCTTGTCCGGCTCAACTGTGATGATATGATGGTTTGCATCATATTTGACATGAAAAGTGCAGTCCGCAAAATTGCTGATATCTTTTGTATCAGAGATTGCACCTGCTTTATTAGTATGATGCAATATAACAATACTTATACCAAAATCTTGGGCTCTTTTTTCGTTCTCATACAAAAATCTGGAATCAATGAGGCCATTCTCATTTTTTCTGGCTACATTCTTTAAAGAATCAATAATCATCAGTATTTTTATGTCTGGATTTTTCTTATGATTAAAGATGGCTAAATCAAAAATTTGCTCAACTTCATTCATCGCATTGTTCCTATTTTTTGGACCAAAAAATTTCAATCTTCCTGAATACTTAGTGATCTCTTCGTCAATTTTTCTGCTTTTCAAGACCTGTATCGGATTGTCAAAATCAAGATAGTATACATGAATATTTTCATTACTTTCGAGTATGTTTTTAGACAAATAAATAGCAATAGAAGATTTTCCGGAGCCATAAGAACCATATATTACAGATATAGATCCTCTGACGATGAAATCTGGATACAGGTATTCGATTTCCGGAGCATTTTTGATCCTTTCAGGAGTATATTCATATCTACTAATTTGATTATTCATAGCAGAGCCTTTGCTCGCTGTAGCTAGTGAGCTTAGGTAGCGAAAGATAAAAACGATATCTGGGATCAAATAGATTTTTCAGTGTGCTGATATATCGTTCAAAAATCCAAAGTACGAGTGAATGTGTGTTTTGCATGTGTCTAGTCAGAGACCCTTTCCCTAACTCAGCTCTTCGAATCCAATACGGAAATCTCAGCCACATCTCCTCTTCTACCAAAAATCCTACGTCATCTATCCGAAGTCCAAGCCATCGCCATTGACTACAAAGCATCAATTTCTCTGCGGCTACATCTCTAGCGACTCCCCAAAAAATATGCTTTTCGTTATGAATTATCTGGTCCAAAAACTCATACGGATTGATATTTTGATTGCTGATGAGCATGGCATAAATTTCGGCAATATTGTTCATATATTTCCATTTATATGATATATTTCGTCCAAACGAAAATTTTGATGGTATGTTTACATATGCAACCTTTTATTTCGTTTAAATGTAATTATTTCATAGGAACAAAGATGAAACCAGCGTCTATTGAAGATTTTTTTGGAAGTACCTATCGTACATGGCAGAACTGGAAGAAGGAAAATAGACCGGTAGCGGACTTCTTCTCAAAGTACCCTGAATTAATTGAAGAATTTCTTAAGTTTGGAAGAATACAAGCGCTAGAGCATTATGTATATATAGCAGATCCTATTTTTGAGGATTATGTTATTCAAAATTTAATTACAGTTAAAAAAATTAATAGAGATCTCTTCAACTTATGGCGTCCCAATCGTGAATTTTTGACTCGAAATCTCAAAAAGTTACAAATCTTGGAAAAAGATTTTTCCCCATCCGACGCCAAAATCGAATTAATTAACTTTCTGCAAGATGCCGAACTCGGAATATTGGATTCAAAAACAAAGCAAGAAGAAGCGATCGATTTTGTCAGAAAAAACCTCTCCGATATAGAGGCTTATGTTCTGCTCAAATATCCAGATAGATTTTTTTGAGTCTCTTGCTCATCTCAACATACTACCACCATATGTCAAGACAAAAATCTATTTTTGTTATTATTACTTGCATGGAAATAGGGAATAGGATGTTAGTGATTATGCTCGTGCTCTTACACTGGAAGTCATCCCATAAACCATATCCTGCATCCATCTTTTAAATTCTAGGTTATCACTAAACTGCTTAAACAGTTCAGTATCATCTTTTAACACAGACAACATAACTCTTGCCAATGCCTTATCAGACTCAATTCGAGCTGAATGAGGCATATTTTTTATAGCGTTTTGATAAGCTGCATCAGCTGCAACACGCACTGGATTCAAAAGGTATACATGTAAAAGTGATCACCTAGATCAACCCATCTCTCTGCATCCGCTCTTGAATCGCGATGAGAATATAAGCATTGACCGTTCCGCCATGAAAAGCCCGAATCTTCTCGTCCCACTCCACAGGAAGTGAGATCAGTTTTTTCATCTTCTCTTGCTTCGTGCTCTTGGTAACTTGCTCTGTCATCGCGGCTGATTTTTTGACTTGCTCAAGATTCTTTAGAAACTCTTTTTTGGCCACAATATATCCTTTATATATATTTTAGATATCTATTTGATATTTAAAAGTGTTTTGATCTCATCTCGAAGCGTAGTGAACTCAGCTGCGGCTTTGCCTTGCGGGCTGTACTCCAAAACACTTTTACCAACCCCTATCGAGTGGGCATAATCCGCACGCTGACGCAGTACAGAAGTAACCATTTGAAAATGATCAGAGCTTTGTACAAATTCCACTATATCACCATAATTTCTAAGAGATGGGTTCAGATTATTCAGCAGAACATGTGTTTGCACCAAGGTGCCTTGGATCTGAGAGAGGGTCTTGAGGATCTCTTCATATTTTTGTAACCCCATGAGATCAAACGGCTTATCCGAAACCGGGGTAATGAGCAGCTCAGAAGCAAGTATGGCGACCCGGTTGAATGCACTATCAAATCCACCAGAGTCTATGATGATAAGCCTATCTTCAAGGTCTTGCTGCAAGCGCGCCACCAACTCATCTGAATGGGCATAGTGAGAGATGTTTAGAGTGTGTAGTTTTTTAGTTTGGCGAATGGCGTTAGCAGCGCTCAGTGACTGCTGCATATCCAGATCGATCACATCGACTTGAAGGCTCTTGGAGAGCTCAAGCGCCAAATTCCACGCAATCGTCGATTTGCCGACACCGCCTTTTTGGTGAGATAGAGTCAAAATCAAGAGGAGCCTTTATATTTATTGAATATGCATAATATATCCAATAAATATTTTTTTTGCAATCAACGTTGCATCAGATCCAAAAAATATGACTTCTTGAAAGGCGTCGGTGCAGCTTTGCGTAGTCTCAAGGGACTGGCGCAGCGTCTGCATCCCCATGCTACGAAGCGTGAAGGGCGAGAGCCACGATGACACCTAGAAACAAAAGCGCACCAAGAACAAAGGTTATAAGCGACACCGAATCTCCTCATCGTTTGGATCATTACAGCAGGAGGCAACGGCTATCGGAATCAGGCCACATATGGAAGCTCCGCTGTGATGAAGTCCCACTGTCCTGCTCTCTTTCATACCCCTAACCAACCAAAAAGCCTAACTGAGGATTAAGCTGCTGAAAAAGAGATCACAAAATCTGGTTCGGTATAAAACTCTTTAAGACCATCAGAATCCACAACAGGAAGCGTCACCTCAATCGCTTCCGTCCCAAAAGCCATGTCGATAATGAAGTCGGCAGCTTTACCATCTATGTCGTTATGGTATATTCTATAGTTTTCTTCCGAACCGTTATGATACACGGCATATATCGCCCCTGAGAAAATACTAGGTGATTCATCTATGCGATGAAATAGCATGTTCTGCCCCGTAATCAGTTTGATGCATTGGTCGGCTATCTCCCTAGCATCGTCTACTAGCTGCTCAAGATTTTCTTCGTTGACGTTATCATCATTTATCATCTCTACATTTTGACGATCCAGCTCACCGATTTTCAGGTAATTTGATCGAAGCTCCACCTGATGCATCAGTGCGTTTGAATGAAAGCCTTCCACATCTTCATTGTGAACGTTTTTGAGATTGGTTATGCTCAAATGATTTTCCTTTAATTGATTTTCAGCACATAAAAGCGCTGCACAATTACACAAAAATTTAGAGAACATCGCGTTTTCAGTAAAATTCCTGAAAAACCATTTTAGAGGCCTAAAAGAAGTAGATGGCATCTCCCTCAAAGGGGCCGCGCTCATCGAGCAGCGCTTCGCTTTTTTGTACACAGTTCGCGCAGAGGCTGTAAAAGCGTACCGAGTCTTCCTCTTCGACCATCATGAGCATTAGGCGTGCTTTGAGGGTTTCAAAATGGGTTTTGTTCTCCAGCGAAATCTCAAAGACCGAACGCTGCACGCGCGTGCCGTAGGCTTCGAGCAGTTCGCCGATCTTGGTGCGGCGGCGATCATTGGGGATGTCATAGGCAACTACAAAGCGCAGCATCAGTATTTGCCTACAAAAGGGTGGTACTCATCTTCGCCTTTGATGGCGCGAGAGAGCAGATAGGCCTGATCGGCGATGAGGGTTTCGACTTGGCGTGACTCTTTTTTGTAGCGGGTGTAGTTGCCTAGCTGCGCCGTCACCTTCTTGGCGATGAGCTGACGACTGGACTTGGTGAGGCGCGATTCGCTATCGAGCTCAAGCGGCTCTTGCTGATTGACCATGCTGATGATGACGCGATCCACCACAAAGGCACGAAACTCCTCGATCATATCAAAAACCAGCGTCGGCTTGCCCTCATCAAGCGCATGCAAAAACGATACATGTAACGCAAGCCCTGCTTTGGCCGCATGAAACTGCACTTTGCCATAGAGGATGGCGTATCCGTAGTTGAGCGCGGCGTTGATGGGATCGGTGGCGCCTTGGGTGATGCGCCCGGGATAAGCGATCTTCTCTTTGACGATTACCGCAATCGCCTCCCAATAAAGCGCTGAAATCTGCCCCTCATAGCCCATGAGTTGTGCCACGTCAGTCGCATGGGGGAGGCGGGTCTTGAGCAGCAGCTCCATCTGTGCGATCTGATTCTCGACGTCTCGGTGGTAGCGATCGAGGTATTTGAGATAGTTGATCTGGTTTTTGGCTTTGCCGCGTACAAACTGCATGGAGAGCTCCAGCCGCTTGGGGCTTTGGTGCGCCTCTAACTGCAAGAGTGCCATTTTGGCGTAGGCTTGGCGGTGGGTGTAGAGCGCGGCGTAGGGGTTGTGGTCGTGGTCGAGAAAGTCGATGGCGATATCGTGCGTGGCACAAAAGTAGACCAGATTGGAGCTGATCGAAATTCCTTTGGCATTGATGATGATCCGCTCGACATGGGCTTTAGGCAGTGCGGCGCGGACTTTGCCCTTGATCTTGAGGGTGATTTTATTTTTGGCGATGCCCAGCGACGCCCCAAATTCGCTTACATGTAAGACTGATTGAAGAGCAAACTTCTTGGCATAATCGCGTTTTTTGGCCTCGATGGCGGCTTTGGGCTTGGTGTAGTCTTTGGCGGCGAGGTGGCGCTCAAAGGCGCGGTTGATGATACGCTCGATGAAATCCTCATGGCGCGTCCCTGAAGCGGGAGAGAGCAGCATCAGAGGCTCTAGCAGCTCTTTAAAGGCCTTTTTGGTGGTGAATTCGCCCGCTTCAAGGGCGTAAAAGACACGGTTGGCGGTGGCATCGAGCAGCGCCTCTTCAAGGCGGCCAAACTGCTCAGAGCCTTGCGTGATAAGCTTGAGATAGTAGCGCGAGAGCGCCTCTACAAAGGTGTTGGTATGGTCCACATAGGCTTTGAAGGGGAGCTGCTTTTTGGCGAGTTGGTAGAACTTGGAGATCTTCTTTTGTAGCTTTTCGTTGTCGATGGAGACGTTGTGGCCGATAAAACGACAACCCAAAAACTCAAAGCCTCCTTTGGCAATAGAGGCCATGTAGCTCTTCTCTTCGCCTAGCTTCAAGCCGATACTCTCCAAAAAGAGCCGCAGCTCGGCTTGCGCGGCGTCAAGGGCCTGCTCGGTTTTGCCCAGCAGCACAAAGTCATCGGCGTAACGCACAAAATCGACCCCTTTGGCCTCAAGATGGGCATCCATCTGATGCAGATAGATGTTGCTCAGTAGCGGCGAGAGGGCGTCGCCTTGATGCACGCCCGTGTCGTGTTCGGCGTACTCAAAGCGCGCAAATCCGCCGTTTTTGAGTAGTAAGGCAATAATGGCAAGAATACGTTTGTCGCGAATATGCCCCTCAAGCAGCGCAAGTAAGCGCTCATGGTCGATGGTCTCGAAAAAGTTGTCAATGTCACTTTTGTAGGCCCAAGCGGCCCCTTTGCGGATGAAATCGGTAGTGCGGTTGATGGCGCGCAGTGTGCCTTTGGAGGGGCGGTAGCCGTAGCTTTTGTCGCTAAAGAGGCGCTCAAAGTAGTCGCCCAGCGCGTGGGCAAGGCACTTTTGCACCACCTTGTCGCGCACGCTGGAGAGGGCAATGGGGCGCTTTTCGGTTTCGTTTTTCTCTATCTCGATCTTTTCGATGGGCTGAGGGGCGTAGATGCCCTGCATGAGCTCTTCATGCAGTCGCGCGATCTCATCAGGATCGCTCTTGATCGCAGCCAAAGACTGCTTGTCGATCCCGGCGGCACGCGAGCGGATGGAGTGCAGCGCGATACCAAGCGCATCAGGGGTGAAAAGGTGCTCGAAGGGTTGGGTGAACATCGGTATGATCGATGGGCGTTAGGCGCTATGGGTATCTGAGCGCACCAGCTCTTGCAGATAGGCAGAACGGTTGCCGCCAAAGCGTAGCGCCGCCTGTTCGTCTGCCGCTTTGAGCACTTCAGCGCTCATCACCACATTGACCCGAACGTTTTTATCCTGCTTGACATCCACAATATAAGTAAGCGCACCCTCTGGGATCATCAGTTCTTGGCGCACATCAGACGTAAGCTGCTCAAAAGTGCGTGACGGTGGAAAGCGCTCCCCCTCTAGCCACAACTCAGCCGCCTCTTGGATCATAGCGCACGCCTCCTCAAAGGTGCCGCCCTCACTCATGCAACCACTCAGGTCAGGCACGACCGCCGTATAGCCGCTATCCTCTGGGTCTTTGTAGATAAATGCAATGTACTTCATGGGATTCTCCTAACGCAGCTTCACGCCGCTTTGGTGCTCTATGGCTTTGAGCAGCCCTATACCGATATCTTTTTTGCCGTAATCGGGAACCGTAAGGGTTTTGTTGCCGTTGATCATCTTGATGTGCGAACCGCTTTGAGATTTGCGGTAGTAGCCGTGCGCTTCGAGCTGCTTGATGAGCTCTTTGGCGTTCATACCATCCCCTCAAATGTATACACACTATACACAAATAAAGCTTTAGTGTGACATGAAGCATTAAACCGAACTCGCAGGCTTTATTCTGCGTCTCGAAATTACTTGTCCGCACGGTTGCGCGGGCATCTCTCGCAGTCTTCTTGTACTATCAATCTTGAGTTTATCCGTCTCGAAATTACTTGTCCGCGCGGTTGCGCGGGCATACATACTGCATGAACACATTTGCTCCTTATCTAGCTGAGTCTCGAAATTACTTGTCCGCGCGGTTGCGCGGGCATTTGATGGACCAGGTCAGATCGCACGTTACTGTCAAAGTCTCGAAATTACTTGTCCGCGCGGTTGCGCGGGCATTTAAGCTAATCTTAGTTTTAGTTGCCATTATGGCTTTGTCTCGAAATTACTTGTCCGCGCAGTTGCGCGGGCATAGCCTGGGTTGTATCGCTTCACAGTGCTTGATGGCACCGGAAGTCTCGAAATTACTTGTCCGCGCGGTTGCGCGGGCATTAAAGGGCCTAAAAAGCGGCCTGATTAGCAAAGCGGACCTACGTCTCGAAATTACTTGTCCGCGCGGTTGCGCGGGCATCATCTTCGAAACAAGGGGATCGAAGTACCACATGAATACATGTCTCGAAATTACTTGTCCGCGCGGTTGCGCGGGCATATGTATAACAAAGGAGAGCTTGACTCAACAATAGTTATGGTCTCGAAATTACTTGTCCGCGCGGTTGCGCGGACATACCTGTAAACACAGTGGTAGCTACAGAGAGCTTGTCTAAAAAAGTCTCGAAATTACTTGTCCGCGCGGTTGTGCGGGCATTAGGTTTTAATATTTTAATTCTCACTCCACGACAAAACCCAACCTCCTCTTATTCAGCGTATCACGCAACGAATGAATCAGCTTCATAAGCTTTTCCAGCTTTTTG
>JAFGUB010000057.1 GCA_016938735.1 Campylobacterales bacterium | reverse complement strand
CCAGAAGCTAAGCCCTCCTTCGCTGATAATACTGCATCTTTCAGGTGTGGGAATGTAGGCCGCTGCATAGTTCTTTTGGGTTTTCTTCTGTATCTATTAATCTTATGTTTTTAATCTATTTCTCTTTATAATCTCTTATGACTATTGATCCTAAACTACCTAAAGATTGGTTGGCTGTTTTGGCTGACGAATTTACGAAATCCTATTTTGTTCGATTGAAGCTTTTTTTACTTGAAGAGAAAAAGAGTTATCCCATTTATCCGCGCCCGCACCACTTCTTTAATGCTTTTTATATGACTCCCTTTGCCCAGATTAAAGTTGTCGTTTTGGGGCAAGATCCGTATCATGGTGCCAATCAGGCGCATGGATTAGCTTTTTCGGTTCCGCAAGGGGTTGCTTTTCCGCCTTCACTTCAAAATATATTTAAAGAGTTGCAAGAGGATATAGGCTGTGCGCCTCCACTGAGCGGTAATCTGGAACCGTGGGCACGCCAAGGAGTCTTTTTGCTGAATACCGTTTTGAGTGTACGTGCTAATGAAGCGCATGCACATAAGGATCAAGGGTGGGAGCAGTTTACGGATGCGGTGATTGCAACGATCAGTTCCTTGCGATCAGGTATCGTTTTTATACTCTGGGGGCGTCCCGCGCAGGCGAAGCGCATATTAATTGATGCTCGAAAACACTTGATACTAGAAGCCCCGCACCCTTCTCCTCTTTCAGCGTATCGTGGCTTTTTCGGCTCAAAGCCCTTTTCAAAAGCAAATAGCTATATTCGCGATCAAGGCGGTGTACCGATTGATTGGTGCTTGTAATGCTTTAGCGTTGCTGCCTTGCTCCGGTTGAGGTGTGCTTTAATCGATGCGATGACTTTGGGGCACTCGTTTAGAGCTTGGTTCTTACAGATTTTTTTAAGTCGTATGAGTTGTTGACTCAAATCTTGGACAGAGCCTAGTTCTTCTTGAATCTGTTTGGTAAAACGAAGCTCTTTTTTCACCTTTACATGTAAGGCAGTTTGCAGAAATTGGAGTGCGTAGCGGCTGGTTTTAAATGCCAGTCGAACTCGATGAAAGGCGTGATCGTCGGCGTGATGGTAGAGGGACTGATGGCGTTGAATGCTTTTGCGGTACTGCCTCAATGCGAGGTATTTGAGTCTTTGCTTGTTTTTGTCATGGTTATGTCTTCGTGAGAATGCGTTAAGCGTGTGTTTGAGACGGTGTCGTGTTGCGTGCAAAAAATATTCATCAATGCGTTCACGATAGGTCTCGTTGCGTAGGAAACGTAAATGCGCCTGCAGCAACGGTGCGCTTTCTCCCAATGATGCAATCAGCACATCAAGATCACGTATTTTATTGCTTTTCTTGAGTATTGACTTAAGAGACTTAATAGAATGTGCATGGGGATGGTAAAGCTCAAGCAGTGAAATGATGCGGCGTAAATGAACACGAAATTGATGTAATAATTCCACTTCATTTTCTGCTTCTAGGGCTTTGAGGCAAAGTAGGGCCGAATTTAACTCTATGGTTAGATAATCAAAAAGATACGCCATAGTGCATTGTAGCACTACTTGATCGTGAAATCAGCGTAGAGGGGCAGATGGTCGGAGTAGCCTTTGCCTAGATGGAATTTAGGATGACCTCGGCTGTAGCTCCAGCGAAAAGGTTTGCCCTTGTTATCAAATAGATAGTTGGGATTGAACTTTGTGAAACGCATAAACTCAAGCCCTTGATGATTCCACAGTCCGGCTGAGATCAGGATGTTGTCGAGCGCTTCTTTGCTACTTTTAAAGACATGGCTCCAGCGTTCTTTTGGATCGAGTTCATACCAAAGATTGTAGAGGCAGTCTTTACATGTAAGCAAATCCTCTTTTTGAACCGGCTTTCCTTTGTAGCTTTTGAGCGTGTGGTTAATGCCCGTGATGCCTCTAGTGTTGTTGTGTTTGGCATTTTTGATAAAGAGTTGATGTTCTTCATAATGGCTGTTGAAGTCTCCGAGCAAAACGATTGCTTTGTCGTGGCCCAGTTCATAGAGTCTTTTTTTGAGCACTCTAGCCGAGACGATGCGTTCACTCTCAGGGCCACTTTTGGCTTTCCAGTGGTTCACGAAAAGATAGAGCGCATCGTCGCCGATGGTGAATTTGGCTTCAAGAATATTGCGGTATTTGAGACTTTGGGTGACACGCAGCTCTTTAGTGTAATCAAATGGAAAGCGGCTAAGCAGTGCAACTTTGACGGTGCTGTTTTTGCCATCAGCAATCGCCATATACGGATAGTAGACACCGCTGCGCCCAAGGCTCTTTTGTAATTCTCTTAGGGCTTCACGTGACTCGATCTCTTGAAGGGCTACTATATCGGCATTAAGTTCAGCAATTACACGGGTGATATTGTCGATTTTGGCACGATAAGTTTGGGTGTTCCATTTCCATGAGGTATTGGGAATGTACTCGGTGTACTCGTTTCCGTCGCGTTTGAGATCAAAAAGATTTTCGACGTTGTACGTAGCGACACGCACCTGCTCACCCCACACGGTGATGCCAAGCAACCAAAGCAGCCATAGAGCGCGGATCACGATGCGATGCCGCACATACGCAGCAGGGCGTCGTTTTGGGGTGCGCGGCCCATCAGCATCTCATAGAGCTCCTGCATCGAGTGGCTTCCCCCTTTGGCCAAAACGATTTCCAGGTAGTCGCGCCCTAGTTTGGTGTTGAAAATACCTTGATCGACGATAGCGAAAAAGGCATCGGCACTGAGGACTTCAGCCCATTTGTAACTGTAATAGCCCGCGGCGTAGCCACCTGAGAAGATGTGCGAAAAACCGTTTTGAAAGCGGTTGTAGTCGGGTGGAACGATGAGCGAAGTGTCTTGGCGGATTGCGTCGAGCAGCGTTTGAACCTCTTCGCCCTGATGCAGTTTGAGGTGGAGCTTGAAGTCAAAGAGGGCAAACTCAAGCTGGCGCAGCATCGACATGGCGGCTTGGAAGTTACGCGAGCGCTCCAGCCGCTCGATCATCGATTCGCTGAGTATCTCGCCGCTTTGGTAGTGTTTGGCGAAGAGGCGCAGTACCTTGGGCTCATAGGCAAAATTTTCCAGAAACTGCGACGGAAATTCCACCGCGTCCCACTCCACGCCCGCAACCCCGCTCACACCGTTTTCGCTCACGCTTGAGAGCAGATGATGCAGGGCGTGCCCCATCTCGTGAAAGAGTGTAACCACGTCGTCGTGGCGCAGCAGCGATGGGCTGTTTGGGCCGGAAGGGGGAAAGTTGCAAACGATAAAGGCCGAAGCAAGTTGCTCTTTGCCTTCTTCGTCGGTGCAGTGGCTTTGCCAGTTGTGCATCCACGCTTCGCCGCGCTTGTTTTTACGCGCTTCGAGATCCATATAAAGACGCGCACGCAACGTGTCATCGACGTAGAGATCATAGGCGCTTGCTTGGTTGCTATAGAGCTTACATGTAACACTCTCAAAGCGAACACCGAAGAGTTTGTGCAAAAACTCAAAGAGTCCGCTCACCACGCTGCGCTGCTCGAAGTAGGGGCGATACGCCTCTTCATCCAGCTCATAGCGGTGTTGTTTGAGTTTTTCGGCGTAATAGGCGGTGTCAAAGCTCTGCAGTTCATGCTCACTCATGGCGCGCAGCATCGCAAGCTCTTCGCGTGCCTGAGCGTGTGAGCGTTTGGCGAGGTCGCTGAGAAAATCGAGTACGTCATCGGTTGATGGTGCCATTTTCGAAGCGAGTGAGAGTTCGGCGTAGTTCTCAAAGCCGAGCAGTTTGGCCGACTCTTGGCGCAACGCCATCAGCTCATCGATGATGGCGGCGTTTTGGGGGGCGCGGGTGGTGTAGGCTTTGTAGAGCTCTTCGCGGATGGCGCGGTTGGGGCCGTAGGTCATGTAGGCCAAGTAAGATGGCATCTGCAGGGTAAAACGCCACGCGCTTTGCCCTTTGATCTTGCATGCAGCCGCTTCCAGATCGCTTGGCGGTATGCCCTCTACGTCTTGGGGATCGGTGGTAATCTTCTCATAAGCGTTGGTAGCGTCAAGGAGATTTTGGCTGAAGTCGTTGGTGAGGGTGCTTTTGCGCAGGTTGATCTCGCGTAGCCGCTCTTTGCTTTGCGCGTCCAGATCGGCACCGCTGAGGCGAAAGCCCAGCAAATTCAGATCGACCACGCGGCGCTGCTCTTGATTGAGCCGGTCGTCTTCATGCGCTTTGATCGCTTTTATAGTGCTCATAATCTCGAGATTTTGTCCTACTTCGGTGCCGTAGTCGCTCAGTAGCGGCAGGGCTTCGGCGTAGACTTTTTGGGTTGCTTCGGAGTTTTCAACGGCATTGAGGTGCGAGAGCGGGGTAAAAAACTGATCAAGCCGTTCTTCAAGCATCTCAAATGGTTTGACAAAGTTGGCGTAGGTTTTATGCTCAAGCGAGAGTAGCTCGGCGATACGCGCGCGGTTGGCGTCGAGTTGCTTTGTGAGGGTTTGGACGAATCCTTCCAGATCGACTTCGAATTCCAAAAAAGGGCATTGAGACATTGGCGCAATCCTTACATGTAAAGATGCGATTGTAGTCAAACTAAAGTAAAAGCGCTTATAATGGCGCGACAACAGAGGAGGAAAACATGAAAATTTTAATGATATTGTTGGCGGCGCTCTCATTGGGCGCGGCAGAGTGTCGCGTGCAGAGCGACGGAGCGCTCAAGGTGAAGTGGGAAGCCTACAAAACACCGCTCAAGGCGGGCGTGAAGGGGAGTTTTGTGGGGGTCTCTTCGGATATTCCCAAAGAGGCGACGAGCCTCAATACGCTGCTTGAAGGTCGCAAGGTATTTGTGCAGCTCAAAACGGTTGAATCGGGTTTGGCGGAGCGTGATACGAAGCTTTTGCAGTTCTTTTTTAACTGGCTTGAAGGGCAGACGGCAGAAGCGACAGTGCTTTCACTCTCCGGTGAAGGCAAAGAGGGGATCATCAAGATTGCGCTCAGGCTCAACGGCAAGACGGTTGAGGTTCCTTTGCGCTACGCAATGGTAGAAAACCTGCTCGAGGCCAGAGGGGTGATCGATCTGGCCGACTTTGGCGCACTCGGCGCACTCTCATCCATCAACAAAGCCTGCTATGAGCTGCACGAGGGCAAGACGTGGCAGGATGTGGGGATTGGTTTCACGCTGGGCGTCACAGAAGTGTGTCGCTAAGCCATGAAGGCGCTGATCCGCTATATTTTCGTCGGGGCTTTGTCACTTACCCCGCTGGTGGTGGTGCTGATACTGGTCAACTTCATCAAATCTCTAGGCATCAGCGCCTATCTGCGTTTATATAACATCACCGATTCGACTTCGATCACGGTGGTGCTTGCGCTCTTGATTCTTTCGCTTTTTGCGGTGCTGGGTTACTCGATCGAACGGTACGGACGTTCGATGATTGTGACGCTGATCGACCGTATTTTCGAGAGTATTCCTGCGATTCGAACCGTCTATTCGATTTTCAAGAAGCTGGCCAATATGTTTGCTGGAAAAGACGACGGAGGGAAAAAAGAGGTGGTTTTGGTGGAGTATCCCAAAGAGGATGTGTGGGTGCCCGCCTATGTGCTCAACCGCTATGAGGGGGTAGTGGTGCTCTTCGTTCCGACGTCGCCTAATCCCACGAGCGGCTATACGGTGATTGTCCAAGAGCACTTGTGTATCAGCGTTTCGCTTACGCTAGAAGAGGCTTCGTCGTTTATTATCAGCATGGGGGCGGACTTCCCCAAACGCGAAGAGCTGACACAAAAGATTAAAGAGCGCACCCTTACACGTAAGGCTTAACCTTACGCTTTTTTACGGAAGAGGTGGTACTTCTCCTCTTCTAGCAGATGCTCGACATAGAGTTCGTCGGCTTTTTTGGTGTTGACCCACATACCTGAAGGCAGCCGCACCTCCAGACTCCCTTTTTCACGATGTTTGATGATCTTTTTGGGTGAGAGAATCTTGCTGATAGGCGAGAAGTCCGCTTTGCCCAGATCGACGTCATTGCGATAGTAAAGCGTTTGGGATTTGAAGCGTCCCCATCCCGGAACCCCCTCTTCGGTATAGGGAACTTCGTAACCGTTTTTGAAGGTCACAAGCAGTTTGTAGTGACCGCTTTCAAAGACTTGCGTGATCTTGCCTCGTCCAAATACGAGACTGTAGACCTTCTCTCCCGATTTTGCCTGTGAAAAATAAGCCATAGCCTACCTCCTTGGGATTTGATTAAAAGAGAGTATAACCGATTCCGCGGATGGTTTTAATGTAGTTTTTGCTTTTATCAGGGTCGATCTTCTCTTTGAGCCGGTTGATGGCGACGTTGACGGTGCGGCCTTGAAACGAGCCGCCGCGCCCCCAGACGTTTTTGAGCAGAAAGTCGCGCTTGAGCACGCTGCCTTGGTGGGCGATGAGGGTGTGGAGCAGATCGAATTCGAGCTTGGTCAGTTCGATCTCCTGCGCACCGATATGGATGGTACGCGAACTCAGATCGAGCTGGATGTCGCGGTAGGTGACGAGGTTGGAGTGGATACTCTTTTTGGTGCGGCGTAGCACCGCTTCGATGCGCAGCAGCAGTTCGCTCATCTCAAAAGGTTTGGTCATGTAGTCATCTGCTCCACGAATGAAGCCCTCTTCAACCTGATATTTGCTGTCTTTGGCGGAGAGAAAAATCACCGGCGTATCGAGCCCCTTTTCGCGCATCATGGCGATAAACTCGCTCCCTTCGATATCGGGCAAGCTACGGTCCATCAAGATCAGATCGACGTGTTCTTCGGCAAGTGCCCGCTTGACATTTTTGGTGCTCAAAAAGCCCAGCGTTTCGTACCCCTCTTTTTGGAGACGGTATTCGAGCAGCTCGATCAGATCCGCGTCATCTTCAACGATCAAGATTTGTGCTTTCATAGAGTGATCCCTGGCGATCAAAATTTATAAGACATTGAGAGCGCGTAGAAACGACCTGTTTTAAAGCGTTGTGTAATACGATCACCCTGTTTCCATTCGGTTGCTTCGTCAAGCAGATTGCTGAGCTTGAGATTGAGCGAGAGTGCGTTGTTGAACTTCTCAATCCAAACCAGATCAAGTAGCGCCGCCGGATATTCGGTGTGGTCAGGGAAGCGGTCGCCGTCATCGATCATGCCGACTTTTCGGATACGCTCGCCCATTTTGTTGTAAGAGAGTATAGCGGAACGATCATCAGTATCGTAGCCTGTCGAGAGGTTGATAACGGTTTGAGAGAGCCCCTGAAGTTGCCGCTTGTCGGAGCTATAAATCGCCTTTTGTGCATCGGTAAGGGTCACTTCGGAGTCTGTGTAAGAAAAGTTTCCGCTAATGAAATAGTTACTAAAGAACGGGTCGATAAAAGCTAACTGCTTGCGTCCGTCAAGCTCAAATCCATACAGTACTGCTTGATCGCTGTTGTCAAACGAGTAGATTGGCAAGGAAGAGGAGGGGATCATAACATCTTCGATCGGCTTGTCGAGGATTTTGTAAAAGAGGCCGAATTTTACGTTTTCGGTATCGGAGAAGAAGTGGCTGTATTTGAGATCAAGACTTAGAATATCGGTGTTTTTAAGGTTTGGATTACCGATAACGGTGGCTACTTCGTAAGGGTGAAAATATTCACCGCTGCTAAATTCACGCAAGTCGGGAACGATAAAGGTTTTAGAAACCGCAGCATCGAACTGATTGGCTTCGTCAAGCTTATACTTTGCGCTAAGGCTTGGGTAGGCGGAATTGATTGATAGTGTCTCTTTGAAGCGCTGAACATTGCGGCGCTGTGACATATCTGGATTGTTTCGATCTTCTCTGTACTGGTAGGCCGCCTGCGTCAGATCGACCATACGTACCCCGAGTAGAAACTCCAAAGACTCCGTGGGTTGGGTAAAGGCATTGATGTACCATGCCGATTCATCCACTTCTGCGTCGTAGTAATCCGCTGCCTGAAAGAGCTGGCTGATGAGCAAAGAACGGTCGGCGTAGGCGAGATCGGGGCGCACATAGCGGTCGTAGATCGATTCGATGGTTCCGGTCATTTCCAAATCATCTACAATGGCGCTGCCTGAGATTTTGCGCAGAAAAAATTTATTCTGACGCGATTCGCGGCTTTTGGCACTGGCAGAGTAGCCCACTTCGATATAGTCCTCTTCGCTCAGCGCCGGTACGTAAAGCTTGTTTTTGAGATAATAGGCCGTCAGATCATCTTTGGAATTGAGGTTGACGCCGATGTTGTTGGAGATTTTATGGTCCAAAAAGGGCTCACCCTCGTTACGAAAGGTATAGTGGTAGTCGTTGGGTTGGTAGAGTTTAGCCGATGAGAGTTGAGTGCCGAATGAGAAGTCGGCATCCATATCAAACAGCGCATAGTCAGTATCTCCGCTAAATTGGTTGACGTCCATCGTGCGCTCTTGCCACATCAGATAGACTTTGGTCATATTCTCGTCATTCGACCCCATAATGCCTTCGGTTATCTTTGTGACTTTGTCGGCGTTGTGCGTATAGAGCTTGGTGAGCTTGAGGCGCACGACGTCCTCGTAGTTATAACCGATGTTCAAGATGGCACCGTGAGAAAAGGAGGAAACGGAGAGATCGGTAGTTCCGTATTGATCAGCCTCTTTGTAGAGGTTACCCGTCGCTTTTTCAAACTGGTAGCGGTAGTAGTTCTCTGAACGGTCGGTGTGTTCCTGATCATACTTATAGTGCCCAAAGAAGGTGATTTTGTGCCCATCGGCAGGCTCAAAGTTGGCTGCACCTTCAATCATACCGTTGAAGCCGTAAGGAAGCTCTTTTTCTTCGACGTTATAGTTGCGGTTAACGTAGGATTGCGTCATCGCAGAGAGCTCTTCTTTGGTGTAGTAGTCGGTTGTAAAGCCTTTGATCGGTTGGCCGACTTGAATACCGGGGCCTTTGAGAATCTTTTCGTTGATCTCGCGGTATCCGTCGTCAAAGCCTAGATAGTCACCGTCGCTGCCTTGATATGTGTTGGCTTTTTCGCCTGTGTAACTATTGGCTTTGACACCTAAGCCGACTTTGATGTAGTCGTCGCTTGTTTTGTCTTTGGTGCGGATATCAACGTAACCGCCACCGAAACTGCTGGGAATATCGGCGGTCGCACTTTTTTGTACCTTCATCGAGGCGATGACGCCCGAAGGGAAGATGTCAAGCGGCACGACCCGTTTGAGCGGATCGGGCGAGGGGAGGGGCATACCGTTAAGCTCGATGTTGGAGTAGCGCTCTCCAAGACCGCGCACGAAGATGTTTTTGCCGCCGATCAGGGTGACGCCGGTGACACGGCGCAATGCGGATGCGGCAGAACTGTCTCCTTTTTTGGACATCTCTTCGGAGCTGAGAATGTTGGAGATCGATTTGCTCTCTTTCTCTTCAAGCATTACCGAAGCAATTGAGCCTTCGATTTTGGGTGCGAGTACGATAAACTCTTCAAGCTCCATGCTTGCAGGCGTCAGTTCAATACTTTGCTCGATACGACCGCTTTCGGCTACAACAAGATCATTGACCGTAGCAGCGCTGTATTCAGAGTGAACGATGGAGATCGAGACGTTGACGTCAGCAGGAATCTGCACTTCAAAACGGCCCGCTTCATCGGTGCGCGCATCGATACCTGTGCCTTTGACAAAGATACGCGCATTGGTGATGGGACGTTGTTGATCGGAGGTGCGTACAAAGCCAACCAATGTACCTAGACGGCTCAGATCCGCTTGACCGGTGCTTTGAGTCTCTAAGGGCGTGTCTACGGAGACGGTAGGGTCATCCGCCCGGTCAAAAGAGGCGACGATTTGAGTATTTCTGCCTGCTACGATGCTGAACGGTTTTTTATAGAAACCCAGATGCACCCCTTTGGCATCTTTTCCGATGAGCTGGAGCTGATGGGTGCCCGATTCGAGCATGATGCGCACCGCACCATCGCGGTCGGTGGTGTAACGCTGCGTCTCATCAACGATCACTTCGCTATTGGGCAGCGGGGTGCCGTTTTTAAAGGCGTAGACGCTCAGCGAGCCCGAAGGAGCGGCCCAAAGCGTCGCGCCAAGCAGCAGTAGGGTTGCGATGCGAAAAAAGTAGTTCATTAAATACACTCCATACTGTCGTCTTTGCAGAGTTCGATGTTTTTGCGAATGACGGTCGCTTTGGCAAAAAGCTCACTGTCGGTAATCTTTTTGAGCTCCGTTTCGGCGGCATCAAAATCGTGTGCCATGTAGTAGGCATAGGCCAGAGCGTAACGGATGTTGTCATCTTGAAGCATCCCGTAGCGCCCTAGCGCGTCGCGAAGACCGATCACCTTCTCAAACTCTTCGCGCTCGATGAAGATGGCGATGTTCTGCTTGAGCTTCTCGGCATTGTCGCTTTGAAGGGTGTTGAGGTAGATGGCGTGCGGGTAGTTTTTGACACGGCGGTAGAGCTCTACGGCGTCTTTGAGGTGCGTCGGGTCAAAATGGCTGGCGTGCTCCATCTGCGCGGCTCCGGTGTAGGGTTGGCCTGTTTTGAGATAGGCGTGCCCCAGCAGTAGGGCAAAGCGGCTCTGGCCTTCAAAAAGCAGCTTGGATTCTTCAAGCACCTTGATCGCCTCTTGTGTTTGGTTGGCACTCAGCAGCATCTGTGCGAGCGCGGCGTAGTCTTCTTCGGTGGCGCCGCTGCGCTTCATGTAGGCTTTGGAGGCGTCGATGGCAGCCTGATAGAGTCCTAGCTCGGCGAAGTAGTAGAACTTCTGCTTGAGCAGGCTGGCATCGTCAAAGCGCTTGATGCCTTCATCCAAAGCGGCGACAGCTTGCTCTTTTTTCAGTGCTTTCCAGTAGCAGTCGGCGCGAAAGGCAAAAAGCGAGGCTTTGTCTTTACCGCGTTCCCCGGCCAGATCAAGCGCTTCGACGCTTTTGATCCACTCTTGCTGTTTATAGTAAGATTGCGAAAGATAGATATAGAGCTTTTCGATGCTCTCTTTACGGATCGCTTCGGGATCGAATGTTGGTGTTTGTGGTTCGAGCTTTTCACTACTGCCGAGGCTGAAGAGGTGCTCGCGCTTCACGTAGATCTTGGGTGCGACGTAGATTTTGGTTCTGGTCGCTTCGATGGCTTTTAGGTAGCTCTCAATGGCACCGGCGTGGTTGTCACGTTTGGTCTCAAGCACCCCTTGTGTCGTGTGAAATTTAGCAGCGTCAAAGCTTGGAGCGCTTTGATCGACCTGCGCAAGCTCGGCCTGGGCCTGATCGAATTTGCCGTCGTAAATCATCAGTGTGGCGAGACCGATATGATCGACGTCATTTTGGGCTTCGGCTGCGCTGAGGTTCTGCGCAAGCAGCAGCACGAGCAGTGCGGTAAATAGTGTGTGCATGGTTGCGTTTCCTTAGTCGAATTTAATCTTCTGTTTGGCCCAGATTTTGACCGGTTTGCCGCGATACTTCGCCGGAGCAAAACGCCACGCCTGTACGCTTGAGAGCGCCGCTTCATCAAAGACACCCGAGGGTTGTGCTTCGAGGATTTTGGCAAGCTCTACGCCGCCGTCTTTAGCGATGAGTAGATTAATAATGACATAACCTTTGATTCCATCTTTGGCAGCTTGCTTGGGATATTCCAGCGGAGCGCGTGAGAGGACTTTGGGTTTGACATCTACTGTATCTTCGGTCATGATCGCATCTTCGGCGATCTCTTCGAGCAGCTCCGAAGCGTCAGCGGCGATGGTACCCGTAGTAAACTCTGGAATGTTCATCGCTACACCGCCAAGCAGAGCATTCATGTTGGGCATGGGTGCTTTTTGGGTCGCTTTTTTAGGTTTAGATTGGGGCTTTGGCTCAGGTTTGGGTTGGGGCGGAGGTGTGGCGCGCTTGACCTCGACGATGCGGCTTTGCTCTTTTGCCACCTCCTCTTTTTTGCCGACCGGACGGTTTAGGGCTGAGACGAGCATGATCATCACAAATGCGCCAAAAAGCGCACCAAGAAGGGCAAAAAGGGAGCGTTTAGCGGTCGTGCGCATCGTCTGCTTACCCCATCTCTTTGGTGGTGGAGACAGCGACGTCTTTGGCACCGCTCATACGGCACTCGTCGATCACGTTGATAAGGTTATCGACGGGAATATTGGTGTCGGTGACGACCAATACCGATTTTTCGCTAGAAGTGCGCAGCAGTTCGCGGAGTTTGCTCTGCAACGCCCAGATTTTGATCGGTTGGTTGTCTACATAGATCTCGCTGGTGTTATCGATGTAGACGCGGATCACCTTGGCTGAAGCCAAAGAGGCCGACGCGGCGGCAGGGCGCTCAAGATCGAGTTTCATCTCCTTAGTGAAGGTGGTAGTAACCATAAAAAAGATCAACAAAATGAAGACCATATCGATCAGCGGAGAGACGTCCACGTTATCGACGTTGTGGTTTTTAGGCCTGATTCTCATCACTATCCTTTGTGCAAATGATGTCGGTGATCTGCTCGAAGTTTACGGCAAATCGTTCCTGTTTTTTATCGAGCGCGCGGCCCAAAATCAGCCCCGGCACAGCGACGACCAGCCCAAGCTCAGTCGTAAAAAGTGCTTTGGAGATACCCCCGGCGATGCTGTCGCCTTGGGCGAACATCGAGCTAGACTGCAGGGCGTCGAAGGTTTCGATCATCCCGATAACGGTACCCAAAAGTCCTACGAGCGGTGCAAGCACTACGATGGTACGTACCAAAATGCCGTATTGTTTGATGACGATGGTGTACTCAAAGAGTGCGTCGTCAATAAATTCCCTTACATGTAAGCCTTTGGATTTGGCTTCATGGTAGGCACCTAGTGCGTCTACAACTGCTTGATCAAGCATTCCGCTGATCGCTCTTTGGCTTCCTGGCATCTCATGCTTTTCGATCAAGCGGCGAACGTTTCCGCTGGTGCCTCGGCTTAGTGTCACATATCGCCAGCCCAGACCGTACCATAGCAGTAGGTTGAGTGTAAAAAGCGACCACATAACCATCCCGCCCTCATTCATGAAGGTGAGAAAGAAGTCGAGATTCTGTGTGAACGTTTCCATTAGCGTGTTTTATGCTTTTCGTAGAGATTGACGATGTGCAGGGCGCTTTGCTCCATCGAATCTTTGATATTGCCCGCCCAGCCGCTGAGCAGGTTGCCCAACAGCAGCAGAGGGATGGCGACGATCAGACCAAACATAGTGGTGACCAGCGCTTCGGAGATACCGCCTGAGAGCATCTTCGGATCACCCGTACCGAACTCGGTGATGATGTCAAAGGTGGCAATCATCCCCGTGACCGTACCCAGTAGTCCGAGCAACGGCGCAACGGAGGCGATAACCAGAACGATATTGCCGAAACGATCAAGTGAGCTGCTTTCGTTGAGGATACTCTCCATAACGATATCTTCGATGTGCTCGCGCTCTTTTTTGATGTTGCGCAGGGTTGCTTTGATGACACGAGCTGTAGAGCCGTGAAAATTTGCAATGGCTTCAAGTGCTTTTTCAGAGCCCTCTTTAGGGAGTTTTTCATAAACGATCTGCGTGATGCGCACGGTGTTGGAGCCGGCACCAATCAGAAAAATCGCACGGATGATGATGAGCAATACCCCGATAGCACCTAGACCCAAAATGCTGTATCCGATGACGCCACCGGCTTTGAGGGTGTCGTCAAAGGTCTTCTCTTTTTGGTATTCAACCTCTTTATCAAGGTTTTCATAGATAAAGATGTTGAGGTTTTGCGGCATTGTGCCTGCATAGAGGGCTTTGGCGGTTGCGTCCGCTTCGCTACGGTTCCAGAGTTTGTAGGTGCCGTTACCCGCTGGAGCGAGTGCGCCGCTGCCTTTCGCAGAGAGACCGTAAGCGGCGATATTGCCGATTTTGACGATGTCGCCCTCGACGCTAGAACCGTCTGGCAAAAAGAACGATCCGCGCTCTTTGCGTAGAGAGGCGAGGCGATGGTTTAATGCGATGGCCGATTCAAAAGCGTTGGCGATTTTTTGGATATCGGTAGCGTTTGCATCGCCAAGAACGATGCCGTAATCCCCAAGGCTCATGTTGGCCTGCGTTACGATGCTGCCGACGATTTCGCGGTTGCTGGTGCTCTCTTTGAGTGCGTCGCCCGATTTTTCGATGGTGCGCTCAAGCGATGTCAGCTCTCTTGAGAGGGTGACGTAGCGGTCTTGAAGCGCACTTACTTCAGCCGTGGCTTTGGCGATGTCGGCCTCTTGCGCGCGCTGCTCTTTTTGCATACGGGTGGAGAGCTCCTCTTTTTGCGCTTTGAGGAAGGTGTACTCTTTGAGGTAGGCGTCTTGCAGGGTGTCGGCGCTGAGTGAGCCCATGAGGGCGAAGCAGAGGGCTAAAATGGTTGCAAAGCGTTTCATTGTTTCTCCTCCATTAGGACAAGGGCGTTAGGCAGGGCGAAGTAGCCGGTACGGATCTGTTTGTTGAGTGCATCAAAGAGGGCGGCGACTTGCTTTTGTTCGATTTCGTCTTTGGCCAGGCGGTACATGTAAGCATCACCGTTTTTGGTGACGTAGCCTACGCGTTCGTCGGCGGTTTGGAAAAACATCATGATAGTGCCGAGTTTGACCACTTTGGCCAGAAGTTTTTCATCGCCAAGTGCAATCTCTTGTTTGAACAGACCGATTTCTCGGCTCAAGCGTAGGGTGTCGTCGTAGCTTGCCCACAGTAGTGCCAGCGCTTTTTCCTGGGTGATTAGCCCTTCGTCAAGCTGGGATTTGATGGCATCGACGGCATCTAAGCGCTCTTGGGTTTTAAAGGGCAGCGAAGCGGCAATGGCAGATTTGAGAAGATTCATCCCTTTTTCAAGCAGAGGCTTGAGCTCGATATTGCCCGAAGAGGCCGCTTCAATTTGGACTTTGATCTTCTCAAGCTCCAGATGCGCCAGCTTGAGTGAGGTTTCAGTGCGGTTGATCTGCGCCTTGTTATCGGCGCTTTGCATCGCCAGAGATTTCATCTGGGCCTTGTAGTTCTCTTTGTTCTCATCGATCTTGGTATAGAGCGACTCGACGTCGGCTCTGAGTTTCATGATCGATTGAACGATCTCTTCGTTACTCTCCGCACCGCTAAGGTGGGAGGAGAGTGCAGCGATGAGGGCCAAAGAGAGCAGGCTCTTTTTGCGGTGGTTCATCATTCGTACTCCAGGCGGATTTAGTATGAGGCGGATTGTAGGAGAGCTTTATTACTTGGTGATTACTAAGAAAAGAGATTTGGTTACATAATGGTTACAAGCGAGTAGAGTGAAACAGGTGCTTAAGCACCTGTTATTGAGGAACTATTTGACGTTACCCGTACCGGCAGCGAACTTTGCTTCAACAGCGGCGATGTTGGCACCTGTGAAGAAGTCGTCAGCGTCAGTACCGTTGAGGGT